>JAZLHO010000082.1:0-21722 GCA_045616865.1 Lachnospiraceae bacterium | reverse complement strand
ACCTCCAAATAAAGCGATAACCACGATAAGCCATACTGTCGAAACCACCTTCGGAAGCGGAGTCTTGATTGACACCTTCTTAACTGCCAGGTCATATACATATACCAGAATCACGATTATCCAGAGTGCTATCATCAGATACTTTATCTGTGGTATGTTCTCACAGATAGAGATAACTCCGGCAGGTTTGACGACCTCACCCTCAAACCTGACATTCCAGTAAAGCACGAGCCGTATCGCTGAAACAAATGATGCCGCACTGACCAGATACCGGCGAAGTCCCCGTCTTGATTTAAGCGCGATGAAAGGAGCAAATATAAAGAATGCAAAGAAAGAGAGATATGCATTATCTGCAGCTGATGTTATCATCGAAAGCATCGCTGCAAAAAAGCATACCCAGTAAAATATGATCTTCCAGAGTTTTTCTTCGCTCTGTATAAACATGATACCCGCGAAGGCAAACGGTATCATAGCCACTGCAGTGTAAGTATCGATATTTCCTATAGAGGAGACAAATATCTCATAGTGCTCTTCCGCAATATGCATTTTGAAGCCCTGGATATCAAGCATGAAATAATCTGTTATCGCCCAGATGCTCATATACAGAAATACCAGCAGAAAAACTGCGATATGCCAGTCTTTATATCTGTAATATCTTGATACGATAAAATATGTCAGAGCATAGATAATCAAAGTCAATGCACCGTTCCATCTGCCTTCATTTCCGAAAAATGCCTGATATGTATATGGCGTAGCAGAAAGTGTCGAAATAACCGTTATCACCAGAAAAGCCAGCACAAACACATCCAGCAGACTGAATGTAGCTTTGCACCAGCTCCGGAACCACTTTCCTGTCTCAGGATCGGCATACGATTTCATTTTACTTATGTACTTGCTGATACGCCGTGCAAATACAGCCCACAGTATAAAGGCTGCTATCAGCGCGAGCCCTGCCGCAAGAACTACTCCGTACTTAGTGGTCAGGACATCTCCATACGCATAGTGCGTAAAGACGGGCATAAATGCGAGGATCATCAGGACCCACACAGCGCAAATCCAGCCCATGAAGGCGTATTCATCTCTCTGTCTCTTCGGTTTTTCATTTAGTTTTGTTTTGATCTTTGCCATTATATGAACCCGTTTCTGTTTCTTTTATTTTTAATGCCGGAGATAAACCCCTGTGCTCTTCCTGTAAAGACAAGGAACAGTATTACGTTGATAAGTGAAATGATGATCTCCGCTCTGGTTCCGATTCTGCCCTGGATGAAATTCAAGATCGTTATGGCGATATAGAACACACCCAGATACTTTGCCTTGACCGGGATGATATAGAAAAGAAGAAAACGTGCATCCGGAAAGCTCATCATAAATGCAAGCAGTATCGAAAGCGTAAAGTTTATCGGAGTGATAGGGCTGAGCTGGCTGATCACCGGACCCCAGATCGCATATACGATGAAGGCACCGATTACATTTAACAGGATGCCCTGAATGATGAACCAGTTAAACTGAAATGATCCCCAGAGCATCTCGAGATTCCGCCCTACGGTCCAGTACACGTACACCATGATCAGTCCGAATATCACGCTTGTACTTGGCGGATATGCGAGCCAGGTGATGATACGCCAGATCTGTCCGTGAAGTATCGCCGGTATGTTCAGAGTGAGATAGGAATAGTAAAACTCCGGAAATACAAGCTGCACGACCCAGCCTATCGCATACACTATGCACAGGTACATCATGATGTTCGGTATCGCCCGGACGCCGAATTTTAATTCTAATTTTCGAAAAAATTTCATATTGGTAATATTATATGATATAATCGTACGGTATGCAAACTTACATTGTTTTCGATCTGGAATGGAATCAGAGCGCAAACGGCAAGGAAGGATCGGTTCCGGGACTTCCTTTTGAGATTATTGAGATCGGTGCAGTCAAGCTTGACTTCAATTTCAGCAAAGTCTCGACGTTTCGCCGGATCATCAAACCGGTCGTATATGAAAAACTTCATTACAGAGTCCTCGAGGTGGTAAATCTCGGAGTTCATGAAATCAAAGAGAACGGACTGACCTTTGCAGAGGCAGTCGGCGATTTCTTTGGCTGGTGCTATCAGGATGATGAACAGCCCATCTTCTGCACATGGGGAGAGATGGATCTCGCGCAGCTTGAAAGGAATATGGCATACTTCGGTATCGATAATCCGCTTCCGTTCCCGCTGCTTTATTATGATCTTCAGAAGCTCTACACGATGCACACAGAGGGCCATCATAAAACCATGGCACCGCTTGACCGTGCGGTTGAGGAAATGGATGTAATAGATGACGGCGGCTTCCACAGCGCACTTAACGATGCCATCTATACCGCGCAGGTAATGCAGCGTATCGATATGCGAAGCATGCGCCCGTATATGTCTCTTGACTACTTCCGCCTGCCGAGAAAAAAAGAAGACGAAATATACCTCGTCTTCCCTGATTATTCAAAATTCGTATCTCAGCTTTATCCGACGAAGGAAAAAGCGATGGCTGATCCGTCCACAAAGGAGATGGTTTGTTATAAATGCGGCCGTCAGCTGAAAAAACGCGTGAACTGGTTTACGCCTAATCAGAAGCAGTATCACTGTATAGCATCCTGTCCGGAGCATGGGCTGTTAAAGGGAAAGCTTCGCGTGCGCCACAACGATGACGGTGAGGTCTATATCGTCAAAACCGTCAAGATGGTCAGCCACGATAAAGCGCTGGAAGTAGAAGCCTACAGAGAAGAAATCAAGAAGAAGAAAAAATGAATCAAAAAAAATCCGGCATTTCGGCAGAAAGTATTGCTGAATGTCGGATTTTTTTATATTATTTCATGATTACTATACGATATATTCCTGATATTTTCTTGCGATATACATCTCCGGGATATCTCCCCTGACCTCGATGTCATCTGCTGTGAAGCAATCGAAATGTGCTTTTACGAAATCATATCCTGCAAGAGTGGAAAATGCGACTCCACCGCTCAGTCTCGGATTGCACTCAAGCATATGATATACTCCGTCCTCATCCCGGATAAACTCAAAGCATACGCACCCGATTATCTGAAGCTGCTCTGCTATATCCTTGCAAAGCGCCTCCAGCTCCCAGTCACTGAATATCCTGACTGAAGTTCCCGCTCCGTTCGGAGTACGCAGAAGCTCCTGTCTTGCCAGAACCTCAACATACTTTGATTTGGGATGACGCACCACATCAACTGTGATGATGTCGCCTTCTATCAGAGGCTGAACCATGAAGCTCTTCGGAACCAGATCATAATGTGCCTTGTCATATATCCTCTGCATGCCCTGACTGCTCCTGCCGTCAACGGGCTTAACCACTACCGGAAATTCCGGCTCAGGAACATCTGAAACAAGTCTGCTTCTTATCGCATACTTACCTACCTTCTCTGCGAACTTCATTTTATCCCTGCAGTATTCGATAGTCTTCTGTCCGCTGATGCAGAGCCTGACTCCGGCTTCCTTTAATTCATCTCTATGACGGTTCAGCACATCCACCTCCGCATCCGTGGACGGAAGCAGCAGATCGATCTCTTCCTGTCTTATGATATCCAGTATCTGCGGTATGTAGCTGTCCTCATTTACAGCCTTATCAACCTGGTAAAATGTATCAACATCGAGTGACTGCGCTATCCACTCCATCGGGTATATATCGCAGCCTGTGACACGCATGCCAAGGCTGTGGCAGCTTTTGATTGCCACATCACATGAGAAGGATCCTATTGCTGTAATCAGTAAATTCATATATGCCTCGTTTCAGTATATGTCACCAATCAGCAGGTTTACTTCTCAGACACGCTCATCGCGAATCGTCTTCGAAGTAAACCTGCCGTTTGATGTCTCAAATTCTCAAAAGAAACTCAACTCACTTTCGAAGTGAACCTGCCGTTTGATGTCGTAAATGCCAAAAAGAAAATCAACCTTCCTTACCCAGCTCTATCAGATATCGTGATAACGCATCCTGCCAGGTCGGCAGTCTCTTAAAACCGGCTGCATCCAGCTTGGACTTATCCATGCGGGAATTGTGAGGTCTTTTTGCCTTGGCCGGAAATGCTTCCGAGCTGACCGGTGATACCTTCACGTCCATACCTGCCTGAGCAAATATTTCTTTTGCAAAATCATACCATGAGATGATGCCTTCATTGGTCGCATGATATCTTCCGAACTTATCGGTCTGAATCATATCCACAAGCAGTCTTGCAAGGTCCGGTGTGTAGGTAGGTGAGCCTATCTGGTCATCAACTACTGATACTGCTCCGCGTTCTTTGCCGAGGCGAAGCATGGTCTTGATGAAGTTATTGCCGTGAAGTCCGAATACCCATGATACCCTGACGATGAAATAATCCTTCACCGTATTTTCAACTGCCAGCTCACCTTCATACTTGGCCTGTCCGTAAACATTGAGCGGTCTTCTGTCGAGATCATCCGGCTGCCACGGCTCTGTGCCCTCTCCGTCAAAAACATAATCCGTGGAGATATACATCATAGGCACCTGCATCTCTGCACAGACATCTGCGATATTCTGGGTGCCGACACCATTGATCTTATGAACAAGTTCAGGCTCATCCTCAGCGCGGTCAACAGCCGTATGCGCCGCGCAGTGGATAACAGCATCAAACGGTGCCAGTTCATGCATGACACGATCAACTGACTTCTTATCAGTGATATCCATCTCCTGAATATCAACTCCGATAGTCTCTATACCTCTGTCTGCACACTCTTTCAGCAGGTCAGTGCCCAGCTGTCCGCGTGCACCTGTAATAAATATTTTCATATCTCTAAGCCTCACATCCTGCTCTCCCGCCCGGTCAGGCGAAGTAAGCCTCACATCTTGTACTGCTTCGCAAAATAATTCTGATATTCTCCTGAAATGATGTTCTGCCACCACTCCTTATTGTTAAGATACCAGTCTATGGTATCTTTGATTCCTGTTTCAAAGGTATGCTCGGGCTGCCATCCAAGCTCGGTACATATCTTGGTCGGGTCCATAGCATATCTGAGGTCATGTCCCGGTCTGTCTGTCACATACTTGATAAGCCTCTCCGGCTTTCCGAGAGTCCTGAGAATAGTCCTGACTACATCGAGATTTGATTTCTCATTATGTCCTCCGATGTTATACACTTCACCCTCGCGTCCCTTGCGGACTATAAGGTCGATAGCCTTGCAGTGGTCGGTGACATACAGCCAGTCGCGCACATTTTCCCCCTTACCGTAAACCGGAATCTCCTCATCATTCAGCGCTCTGGATATTACAAGCGGAATCAACTTCTCCGGGAAGTGATACGGGCCGTAGTTATTGGAACATCTTGATATGCTTACAGGAAGTCCGTAAGTACGGTGATATGCCTGAACGAACAAATCCGCCGATGCCTTCGCACTTGAATACGGTGATGAAGTATGAAGCGGTGTGGTCTCAGTAAAGAGCAGGTCAGGCCTGTCGAGCGGCAGGTCGCCGTAAACCTCGTCGGTGGAAACCTGATGATAACGGCCGATACCGAAGGTCTTGCAGGCATCAAGCAAAGTTGTGGTTCCGACTACATTGGTCCTGACAAATATCTCCGGGTCCGTGATAGAACGGTCCACATGTGACTCTGCTGCGAAGTTGATCACCACATCCGGCTTCTCTTCTTCAAACAGGTTGAAAATGAAATCGCGATCCGCTATATCGCCCTTCACAAATTTATAATTCGGTTTATCCTCAACTGATTTGAGTGTCTCCAGATTGCCTGCGTAGGTAAGTGCGTCAAGGTTGATGATCTTATCCTGCGGATACTGATTAACCGCATAGAGTACGAAGTTGCCTCCTATAAATCCCGCGCCGCCTGTTACTATTATCTTCATAATGTGTCTCCCGTCTTATTCGATTATTCCGTCCGCCTGCATGAGCTGCCTGGCTGGTGGAATCATTTTTCTCTCTGATCCTGATACTTTCCGTCCACTACATCCTTGAGATACTGTCCGTACTCATTCTTCTTCATCTTCTCATATGCCTCCAGCATCTCGCTTTCACCGATCCAGCCGTTGGAATAAGCGACCTCCTCAAGACATGCGATCTTGCGGTGCTGATGATACTCAACTGTATATACGAAGTTTGACGCATCCATCAGACTCTCGTGAGTACCGGTATCAAGCCAGGTAAATCCCCGTGTAAGAAGTGTCACATCAAGTTCGCCCCTCTCAAGATATATACGGTTAAGATCCGTTATCTCAAGCTCGCCGCGCGGTGACGGCTTAAGCGACTTTGCGTATTCACATACATGATTATCGTAGAAATAAAGTCCTGTCACACAGTAGTTTGACTTCGGTCTGGCAGGCTTCTCCTCGATGGATACCGCCTTACCGTTCTGATCAAACTCAACTATACCGAAGCGCTCCGGATCATCCACATAGTATCCGAATACCGTAGCGCCTGTCTGCTTCTGTGCTGCAGATCGAACCAGCTTTGTAAGTCCGTGTCCGTGGAAGATATTGTCCCCCAGAATCATCGCACATGCATCACCGTCTATAAACTCCTCACCAAGTATGAATGCCTGAGCCAGTCCGTCCGGGCTCGGCTGAACCTTGTATGAAAGATTGATTCCGAACTGATGCCCGTCTCCGAGGAGCGCCTCAAAGCGCGGCGTATCATCAGGTGTGGAAATGATAAGTATGTCCTTGATACCCGCAAGCATCAATACTGACAGCGGATAATAAATCATCGGTTTATCAAAAACCGGAAGAAGCTGCTTTGATGTGACCTTGGTCAGCGGATAAAGTCTGGTTCCGCTGCCTCCTGCAAGTACTATTCCCTTCATATCTGTTTCCTCCGAGTATCGGGCATTTTTCTGCTCCGTTATAACATGCTTTATCCGTCTTCTTTGTGTAAATTATGTATCCCTGCCTGTCGGCAGCATTTTACATTACATAAGAAGACCCATTAATTATAACACAATTCCCGATATAAATTTTATAAATTGTTTATTTTTTCTGTGACTAAATCACAGATTCTACTGCCGCAGCTGATGTATAGTATGACCATCGGAAGAATATCCGTTTACATAGAAAAGGCCGGTCGGAACCTCACAATAAACTTCATGATATTCCTCCTAACCCAAGGGGTTCCGGCTCACATAGACAAACAATTAAAAACTAACAAAAGAAAGAGGGTGATTTTATGACACAGAGATTTTTAAGATGTAATGTATGTGGCAATATCGTAGCTATCGTTGAAGACAGCGGTGTACCGGTTGTATGCTGCGGTCAGAACATGGAAGCCCTGAAGGCAGGCGCAACAGACGGTGCAGCAGAAAAGCACGTGCCGGTTTTCACGGTTAAAGATAACATCGTTCATGTGACAGTCGGAGAGACTGAACATCCTATGACAGCAGAGCACTATATTCAGTGGATCTCAATCCGCACCGACAGCGGAAACCAGCGACGTGAACTGAAGGCAGGAGAAGCTCCAAAGGCCTGTTTCGCACTCTGTGAAGGAGAGAAATTACTCGAGGTATTTGCATACTGCAATATCCACGGACTTTGGGTCGCGGACGCGGGTAAATGCTGTTGATAACCGGATAACATAACGACGGAGAGGTGGCAGCTATGAAGAAAATAACAGAAGCTCTTAAGACGACTCATCTTTATAACTGGATCAATCTGTTCGCATTTATCGCGATGGTGACAGTCAATATACTTGCCAATGCTTTGCCGCTTGGAGGTAATACCTCAGGGCAGGTATCAGACCGTTACGCATCATTTTTTACACCTGCAGGTATAACTTTTGCAATATGGGGAGTTATATACGCATTTTTAGGATTCGTCCTCATAAGACAGCTCATAACGAGCCGTGAGGACAGAAAAGTAATAACATATAATATCGGAGGACTGTTCGCAGTAAGCTGCGTACTCAATATAGGATGGATATTCAGCTGGCATTTCGGTCTGATAGCAGGATCAACACTGATCATATTTGTACTGCTGGCAAATCTCATAATACTTATGGTACTGGTGAGATACGACCTGCTTCTGTCACTGGCCTTCGGAGTATATACAGCATGGATACTGGTAGCTTCCATAGCAAGTATATTTGTACAGTTAGCAGCCGATGGCATGAATCTGATAAACGCCGGAGGCGAAGCATTTGCCATGATTGCCATAATAGTCTCAGGAGCTTTACTGACTATGATAACCCTGCTGACCAAAAACTGGACTTTCTCAGCAGTAGGTATATGGGCATTCACAGGCATCGTCATAAGACAGGTATCGCAGTATGACGGCGTATACATGCTCGTGACCGGATCAGCACTTCTGATGATACTGGTGATGATAGTCAGCATAGCGCTCATAGCATACCTGACTATAAAGAAAGAAAAACCGGAGATGGGAAGATTTATCTCTGAGCAATCTCCCGAAGCAGTTCCGGGTTAAGGATGGTGATACGGTTGCGGTCAGTTGATAGGATTCCATTCTTCTCAAATCTGGCAAGCATCCGGGCCACGACCTCACGCACAGAATTAATCTGACGGGCGATCTGCTCCTGCGTAGAGTGTACGACCATTTCACCGGACTGATCTATGATTTTGATCAGATAAGCAGCCAGTCTGCGGTCCACACTGACCAGCATGGCATGGCGTATTGAAGCAAGTGAATCCTGAAGATTCTGCGCTACGGTTTCATACCAGAAACAGCGCACATAAATATTAGTATCAATTAAATGATGGAAGGAACGTGAGTCGATCAGCAAAAGCTCGCTGAAGGTTCTGGCAACTGAGATAGTATTACTCTCAAATTGCTTGAGCAGGATAGAGGTATTGATGACGCCGCACGTTCCTTTTCCGAATTCAGTCAGGAATATCTCGCGCCCGTCATCACCTATAGTGCACACCTGCACATTTCCCTCCATGATAGCCAGACAAAAATAATCATCATCTGTGATGATGGTGTTCCTGTCGAAATCCTTCTCAAAGGTATGCTCTGCGAGAAAAATCTGCTCTTCACTGTTTAGTTTTGACCAAAATGGTAATTTGCTGATATATTCTGAATACATGCTTATATTGTATCACAGAATATATGCTGTGAGCATGGAAATAAATTGCCGCCTGGCTCGTCGCCGTATGGTATATCGATCCTCCGGATCGCTATCATCCGCGGTCGCCAAATGTAAATAAATTTCCGCTTGGCTCGTCGCCTGTATGGTATAATACATCAGGAAGCAGTCTAACGGTATCATGCGGGGAGGCATGCAAATGATAAACAGCATTTTCAAAAAGGATTTTCTTATCACTCCATCAATATGCGATTATTCAGGATATCTGTCGGTTCCGGACACATTTTCAGTATTGCAGGATCTGGCTACCGAGTCTGCTGATGCACTCGGAGTCGGTTTTAAGGGAATGGCAGCCAGAAACCTGTTCTGGCTTACGGCAAAGACCATAGTCAGATTCTACCGCCGCCCGTTCATGAGCGATGTGGTCACACTCACAACCTGGCCGGAAAAGCCCGACGGACTCAAATGCTTCAGAGATTACACCATCACCAGCGGTGATGAAGTGCTGATAGCCGGAAAAACCCTCTGGGCTGTATACGATACGAAAACAGGCGGACTTCATAAGGTTGAGGAGGTGTATCCTGATGGGCTTGAATTAACAGATGATACGGCTCTGACAGAAGATTTCTCCCGCATCCGTCCGAGATTTACCGGTGAGGAATTCGGTAAATATACCATAAGATCCACTGATATCGATGTCGGCGGGCATATGAACAACGCTGCTTATGTCCATGCATTCGCCGGTCTTTTCTCAGTAGAACAGTGGAAGACTATGAACTATCCGATCGTGGAGGTTCATTTTAAAAATCAGTGCTTCGAAGGCGAAACACTGACTTTCTCTAAATCTTATGAAAATGATATCCTGCACGCAGAGGCTGTCCGTGATGACGGTAAGGTCGCTCTTCAGGTGCTGATGAGGTGATGGTAAGGACTATCTACGGGTTCTCACTGAATAATCCGGGAACCCGGTGTTGTCCTCAGCTCCTGCGATAACCGCATTTCTGACATGTGCCTTCTGCATTAAGGGCAATTCCGCAAAGCGGACATCTATCCATCGTTCCCTTCGGCTTGAACTTGCAGGAGGCTACATTCACTCCGCTGGTAAATGTAATCTTCACGATATTTAACTTATCCTTCAACAGATCATAGGTCATCTTGATCATGCCCTCCACAGTCATAGTTTCTTTTGTGACCACAAGCCTGCAGTCAGGATATGCGGTTGCAAGATCAGTCTTAAATGCGGCTCCCTTCATGGTGTTCTGCGGTGCTCCGTCCCTGATTCCCTGATCCTCGTAGACCTTCAGAATAGCCGGAAGCAGCGGGTCATCTTCACGAAGGATAAGAGCATGATCAAAATTCTTGAGAACCTCCCATGCCGTCTTTTTTATCTCGTTACACGGGAAAACCATGTTCACTCCCATATTCACACTGTCTTCAACTTCGATCGTCATGACTCCTGTATGTCCGTGAAGATACTGTGCTTCGCCCTTGAATCCATAAAACCTGTGCGCATACTGAATATCCAATGTAGTAATACTTCTCATATACTGTGTCTCCTTTCTTCATTCTTATCTGTTTCAGCTATTACCGGGGATATAACCTCCCCTGCGTTCTTTCTGATTCACAGTATATGATTATTCAGTTTTTATTTCCGTGATTTAGTCACAGATAAAATAAAGTTTTTATAAAATCATTTGTGCTGCTTCTGCATAAATTCATCTCTTTCGACGATATCTGTGTGCTCGATATGCACATCTCCCGTCTTCTTATCCCAGACGATTGAACAATCAGTATCATAGTCGAAATACACTGTATCGGTTACTGCATATTCGCGAATCTGCAGTGGAAGGTGCTCAGTTTTTGCTGTCGTCAGTTCATCAAAATTATCATACAGGTCCTTAACCATAACCTCCGGAATAAGATTCAATGTGGCCGTTCCGTTCGCATAATTCAACTGATATCCATACAATGATTCAACAGAAGCTAAAACTTCTTTGCTTATTCTCGCTCTGCATCCTGCAAGCAGGAAAACGCACCCGGTCAGTACAGTTACTACAAGTAATATTGATATTTTATACATAACTATTTGGCTATAGTGTGAAAATATTTATCAACGACTATTTTCAAATTACTAGTTGATATCCCTTTTTTAACATTGTTATTCTCCAATTTTGATATATCATAGGACAGGATTACGTTTTTAATTAAAAACTGATTCGCTTTATCTATTTTTTCTTCTTTTTTACATCTTTTTCCCCAGAACACTTCTTCAACATCTCTGTAAAACCAAATCAGCTCATAGTTTTTCCCCTTGCAATAATTCTCTATTTCTTTATTCAGTTTTTCATTATCGTTTAAGTCCGGATTATCAACGTCAAGGCAAAAAAATACAACACTTTCTTGATCTGTATTTTGTGATTTATGATAACGTTTTATCATTTTATTTATTTCTTTTTCTTTTTTATTATAGTTTGTTTTTCCATGCAAATGGATAGGGTTAAGTTTTACAGATGTACGAATATTATAGTATTGATTCAAAAACGCTTTTATATATTTATAATCTGAATCGTATTTACTACTTTGTGATTCAACCACAAATTGTGCAAGCATTAATTATTCACCTCCTAGGCATTTATAAAAGTCAAACTCATCAATATTGAACGGAATACCCGGTACCATTCCGTTCTCATACTGGGAATTAGGGCTATAATTGCCATTGGATTTCCAAGATATCTTTATATTATCATTTGTCAAAAAATCTATTCCATTCTTCCCTTTTTTTACTACCTTCATACTACTAACGTTATGAGTTGTAAATACCAATTGTCCCCTTATATTATTAATTAAAAATTCTAATAATTTATTAAAAACTACTTCATTAATATTAACATCTATTTCATCAATAAACACAATCTTTCCATTCATCGACATCCTTAAAAAGGAAAATAATTCAATCAATTTTTTAATGCCTGCTGATTCGTATTCTTCAGAAACCGAATATTCATCATAACAAAACTCTTTTGAAACATGATAAACCTGGCCATCAATTTTATGTTTGACAGCTATATTTTGCAATTCAGGTTTAAACACCTGGATAAATAAATTGAGTTTTTCAACTTCTTTAATATACTGCTGGAGGCTATTCTTCTTAACTATATCTTCATTTATAAGCAGGTTTTCAAAAAAAGCGTCCTTGGCAGGGGTGGTCTTTTTGCCTAGCAGTCTTGTGATCTTTAAAATCTCTCTATTATCAAGTGGATTATGATTGTCTACTTTCTGCATTGATACTTCAAGCATTTCTCCAAATACCTCTATACTTAGAATTGCATTGATCACTGGAGAGTACTTGTCTAATAAAAGATTTTCATCGTCCTTAGGAATCAAGTGTAGTATCTGTGATAGATATGTTGGATTTTTAAAAATAGATATTGCTGAAGACATGCCTCCCAAGACATTCAATGTCCTTTCCAAATATAGATCAAGCTTATTCTCTTCGAAATTTGTATTTTTTAAATAGCTCTCTACAGAACCATTTTTTATCGTCAGTATATTTTCCCAGTTTGAGTCTATTGTTTTTCCACGCAACCTTTCAATTTGCTCCAAATCCACACAAGGCATTCCCTGCTTGATTTTTAAATGTAATGTATGAGCAAATGTATCGCTATACAAACCATCATCTCCATATATTGCAAATATAACTTTTATATAATATTCACAAAGTTTTTTGTTAATGAGACTCGTTAATATCCGGCTTTCTATAGTATTTGTCAAATATGAATAATGAAAAATAAGTTTTTTATATAAATCAACAGACCCAATAATTGCCGACTTACCTGCGCCATTTTGTCCATATATAGCTTTAACTGTTGAGGTTTTATTGTTATATGATCTACTAATAGTACTATTGTTGAAATGAAATGATAATTTCTTTTCAATATTTTTCATTCCATATGTATCAATTGATATTAAAATTACTTTCATAACATTCTCCACAAATATACATTTTTGTATGTTTTATTCCATATGATTATAACTGTTAATTCACATAAAAGCAACCCGTTTTTTTTGTTAACTTCCAGAAATTTTACGACTAAACAAGGTCAATCGTAGTAATGCCTATTCAATAGTTCTTCTTCCGGATACGGACTCTGAATGAAACCCAGTACTTCGTCCAGAGACTTGTTGCTTTTACAATACGCATCGTACAGCGTCTTTTTTATGTATTCGGTTTTACGTTCCGGGTGTCTTTCATAGATTAATTTCAGCAGTTCATCATTCAGTGCCGCAAACTCTTGGTGCTTCTTATCTACTTTTGATTTAAGTTTTTCTATCTTCTTGTCCAGTGCCTCTATGCGTTTTTTCTCTGCAGCGCTCATTTCATCTTTCTTCATCGTTTCGATCCTCCACGTATATATCCATAGCTTCTTGAATATCTTAATGCACGCTTTAGCTCACACTATCTGCTAATTCTTCATCATATTCATTGGTAACATTTAACCAGCTGTCGAATGCCAAGGCATTTAGTTCTTCGCTGCTTATCAGATAGTCTGGCATTTCCGCTTTAATCATATCCGTAATGCGTTCAATCGCACTTCTCATCTCAGGCATCATTTTATTAACATCAAAGAACCTGACAGTATTAACGGCGCAATCAGAAAGCAATCCTTCTGCTCCTGCAATATTCCCTTCCACATTACCATTGCATTTTATTTTCGCAGATAACGCTGGAATTACAAGCCAAGCTTTCTGTGTATTACTCATATCGACAAGCCCACCATTTAACTCTCTGCCTTGGACGGATTCAAGATGCATAGGTATCACATCTCCACCTAATACTCTGCCAAAGACAAGCGCTTCATAGAAACCATTTCTACCGTGAAATCCTTTAAACCACTCCTGAATTTGTGGTATCTCAGTGCTTAAGTCCTTATCAGCAATCTTGTCCACAGTTTCGATATAGCCAATAACAAGCATAACAAGACTGATTATTGAATATTTGCCTCTCAACCATGGTGCGAAATGATTTATTGAAAATTCACCAAGCGTCCGATACTTTTTATAATATTCCTTGCTCCTAGCCACATCATCCATTGCAAAGCAATATATAGATAACCTTAAATAAACCTCGTAAAGAATTGGATGCTCCGCAAGCTGTGGCAGTACCTTCTTAATTTCTTGCAAAGAGTTCTGCATCACATCCATATGTACAGGCCTAAACTCAGCATCTATATTTAACTCTGATGTAGCTTCATCCATAATATCCAAATAACTCAAGACCGCATCCGCTAATAAATCATTCTCTTTATAAAGCAGCTGTGCGCTTTGCATATTTTTCAGGAACTCTTTCCATTCATATTGATCAGGTTTATATTTCAGCAGACCAGCTCGTTCTTTAAGACAGTAACAGATTTCATAAACAGCTTCTGACGGTAAGCTTGCTCTATACTCATCAATATCATGAATGCCCTGATTAACAATATACCAATGAGCAGTCTCCTTTATCTTCTCATTCCGCTCGACTACCTTTCCTCTCAGGTCCTTAAACATATAATCGATTTCTTTAAAGCATCTATATCTCTCAGGCATAGGAAGATTCATAAACAAATCAATATCCTTCGACAGTCTCTCAACAACTGCTTCTGGTGTTAGACGGCCAGTGCAAACCATACGAGCGGATGTCGCCTCGAAAATGCATTTCTCTGTATCTGATAAATCCAAATTAACAAGATAATCAAAATCTGAATTAATGGCATCATCAATCTCTGCTCTTTTAGCATTCTTCTGGCGCATAAGCTCTATTATGATATTGCTAAGACCTATATACTGCTTTGGATTTTCTATATCTATGTTCTGTTTTACATCTTCTAAAACGTCAAGACACTTTTGTAACGTTATATCTGGCTTCAATCTCGTAAGGTTAAATACATAGTTATAGTAGATATTCAACCACAAATCTGAATCCTTGAGGTCTACTGCCTTAGCAAACGCAATTGCTTTCTTATAACAATCATCTGCTAATGCAAATTCACCGGTAATCACATAATCCACACCACGATTTGCTATGATTTGAAAGTGTAGCAATGGATCAGTATCACCATTGCTTGAATCCTCAGCAAGCTTTATTTCATCATATTCAGCTTTGTGGTTACCTTTAAAGTTCAGAATGATAGCCTTCATAAAATGGTAGAAAGGCTTATCATCTTTATATTGTTCTAACTCAGCTTCTGCCCCACATGTATTTCCAAGAAAAACACGCAAATAAAGCCTGCGCTTGTCATATACCTGCTTCTGCCACGGAGCAAGATATGAAACCTTTATTGTCTGCAACTCTTTCCAGGCGGCAATCCTATTACCATCTGATTCGGTATTTTTTATTACAATCCTTAGTTGATTATCAATCTTTCTATAAATGAGCAGAAGTGTTACGATAGCTATTACCGCTACAATAACTAATCCCCATTGAATCTTGTCAACCATCGGCAAGAGTTTAGGGTGATTTGTCCAAGGAAAGCAGAATGATAAAAGAAATAATGAAATTGAACACACTACTACTGTGCGACATGCCTTAATATATTGTGGCAGATTCCTTTTACAGACAAATCGAATCAGGACAACCGTGATGATGATAATCACAGCCGGAACAAGCCAGTTGGCACCAAATACAGTTTTGATTATTTCTTCTAATACAGTATCAGCCACTAAACTTGTCTCCTTTTTTATTTTAATATGACTTTGCGCTGAGATAATACCCTGTATTGCATTTCGTTAGAATCGCGCAGAATTGCGCGATTCAAACTATTATTACAGGAGGTATAAATAAACCAAGTCCAACCAAGTCTACTTTATGTTATTATATTCCATTATATGTAAAAATGTTATATAATACTACCTAAGCTAAGGAGAGGCTATCTGATTTCGCTTTGAAATCGGATGGCTTTTTTTGTACATAAATGGAGGAAGAAATGGCAACAACTGTAAAAAGCTATACGAAAGTATTGCTTTTTGTAACACATTTCGTTACACTTATGATGAAGAGCGGAGGAATATATGCTTTTTGAATGGGATGATGAAAAAGAAAAAGCCAACATTGAAAAACATGGAATAGACTTTAGTACCGCCGCATTGGTTTTCGGTGATGCTAACAGAATCGAAAAATATGATGAAAAGCATTCCGATGAAGAAGATCGTTACATTACAATCGGACAGATTAATGGTGTCGCCATCGTTGTTATGGTTGTATATACAAATCGCGGCTCTGCAATCCGTATCATATCTGCCAGATTAGCAACTAAACGTGAAAAGGAGGCGTATTACAGCAATGAAGAAAACTATTGATATAACAAAAAAGCCTACATCCAAACAGCTTGCAATGCTCTCACATGCTGCAACAATGAGTTTCCCCGCTGACGCTGAATACCCTGAGTTTTCAGATGAAGAACTTCAGCAATTTAAAAAAATCTCTGAACAGCATAGACTAAATCGTCAGAAACAAACAGTCACATTAAGACTATCTCCAAAAGCCCTTGCAAAAGCAAGGTCCCTTGGCAAGGGTTATACTTCAATCCTCAGTAGGATTCTTGAAAGTGCACTTGATAACAGTGAAACAGTGAAACGATACCTTTAATATATCCTAAACCACCTGCCATTATCCTTTCGACTTTTCTCTTGTCAGATATATCATTCCATCTTTTAATATCATCCTATCGCCCCGTTTCTTAACAAAACATCTCTGACATCATTAAATACAATCTCATCTCCGCCACAATGATAAGTATATATTTTTGAGCATAATCATCCATCGTCTTCTTATTTTTATCAGATTATTAGGGCCCAGTGATATCAACCATAAAGAGCCCAGCGGAATCAACCAATTTGAGCTCAAGGCAACCAATACCCCGGGAGCATAAATAGTTAGTTGTTTTTCTTAGTTAAAACAGGTTCTTCCGAAGATTCCGATTTGGCCTTTCCAATCTGAAGGAGTATTCTCTCGGTGCGTTTGCCACGATAGCTCTCTCCTTTAATGGTGAAGACCAATGCGTCATCAAAGATCCTGTCAAGGGCACACAGGAGAGTATCATCTTCGTTGAAATCTGATTTCCATAAGGATGGCATCTTGTTGCTCGTAAAGATTACATTGTAGTTTCCATCCTTGCAGTACCTTCTGTCCATGAGGTCGAAGAAGAGGCGGGTGTTCTCCTTATCGAATTCACATCTTCCTACTTCATCGATGATGAGACAGGATAGCCTTACCAGGTTCTTGATGATGTTGGCTTCGTTCCCGGCACGCCTTGCAGCAGTGAACTTATCACGAAGCTCGGTCATCTTGATAAAATAAGCACTCAGCCCCTGCTGGCAGCATTCATAGCCATAAGCCTGAGCAAGATGCGTTTTGCCGGTTCCGGCAGGCCCGATGAATGCGAGATTCTTATGTGCACGGATGGTGGCCAATGATGGAAGGCATTTAAGCCTTTCAACTGAGAACTCTTCGCCTTCGGGTGTGATGACCTTTACGAATCCCCAATCCATCTGGAAGGATTCACCTGGAGTCGTATGGTAGCGTGTACCGCGACTTCCCTGAGGAGCTATAAGCTGGCGTTTTGCAGGAACAAGATATTTGTGCTTGAAGATGTATCTCTTTACAGTGCTTATACTTCCCGGGAATCCCTGTTCTACCAGGCGTTCCATTACGACTGTGGAATTGGTTACTCCCATCTGTAATAGATTATCGACGATACCGGTATAACCATCCATGACGGATGAGCCGGTGGAATTGCCTGTAAGTCCATGAGGAACATCTTTAAAGTCATGTTCCTTGAGTGTACGAAGCCTTTGCCTGGTTATTCCAGTCATCCGTTCAAGCTCGGCAAGGTTTACCTGATCGATGGAGAAGTCATCGCCATGAATCTTCTTCATTTCCTCGAAAGCTTGTGCTATCATATCGGTAGCAGAGTCATTACATTTTAAGTCATTCATAATCCTCCTTTTCCTGGGGTATTGGTCTACTTCCAGTTTAAAGGATTTGAATCGAAATGTAATGACTTTATGCGTTTTATTGGTTACAGCTTTGAGCTGAAATTGGTTGATTTAGTTGAGCCGGATACGGTTGATCTCGCCGGGCGCTAACAAGATAATCCGAGAGTATGAAATTTTTTCTGTAAATAGCATATAAGATATGTGAGCAAGGTCTCCTATGATAAAATAAATCATAGGAGGCCTATTATTATGGCAAGAGAAAAGAAACCGGTTCACAAAGTAGTAATGACAGAAGGAAAAAGAGAGATTATCCGTCAGCTTCTCAATGAGTACGATATTGAGACTGCTGCGGACATTCAGGATGCTCTCAAGGATCTTCTCGGAGGCACCATCAAGGAAATGCTGGAAGCAGAAATGGATGATCATCTAGGCTATCAGAAATCCGAACGTTCAGACAGTGATGATTACCGAAATGGTTATAAGACCAAGAAGGTCAATTCCAGTTATGGATCAATGGAGATTGATGTTCCACAGGACCGTAAAGCGACATTTGAACCACAGGTCGTTAAGAAGTATCAGAAAGACATTTCTGACATCGACAGCAAGATCATATCCATGTATGCCAAAGGAATGACCACCAGACAAATATCTGATACTCTCATGGATATCTATGGCTTCGAAGCATCAGAAGGATTCATATCAGACGTAACAGATAAGATACTCCCGCAAATAGAGGAATGGCAGAATAGACCGCTAGACAGCATCTATCCAATCATCTACATCGATGATATCCACTATTCTGTTCGTGAAGACGGAATAATCAGAAAGCTTGCAGCATATGTCATTCTCGGAATCACTGTAGATGGACATAAGGACGTCCTCAACATCCAGATTGGGGAAAATGAAAGCTCAAAATACTGGCTTAGCGTTCTTAATGAACTTAAGAATCGTGGAGTCGAGGATATCCTGGTTATCTGTGCAGATGGACTCTCAGGAATCAAGGAAGCCATACAGACAGCGTTCCCAAAGACGGAATATCAGCGCTGCATAGTTCATCAGGTTCGCAATACTCTCAAGTATGTACCGGATAAAGATCGAAAAGCCTTTGCAAAGGATTTAAAGACGATATATCATGCAGTTTCCGAAGAAAAGGCACGTGAGAACTTAGATATAGTCACTGAAAGATGGCAGGAGAAATATCCAAATGCAATGACGCGCTGGTACAGAGACTGGGATGCAATCTCACCGATATTCAAGTTTTCAGCAAATGTTCGTAAGGTTATCTGTAAGCGGTCTATAACCGCACGTGTATTGTAACTTGGAGATCAGTTCATTTGTTAAAATTAAAATTGGAGCATTTCGCTCTAACTTTTTAAACGGATCTCCGGATTGTTCATATGTGGTCCCGGACATGCTGCCTGTATGAAATCAGACCATGGCATCAGCTCTTCAATGCCTTCGGGCTCATTGATGTAGTCCGGCATGTAGAGCAGAAGAGTCTTCAGATACTTGAAGATGTCCAGGTTGTTTGCTTTTGCAGTCTCAACAAGGCTGTAGCAGATGGCACTTGCTTCGGCTCCATCGACTGTGTCGTGGAACAGGAAGTTCTTGCGGCCTATGACGTAGCTTTTTGCCTTCCGTTCAGCAGCTGAATTGGTAAGCTCAAGCCTTCCGTCAAGGAAGACATTCTCTATGTTCTTCCTCTGGTTTCTGGCATAGATCACGGCTTTGTCAAGCTTGCTTCCGGGTACGGGATTTAGACTGTCCACCCAGTCCCAGAAGTTATTGAGTATTGGAGCTTCCAGCTTCAAACGCTTTTCTTTCTTTGTAGTTGGATTATAATCCTTCAGCTTTTTTTCAACATCGAAGAGCTGATTAAGGTATCGTACTCCAACTTCAGCCGGCAGGTTGTGAGCACCTTCCGACTTATTTACAGGTATCGCATCGAAGAACTTGCGCCGCAGATGGGCGATGCATCCGACGCGGGTCACATCCTCTAAGGAATTGTAACCCTGGTAGCCGTCGCAGTGGAAGAATCCGCTGAAGCCTTTCAGGAATTCCTTTGCGTATTCGCCTTTACGACCCGGCTTGTAGCTGTAAAGGACGATTCCCGGTCTGCCGTCATCTCCCGTGAGGTAGATCCACATGTATGACTTGGCTTTTGCGGGCCTGCCATCTTCCTTCAGCACCTGGCAGGGAACCTCATCGCCATGCAGCACCTCTCTTTCTATGAGATGCTCATGGAGCCTGTCGTATACCTTCCGCAGGTAGTTCTTAGCGCAGTAGATGACCCAGTAGGCCATCCTGGCTCTTGGAAGCTTCACACCTTCCTGCAGCCACGCTGCTTCCATCCGGTAATACGGCATCGCATATGCGAATACCTGCGTCATGATATACGCTACCGTCGACGGAGAAGCCAGGGAATGCTTTAGGAGCGGTGACGGTGATTCGGCTGTTATCGATTCGAACACTCCGTCCTCTTGTTTACATTTAGGACAGTAGTAGGTCTTGGCATAGTAGTGTATCCGTTTTACCTGTGCAGGTATGATCTGCAGCTCTTCGCGGATGAACTTTTCGCCTGCATACTCAAGAGGTGTGGCGCATAATTCACAGATGCGTTCTTCCTCGGACAGGTCACAATCGATTCTCTCTATAGGCAGCCTGGATACGATGTCCTCACGGGATGCTTTATTTCTGGATTTATTCCTCACATAACCGGCTACTGCTTCTTCGGCAGTCGGTTCCGGCACGGATTCATCAGCCGTAGCTTCAGTCTCGTTGAACATCTCCATCTGTCCGGGGACATCCTTTGATGATTTCTCGCTGGATGTTCCGTACATCTTGCGTTTGAGATAGTCGATGGTCTCCTGAAGATTGGCTATGTTCTGGTTCAGCTCCGATATCTGATTCAAGAGCTTTCCATTCTCAGCCTTGAGATATTCATTTGTCTCTTTGAGCATATTTACAAGCTCTTCATTGATATCAGCCACGACCGTGTGCGTCCTTTCCTTAGCTGCTATAATTGTAGCAGAATCAAAGGGAAAACGCGAATCAGCCATACCGGGCTGTTGGTCAGAATGACGGTGGATACAGAACCATTTGTATCATGTATATCGGCATTTTCAGAGCATTTATCAACAATTCCTGAGGCTGAACCTTTGCCGGATATGGATATATGCCGGGCACCGCTGTATTTGTGGATAAAGCTTTTCCATAATGGGAAATGTCTGGATAACTGCTCATACACGAGGATTCCGGCCCTGGAAAAAGTTTTATATTTTCTATGTTTTGCACAAAAACTACAGGTCTTTACGGACAGTCGTTACCGGCTTTAATGCTTTTGGTTGATCGAGTGATAAACCTTCCATCAACCATCGGAATTCCTGGCGTGTTATGGACCTCATCTCCGATGAGCTGCGTGGCCACTGGAATCGTCCGCCGCAGTCCAGGCGTTTGTAATAAAGAACGAACCCATCCTTATCGAAATGTAGTGCTTTTATACGGTCAGACCTGCGTCCGCAGAAGAGAAAGAGCGAATTGCTGTACGGATCAAGCTGATAGCTGTACTGAACGATAGCCATCAATCCGTCTATACTCTTACGCATGTCAGTGAACCCTGTAACTATGTAGATTTTTGCGACGCCTGAGATTTCACCTAACATATGTTCTTGACGGCCATAAGGGTTTCGGCTATCA
>JAZLHO010000081.1:0-8877 GCA_045616865.1 Lachnospiraceae bacterium | reverse complement strand
GGAGAAGATGTTTCTGATACACAGGGCAAGTGCCAGTTCCTTGATGGTATCCTTCTTACATCACGTGACAAGGATGCTGTAAATCAGTGGAGAGTTGACAACGGCTTTGAGGCTATTCAGTAATTAAATCAATACTTTCGGGAGAATCTCCATAAGGAGATTCTCCTTATCTGTATAGATATCAGAGGAAGGGATAGAGCATATGAGTGTACTACGCACAGATAAGATATCAAAGCAATATCCGGGATGCCTGGCACTTGACCAGGTAACTACAGACTTTGAGAGCGGCAAGGTAAATGCTTTGCTCGGCAAAAACGGATCAGGCAAATCGACTCTGGTAAAATGTTTTTCAGGAGCGATTCAGCCTACATCAGGTAAGTTTTATTTAGACGATAAAGAACTGCATTTTGCTTCTACTGGTGAAGCAAATGCACATGGATTCGCAACAGTATATCAGGAGATGAGTCTTGTACCTTCACTTACAGTTGCGGAAAATATCTTCCTCGGCCGTATGCCTAAAAAGGGTGCGCTGATTGACTGGAAGAAGGCTAATGATGATGCTGCAAAACTTCTTGAAAAGATGGGAGTTAATATCAATCCGCATGAAATTGTGTCACGTCTGGCGATGTGGCAGTGCCAGGTTGTAGAGATCACCAAGGCGATGAGCTACAATCCGAAGGTTCTTATGCTTGATGAACCGACATCATCACTGGCAACAAATGAAGTTGAATGTTTGTTTAATGTTATCCGTGAACTTAAAAAGCAGGATATCATAATTATATATATTTCCCATAAGCTGCATGAGGTTCCGCAGATTACTGACACAATCACTGTCTTGCGAGACGGTAAGCTGATCGGAAAGGTAAATACAGCAGATGTTACGAATGCCGATATTGTAGGCATGATGTTCGGAGAGACACAGATCAGAAGAAGACCTGATGATATTCAGCCACAGGAAGGAATCGCAATGGAGGTTAAAAACCTCTGCCGCAAGGACAAGTTCCAGAATATCAGCTTCCAGCTTCGCAAGGGAGAGGTTCTCGGCATAGCCGGAATGCTCGGAGCAGGAAGAACTGAACTTCTTAAATCTATTTTTGGAGCCGATCCATATGATTCAGGTGAGATAATAATCAACGGGAAGAAAGCACCGAGAAAGTCTGATCCGGTAAGAATGAAGAAGCTTGGGCTCGGACTTACTCCGGAGGACAGAAAGAATGAAGGACTTATTCTTATTCATTCAATCAGAGATAATCTCTGCTATGCAAGTATGGATAAGACTTCCAAGGGATGGCTTGAAATCAGGCAGAAGAGAGTTGCAGCTTCCGAGAAGCAGATTAAAGAGCTTGAAATCAAGGTTCCTGATGTGAATGCAGCAGTAAGCAGCCTTTCAGGCGGTAACCAGCAGAAGGTCGTAGTAGGCAACTGGCTGAATACAGAACCTGAGATAATGCTTTATGATGAACCTTCAAGAGGAATCGACGTAAATGCAAAACAGCAGATATTCGAAATCATGTGGGAGCAGTCGCGAAAAGGTATTTCAACCATTTTCGTATCCAGTGAGCTGGAGGAGCTCCTCGAGGTCTGCAACAGAATACTGATTCTCAAAGAAGGCAAACTAATCGGTGAAGTAAAACCGGAAGATGTAAATATAAATCAGCTTTACGCATTAAGCATGGGGGATGAACAGTGATGAACAAGAATAAAGTTAAAAATCTGGTATTAGACCATATTATTGAGATATTACTCATACTGCTGGTAATCATCATGACTATTGCCAGCCAGAATTTCATGACAGTCAATAACATCATGAATATTTTCAGAAACCAGGCTCTTAAGGGTGTTATCGCATTCGGTATGACCATGGTTATTATTTCAGGTCAGATCGATCTTTCTATCGGATCACAGGTTGCGCTGGCAGGTGTTATCGTAGCACGTTTCTGCCGTGATCTTCCGGATCAGATCGGATGCTCAGTTACAGTTGCATGCCTTATCGGAATGGTGCTTGCGGTTATCGTAGCAATCGTGATGGGATTTATCCACGCATTTGCTCAGCATAAGTTCGGAATGCCGGCATTCATCGTTACACTTGCAACCCTGAATGCTATGTACGGACTTGCAGGTATGATTTGTGAGGGATTCCCGATTGCCAATGAATTCCCGGCATGGTTCCTTCAGATCGGTATCGGTAAGGTCGGTGTCGTTCCGGTTCCGGCAATTATTCTTTTTGTTATATTCCTGATTGCTCATTTTGTGATGACATATACCACAACAGGACGTGCTGTTTATTCAGTCGGAGGCAACACAGAGGCAGCAAGACTTTCAGGTATCAAGGTTTTCAAAACCAAGATCATCGTGTTTGCTTCAGTTCAGGTAATGTGTGTGCTTGCAGCATTCATGCATTCAGCACAGGTTGCATCAGGATCATACAGCTTCGGTAAAGGCTGGGAAGTTGATGTTATTTCATCAGTAGTAGTTGGTGGAACAAGCATGAACGGTGGTATCGGTAAACCGTGGGGAACTCTCATGGGCGTTCTTTTCATGGGAGTTGTAACCAATGCGATGACAATACTCAATGTTGACATCTATGCACAGTATGTAGTACGTGGATGTATCATGGCATTCGCAGTTCTTATGGCAACACTTCAGTCAAAAGCAAAAGCTTGATTTTATCCGGAGGTAGAAAATGAAACGTTCAGAGATTAACAAAGCTTTAAAAGAATTAGAGGCAATGTGTGTAAAATATAATTGCTATCTTCCGCCATTCTGTCATTTCTCACCTGAGGAGTGGAAGACAAAGGGCCACGAGTATGATGAGGTTCGTGACAATATGCTCGGATGGGATATCACAGATTTCGGACTTGGAAAATTTGATGAGATAGGTTTTTCACTTATCACAATCAGAAACGGAAATCAGAAGATGCCTGAGAAATATCCAAAGGTATATGCTGAGAAGCTTCTTTATCTTAAGGAAGGTCAGTATGCCTGCAACCATTTCCACTGGTATAAGACAGAGGATATCATCAATCGCGGAGGCGGCAATATCCTTATTAAGGTTTACAACAGACTTCCGAACGAGGAAATTGACTACGAATCAGATGTTAAGGTTTACCAGGATGGAAGATCATATGTTGTGCCGGCAGGAACACAGGTAAGACTTACTCCCGGTGAGAGTATTTATATTTATCAGGGACTTTATCATGATTTCTCAGTAGAGCCGGGAACAGGACCTGTTCTTCTTGGAGAGGTAAGCCAGTGCAACGATGATAATATCGATAATCGCTTCAATCCTCCGGTAGGAAGATTCCCTGCTATAGAAGAGGACGAGGCTCCTTACAGACTACTCTGCAACGAGTATCCTGCAGCAGAATAAGAGAGGGATAATTATGAAGGCTGCATATTTAAAAGCTCATCATGAATTTGAACTCAGAGATGTAACTCTTCCGGAGCTTCCGGATGACGAAGTCCTTGTAAAAGTAAATGCCTGCGGCTTCTGCGGACATGACAAGATACTTGCAGATTACAAGGCAGAGAACTGGGAACCGTTTGGACATGAGTTTGCCGGTGTTATAGAAAAGACAGGATCAAAGGTTAAGAACCTGCAGGTTGGAGACAGGGTAGTAGTTATGACATCCATGTTCGTAACTGATCCGCTCTCGGATTTTGTTCTTGACGGAAGACCTGACCTTGCATATGAATCTCTTGTTGACTATGTAAACAGACCTCATGTCGAGATGGGATTTTCAGAGAGAACTCTCGTTCCTGCATGTCTCTGCTACAAGTTTGACGGGATTCCTGATGAAGAAGCCTGCTTCGCAGAGCCGATGGGAGTTGCGGCAGATCTGGTTAAGACAGCTGATGTTAAGCTTGGCAATGATGTAGTGCTTATGGGATGCGGAGCTATCGGGCTGATGGCTCTTCAGATGGCGAAGGCTTCAGGCGCAAGAAAGATCTGGGCTGTCGAACTTTCGGGCAGCAAGAAGAAAGCAGAGCTGGCACTTGAATATGGTGCAGATGAAGTAATCTTCTCTGATGAAATGGATCTTCAGAAATATCCGTGGCCCAAAGGAGGAGTAGACAGAGTACTTGTTACCACACCTCCTAAGACAATAGATCTGGCTACGAGGATATGCAGACCGGGTGGTATCGTGGCTTTCCTTGGAATCGGATACGGAGAGCGGGGGATGGTTACATTTGATTCAAATGTAGTCCACCTCAACAAGCTCCAGATCAGAGGGTCCAATGCTATGCCGGCACTTTATTTCCCGTTCGTATTTGACATGATGCATGCCGGATTCGTAAAAGTAGATAAGATGATCACCAATACATTTTCACTTGATGAAGCACCGAAAGCTCTTAAAGGGTTCCTCGATGATCAGGCGAATACATGTAAGGCAGTCATGATCAACAAATAACAAGATTAATACAATGAAAAATATTACATCAGATCTGTATATTATTGAGGGAAGTGTTAATGGCGGAGTTATAGTTCACGACAACCGTGTTGTCCTTATTGATGCACCGGAGCTTTCTGATGGCAGAAGCATTCAGGCTGAACTGAATAATATAGGAGTGAATGTAGTAGACAGAATTTATCTGACACAAGGTCGTCGCTTTTTTTGCGGCGGCCTTTTTCAGCCGGAAAATGAAGCGCTTTGCAGCGGACATACTTTGATATGCGCTTCAGCCGGGGAAAAGAAATATCTTGAGACGGCAAATGAAAGATGGAATTCCAATTACGGTCTATACCATAGATATGAACAGTTTCCGGATCAGTTTCTGCCGTTTGATGACCTCAGGATAGATGAAACAGTATATGACGGATATACATTTTCCTGGTATGATTTTGAAATCAGATGCATACAGGTAAATGCACAGTCGGCAGGCGATTGTGTCTATCTGGTAAAAAATAAAAAAGAGAATAACACTGTACTTTTCTGCGGTTCATTTGCGATGGCGGACGGAAGGATCAGAGAATTATACAGTCTTCAGAAAGCACTGCCTGATATGATGGGATATCATGGGCACATGGCAGGTCTTATTGAATGGAAAAGGGCTGCTGAGAAAATCCGAACTGAAGGACCGGAGCTGATGGTTCCTGCGTATGGTGATTTGATATATAATCCGGCAGAATGTTTGAACCTCCTTGAATGCAGACTGCAAAAATACACCATGGATTATGTCGCGGCAGGTGCGGTAAGGTATTATTTTCCTGATGAGTTTAAAAATGGTTTCGAGATTCCGATGGAGATATCAGAAGGACCACGCTGGTGCAGGATAACAGAACATCCGAAGTGGCTGAGCAGGATCGGTGATACAACATCGTATCTCATAAGGTCGGAATCAGGGCATGCATTTATGATTGATGCAGGTGACGCGGCTGCTGTTGAATATGTCATCTCAGAGATGCAGTCAGGCAGAATCAATTCTCTGGATGCATTGTGGATCACGCATTATCATGATGATCATCTCAATTCCATAGGCATGTTTACACATGCCATTGAATGTCCGATCATCTCGACAGCTTCCGTCGAGGAGGTATGTCGAAATCCGGAGGGATATTATCTTCCGGCATTATGCGATTCAAAGGTGCATATAAGCATACTCACTGACAGGACGTCGTGGGAATGGGAGGGCTTTAGGTTCACAGCCCTGCATTTCCCTGCACAGAGTCTCTATCATGCAGGACTGCTTGTTGAAAAGGGTGATGACAGGATACTTCTTTGCGGCGACGGATTTGCCCCGACAGGATTTGATGATTACTGTCCGTATAACAGAAATCTTCTTGGACACGGAAGAGGCTACCGCTTATGCATTGATATCCTGAAGGAATATGGCATTCATCAGCTGGTTAATGAACATCAGACAGAACCTTTTTATTACGATGATGCTTATATCGGTTTTCTGGAAGAAAATCTCAATGAAAGAGATGAAGCTTTAAGGAAGCTTCTTCCTTCAGACATTGATTTCGGTCTGGACAGTGCGTGGATACGTGTGTGGCCTGCAGACCAGACGGTAATTGAAGGATCGTATGTCAGATTTGCAGTTCAGATTACAGGACACGGAAAGCATTCGGTCAGGGCAGCACTCAGACTGCCATGGACATCGGAGCATCCGGAAGCATTGATAGAGACAGACGAGCTCACAAGCGGCAGCACGAGAGTGTCAGCCGGACTGCCGCGGGACAGACAGGTGTTTGTTGATGTCAGACTTAAACGCGGGCTGACAGGCAGGTATTTTATTCCGGTGGATTGCTGGATGGATGATGTATATCTGGGCTCTTTCACATACGCGGCACTGTCTGTAGTGCCATATTAACAGAATAGAACTACATACTATTTTAATGTTAATCGTTAAGTTGATAGGGTATAATTGATATAAATAAAACAGTCAGGAGGACAGAACAACGGAATTTAGTGTACAAAACTGGAAATCAGAGATACTTGCATCAAAGAAGAAAAAAGCCATGCCGGTACTTTCCTTTCCGGCAGTACAGCTTCTGAATATTTCCGTAAGAGAGCTTATCTCTGACAGCAATCTTCAGGCAGCAGGAATGAAGGCCGTGGCAGACAAGTGTCCGGATGCACTTGCATCGGTTAACCTTATGGATCTTTCCGTTGAAGCAGAATGCTTCGGCGCACCTATACGTTTTGCGGATGATGAGGTTCCGACCTGCACAGGGTCGCTGCTTGATCCTGATGATGACGAGGATGAGCACATTGAGGTAGCGGAGGCAATGACCGTTCCGGAGATAGGTTCAGGACGCACCAATGTATATATCAATGCGATAAAAACGGCTAAGCAGATGATTACGGACAGACCGGTTTTTGCCGGATGTATAGGACCGTTTTCACTGGCCGGACGTTTGGTTGATGTAACCAATTCGCTGGTATTCTGTATGACAGAGCCTGAATATATGCATATAATACTTCAAAAAACAACAGAGTTTATAGTAAAATATATAAAGGCATTCAAGGCTGCGGGAGCTGACGGTATTGTTATGGCGGAGCCTCTTGCAGGACTTCTGTCACCGGCTCTGGCGAAGGAATTTTCAGGACAGTACTGCAGACAGATATCCGATGCGGTTAAGGACGACAGCTTTGCATTCATTTATCATAACTGCGGAGATACGGCTGCAGTTACCATGGATTCAATTATTGAAACCAATGCTGACGCATATCATTTCGGCAACGCGGTTGACATGGAAGAAATCATGAAAAAAGTGTCTGCTGATACCATCTGTTTAGGTAATGTAGATCCGGCAGGACAGTTCAGAAACGGAACTCCGGAGTCGATCAGGAAAGCGACATTGGATGTTATGGAAAAATGCTGCCGCTATCCGAATTTTGTTATCAGCTCAGGATGCGATATACCTCCGATGTCAGACTGGAAGAATATTGATGCATTTTATGCTGCTGTTGATGAGTTTTACAGCAGAATGTAGTATAATATAAATACAATAAAAAAGGGGAGAATAGTATGGCACTTTTAGACCAGATCAGTGAGAGACTGCAGGCAGGAAAAGCAAAAGAAGTTGTTGCCTTGGTTCAGCAGGCAATAGATGAAGGAGTAGCAGCAGAAACAATTCTTAATGAAGGCCTCCTTGCCGGGATGAGCGTAATCGGTGAAAAGTTCAAGAACAACGAAATCTATGTTCCGGAAGTTCTTATATCAGCACGTGCCATGAGTAAGGGTGCAGCATTACTTAAGCCGCTTCTTCAGGATGCAGGAGCACAGGCAGCAGGCAAAGTTTGTATCGGAACTATCGAGGGTGACCTTCATGATATAGGCAAAAACCTTGTTATTATGATGATGGAAGGCAAGGGACTTGAGGTTATCGATCTTGGAACAGATGTTACACCTGATAAGTTTATAGAGACAGCAATTAATGAAAACTGCAACATAATCTGCTGTTCAGCACTTCTTACAACAACCATGAATACGATGGCTGATGTTGTTAAGCAGGCTGAAGAAGCAGGAATACGTGATAGTGTTAAGATTATGATTGGCGGCGCCCCTGTAACAGAGGAATTCTGCAAGAGTATCGGTGCTGATGCATATACACCTGATGCAACAACAGCAGCAGAGGCAGCAGTTGCTTTTTGTGCAGGCTGACCCGGGTTTATAATTAATAGTGAAACATACAAAACAGCATCTTGAGATGCTGTTTTTGGAATTATTCTACTTTATTACATGATGAAAGAGACGGGAGATGGCTTCAGTAGATAAAAAAATTAATATAGGGCCGATACTGGTGTTCCTTTCGGGCGTATGCTTCTCACTGGGAGGTTTGTTCCTGAAGTATATTCCGTGGAATCCGCTTGCAATCAATGCGGCAAGAAATGCAGCAGCGTTCGTGTTTGTATTTCTGTATCTGAAAATCATAGGACACAAGATTGTATTCAACAGAACTGTTCTTATCGGTGCGCTGGCAATCTCAGTTACTCAGGGACTATACTGTATAGCCAACAAGCTGACGACAGCAGGAAATGCAATCATACTTCAGTTTACTGTTCCGATCTGGGTAATGGTTATCTCAGCACTGGTATTTCGGAAGAAGCCAAGTAAGCTTGATATCAGTGCAGCAGTGATAGTAATGGTTGGAGTTCTGTTCTTTTTCATTGACGGAATTCAGGCCGGAAATATGCTTGGAAACATGCTGGCACTTGTATCAGGAGTCACATATTCCGGAGTATTCCTCATGAATGCAACTCTCGATTCGGATTCATATTCATCGACTTTTTTTGGAATGATACTGAATATGCTTATCGGACTTCCATGGCTGATAAAAACTGATTTTGCCGCAACACAGAGTATAACCTGGGTGGTGATACTTCTTATGGGAATCATACAGGTTGCGTGCGCATTCATTCTTCTGTC
>JAZLHO010000080.1:0-3121 GCA_045616865.1 Lachnospiraceae bacterium | reverse complement strand
TGCACGGTTTACATCTTATACTGATTATTTGTCTGATTTCAGTCCTTCTTCCAACTCAATCAGATATTTATCAAAATCAGAAGCATAAAGTCGATCCTGAATAATTCTGTACTTTTCAAATTCTGTTTCAGCTTTCTGTTTCGCAAGTTCGGCAGTAACTTTACCGTTATCTTTCAAAATACCGTAATCCATTAATTCAAGCAAACTGTTCAACCGCTCTGACCAGTCCTTCATTGTCATCGGAATATGTCGTGTTGCTCTGCTTTCTGCAAGATCAAGATATCCTGAAACCAATCTGGATAGATTGAGAAGTTCTTCTTCTGAAAGATAGTTTTTAGCAACCACCACATCGTATTTGTGAATCTTTCCCTTTGGTGACCCTTCCCAACTTGTTAGTCCCATATTTGTTTGTTCAGAATCAGCTCGGTTATAGATTATCTCGGCAGCCGTATTACCGGTTACAGCAAAATGCAATTTGTTTTGAACATTTGCAAAAAACTGTTTTGTTGTCTCACTTTTTGCATCATAGTCCAAAGCGGTAGCATATATATCTGTGATTTTTTGATAAAATCTTCGTTCAGATAATCGGATTTCACGAACTCTCTCCAGCAATTCATTAAAATACTGCTGTGTAAGAATGGTGCCACCATGCTTTAGCCGATCATCATCCATGGCAAAACCTTTAACAGTATATTCCTCTATAATATCTGTAGCCCATTTTCGGAACTGAACTGCCTTTTGAGAATCAACTTTGTATCCCACTGCAATAATTGCCTTGAGATTATAATGTTTTGTATCATACTGTTTTCCATCAGAGGCAGTTATTCGAAAATTTCGAATAACTGAATTATCATCTAATTCGCCGTCTATAAAAGCTTTTTTCAGATGATAATTAACAGTATTTGTCTCAACATCATAAAGAAGTGCCATCATTTTTTGAGAAAGCCAAACATTCTCATCTGCATATATAGCTTCAACGCCACTCTCTCCTGAAGCTGTGATAAATGTCAGATATTCTGCTGTACTTGAACGAACTGTAATTTCATTTTTCTTTTTTGCCATGTTTGCATCCTTTCAGATTCCGAATATATTATCTATATTGCGTTTAATCCAATAACATTTCTATGGTTTCAACCCGACTTGAGTTTACACCTTTGACATCAAGACCACCGTCTCCACATGTGTTGGGACAATAGGATTGATGTTTTTACCCCTTGTCTCAACCGTTCTCGTTAGTGGAAACAAATCCAAGCATTTTTGCGTTAATGGAAACATATCGACAATGCTACTCGTTTGTGGGAAATAGTCAACTATTTCAAGGTATGTAACAGCATACTGATTTCACAGTACGCTTTCCGTATATAATCCGTTTTCATTCAAAAGCTGAAGAGACTTAACCATATAAGCGTATGCCAACGGATTCGTATTGCGTATGCTGCTGATTTTCCTGATCCCCTTCAGTTTCAACTGCACATTTCGGTAATCATCCGGATTTGTAATGCGCTCATATTCAGTCTGACCTGTCAGTATATTTGCCGCAAGATACATAACCTCACTTGCATATACGCCCGCATTTTCTCCGTTAATTCTTCCGACAAATATATGCCCCTGGATTGCGCTTATTCCCGATGAAAAATACGTATACTCCTCTGACCGGATGCCTCCTCTTCCCATGATGCAGATACAACTGTCTATGGTATCCTTCAGGCAGTCTGCCGGTGTGCTTTCAAGTCCGCGATACCCAAGTTCAATTCGTGATACATTATCATATACAGACGCAACCGTTTTATAATCATCCATCTCCTGTATAAGTGTCCAGCAATCAAACAGCTGCTTTATAATCTCAAGTTCCTTGTCTGCTCCAAATGGAATCCCTGTCGTATGTGGAGCAAAGGCCGTAAGCTTATCACCAAGTATACAGTTCTTATCAGGAAGCTTCACCATGAGATCCCCGTCCTCGCTCACAAGGAGCCTGCTCCTGATCGGATGCTCTGTAACTTTCAGGTAAGGATTATCCTCAAACACTACATCCAGCAGTATATTAATCTCCTTGCCGGTCCTCGGTGAGAGAAAGTGGAATCTGAAGTGACGCTTTTCTATATCATTGGCACCTTTTCGCTTATTTTCTTCCACGCTGACAAAAGGAAATATTCTGCCGGCCTTCTCAATATAGCTATCCACATCAGTCTCATGATCTACGATGATATCTATATCCGTACTTAATCGCCTTGGCTCATTAAGCAGAACCAGAAGAGATGTTCCGCCCTTAAAAATAAAAGGCATGTCAACGCTGCGAATTGCTTCAAGCAATCCAAAAGCAAATACCGTTCTTTCCAGTATGGACGGATCTGCTCCGGTTTCCTGCCTCAGCTTTGCTATATGTTCTGCTGTATAATTTTCACGAAGTAACATCTTCTACCTGCTCCCATCAAGATATTTAAGCAGCTCATCCTGCCTGTTGCGTCTTCTGGCATATCTCAGCATTCTGACCTTATCCAACATGTATCTGCTCTGTGCCTGTTCCATGATATCAGGAAATTCTGCTTTACTGAAGGTTCCCGAAATCAGTTTATCTGCAGACATATCAACGAGCATTTTTTCTAATATGATTGAATGAGGATTATCCGCCCTAAGCGGTGCCTCTGATATCATATCTGTTACAACAACACATCCACCTGACCAGTACAGATTAAAATCCCTCCTGCCCGGTTTATACAAGACATTCTGAACTCCCTGTTCCTGCAGGAAGCGAAAAATATAGATGCTGCTTTCCTTTTCACCCTGCATGAAAACAGTATTCTGTGCAATCAGATGATTTAAAAACTCATTCATCAAAACGGTTTCAAATGCCGTGAACGGAACATAGGGATATTTTTCAGAAATAAGTCTGATCAAGTCAAGTGCAGCATCAGAATATTCCGGTATATATTCGAACTTTGGAGAATCTGATGATAATGAATAAGCATCATATCCAATTCTTGTTAATGAGCCATCACGAACCATTCTGCTGATTGCCCAGTGATATGTATTTTCAGACAGGTCCGTTTTCAACATTTTCAGCTTATCGATAAGTTCCCTGTGGCAATATGTTTTTTTATCATCTATACGGTTGGTCACTTCC
>JAZLHO010000079.1:0-8166 GCA_045616865.1 Lachnospiraceae bacterium | reverse complement strand
TGAATGGAATCTGCTGTTTGAAAAACTGATTGAATATTGTAGATAATAATATAATATCAAGAGAGCGTTGCCGATAAACGGTTCTGCTTAATGGATTTTAAATTTCTTTAAGAATCGTCACTTTGCAGAGTGGCGATTCTTCTTTTTGAGAATAACCGCCTACCATTATGGCAACGCCCTGCTGGCATATTATACCAGCTTTCTTCCGATTATTGCTTCAAAGTTATCCGCCAGAAGCTTCTGTTTGATGTCATCATCGATGTCTGCCATAAGCACGCGTCCCACCATGATTCTCGGATCATTGAAGGTCTGGTCGGAACCGAATACGAATTTTTCTACAGGAGCCTGCTTTATCAATTCTTCGATCCATATCTGTGAATACAGTGAACCGTTGAAATCCAGATATACATTCTTATACTTATTTGCCAGCTCGATCGAGTCAAGACAACCTCTGTATGTCCCGCCCATGTGACAGAGCTGAAGTTTAAGCTCCGGGAATCTTTCCATTACCGGGAAGTAATCTGCAGGATTATTTGCCGGTTCTGTTTCCCAGGTATGACAGGCAACAAGCATGTCATGATCTATACAATATCCATACAGCTTATCGTAATCAGCCGTAGCGATACAGGTATGTGTCTCACGCGGATGAATCTTGATTCCTACAAATCCCGGATCATCCTTATATTTCTCTATCTGTGCGATGCACTCGTCATGATAATGAGGATCATAGAAAATCGATGCATAGACATATCCCGGGAACATGCGTGTCATTTCCATCATGCGCTCATTTCCTGCAGGCGCAGCTCCGTACAGAGCTTTTAGTGAACTTGCGACCATCGCGCCTACTCCGATCCTCTTTGACAGCCTTATGCTCTCCTCTGCCGGAAGTGTCTTGATATACAATGCACCCTGCTCACCGTCTCCGAGGTGTGCATGTGAGTCGATGATACGAAGACCCGGTTTGATCTGACCGTTCATTGCATATTCCTTAATAGTCATCATGCTCTCACCTCCACAAGTCTCTCGAAGTTTCCGTGTGCTATCATCTCCTTCTGCTCCTGTGAAAGTTCGCAGAACAGAATCTGGAAAGTTTTGTCATACGGTTCCTTCTCCGGCATATATGTTCCGAACAGAAACTTATCCGCGCCGACAAGTTCCACCATATTTTCTATACCGTAATATTCGATTGTATTGCAGGTATCAAAATATACATCAGGAAAACGCTGACAGAAGCCGACATACTGTCTGTTAAGCCACTGATCCGTATTGGTTATAATCATCCTCAAGTCGGGATATTTCTCCTTAACAGCGGCCGCATCGTTCAGGTTCAGTTCCTGAAGTGATACAAGAAGCGGTGTCTTACTCTCGGTAAGAACATCCAGCATCCAGTCATATACCCATGTATGAAGCGGTGCCGCATAATTTGACGGATGTATCCTGAACAAAGCCTTGTCATTATCGATAAGCTTTATCATCTCATCCTTCGTGTATGTCTCTTCGGGATAAACCGGCGGCATAAGCCTGATAACAGGATACTCCTTTCCGCCTGACTGCGCAGCATATTTAAGCGTGACTGCATTGGCATCAGCAGCCTTATCCAGATTGTAGATAGCCCGGCTGACGATATTATTATCTTCACATACCCTTGCCACTTCATCATGAGTACTCGCATACTGAAGCGGCTGCCCCTGCACATAAAAGTTACAGTTTATGTCCTTGAATATCACTTGCTACCCTCCATCTCCGTTTCATATTTTATATCACTGAAAGAATCGCCACAAACAGCGGTATCGTCAGAACACTTATCGCATGCGATATCATAACCGTACTTGTACCGGCTGATGAATCCATCCCGTTAGCTTCAGTAAAAACTATAGTATTCATACCCATCGGCATAGCATATGCCAGTGTTCCTATCGTCATGATGTCCCGGTCCATATTCAGCAATCTGAATACGATCATGATAATCGCCGGAATTGCGATAAGCCTGATAAGACTCGCCCAGTAAGCCCTTGGATGGGAAAATGCTTTCGCCAGCGGTTTTTTCGCAACCACTATACCTGCCAGTATCATAGCACACGGTGCCATACAGTTCGCCGATTTCGTAAGTATAGTCATCGGAAGATCCGGAACCGGAATTCCTATGAGCCCGAAGATAATACCGAGAAGCATTCCGATAAGCATAGGATTCTTCAATGACTTAGCTGATATCTTCCCTCCGCCTGTCAATACTGCAGCACCCCATGTATATGTTATGATAAGGAGCGGAATCGCAAATACCATGAAGTGACACAACGCCTCTTCACCGAAAAGTCCTGAAACTATCGGATACCCCATATAACCGGTATTCGGTACCACAAAGGAATACTTATATATCGCCTTGGTGACAGGTATCTTTCCGAATTTCTCACCCAGAATGTTACCGACAAAAAACATGACAACTGCGCATACTGCACCCGCCGCCAGATATCCCATATTCTCTCTTAGATTCTGAACGGTAAAGTTCACCGCAAAAGTCTTAAATGCCATGGATGTAAGGAAAACCCACATGATCAGCTTGCTGAGCACTGCTGCCGAACTATCCGGTAGGATATTAAACTTTCTAAGCAGATACCCGATGATAATAAATACAAACAAAACTGCAATCTGTGATAATGTTATTAAAAATAATTCTGTCATCTCTAATCCCGTTCAATCAGTTTTTCGGAAGATGTCTCAATACTCTTCCGGATCTTGCCATTGTATGCTGTCCCTTCGCAATCACCGGAACACCGTTTACGATTACATAATCCATTCCGGAACAGTACTTATTGACTTCCGCAAATGTTGCATTGATCTTCAGCTCATTAATATCAAAAACATTGATATCAGCATATTTACCTGCTTCAAGCGTTCCTCTTCCCTCCAGCATGAAATGCTGAGCAGGAACCGAACCGAGTTTCTTACATGCGTCCTGAATTGAAATAGCCTTAATATCTCTTACATACCTGGTTATAAAATATGTCATGCTGATGTAATTCTGAATATTTGCTACTGCATCTGCTACAGGTCCGGTTTCCGGAGTACAGAATGAATCTGTCTGCCACATATAGATCGGATCCTTAACAACACTGTCCACAAGTATCTGCTCATTGAAGCATGTACCCTGCATAAGTATCCTTCCTGCGTCATACATCGTAGGAGCTGCCATCACGATATCAAGGAAGCAGTCAAACGGATCCTTTCCGCTTTTCTCTACCAGCTCCTTAAACGGAGTGACTGACGTTTCTTTATCATTCTGCGGCTGAACAAAGAGAAGTCTGTCCCACTGTCCGGCCTGAAGAAATCTCCAATACCTGTTGCAGTCTGCCTTAACTTTTTCTCTACCTGCCGGATCTGCAAGTATCCTTCTTGCCTCATCCCAGCCGTTCTCATAAAGCCACGGGGGAAGAATTGCGATTGCATCTCCGGTGGCAAATGTCGTCGGGAGCATATCGCACATTACATTAAGATGCTCTGTTTCTCTTGCATCCTTCAGCATCTGCATTGACTTCTGCAGATAATCATTCGGAACACCGTTGTCATATTTAACATTAAGATGAGATACTGTTCCCCTGAGTCCTGTCTTGCGTATTACGTTCAGGAACTCATTTACTGCTTCAAATATATAAGTTCCCTCATCTCTCATATGAGTTGAGTAGTTTGCATCGTACTCTGCCGCAATCGCTGCCAGCCGTTCAACCTCCTCGGGCTTACTTACTATACCCGGTTCAAACTCAAGGCCTGTCGAAAAGCCTATGAAACCTGCTTCCATGGCTTCACGCAGAAAATCCTCCATGATCTTATACTGCTCTTCTGTCGGATACACATCCTTGCAGTCTGCAAGATTTCGCAAATCATTGTGACCGCAAAGCCATGCCATATTGATGGATGTTCCCATCTTGTCAGCCTTATCAAGCACTGCCGCAAGAGAACCCTTCGGTGCCTTGTATCCGAGATTATATGTGCAGTCGATTCCGTCCCCCGTCTTGTCAAAATTTTCAGGAGCTACATAGCTTCTGGTTGAGAAACCGCAGTTTCCTACAACCTCTGTTGTCACACCCTGATATAGAGCGGAATATGCTTCGGGATTTCCCCAGATTGTATAATCCGAATGCGTGTGCGTATCTATAAAACCGTTGGTCACATATTTATGATGCGCGTCAATATCAAGCTTGGCTGCTTCGACACCTCTTAAATCTCCGATATAATCAATCTTATCTCCTATGACTGCCAGGTCTGCATAGTAAGGCAGCTTACCTGTTCCGTCTACGATACATCCGTTTCTGATAATGATGTCAGGTTTTCTGTTATATATACCCATTGTTTTTCCTCTCAGAATCTGTTATTACTTCAATTTATCAGGCTTCTCAGCCTGATGAGTCAACATAATCATATTTTAGGCAAATGTCTGAGCACCTTACCGGCTCTTGCATTTGTATGCTCCCCGTTTGCGATTACAGGTGTTCCGTTGACAAATACATAATCCATTCCCGTTGAGTAGTGACAAGGATCCTGGAAGGTTGAATTGATCTTCAGTGCCTCTATGTCAAATACATTGATATCGGCATAATTGCCAACTTCAAGAGTTCCTCTTCCCTCAAGTGCAAAATGCTGCGCCGGAACTGCTCCGACCTTCTTGCATGCATCCTGAATAGAGATAACCCCGAGTTCCTTGACATATCTCTTGAAGAAATAAACCATGCTCATATATTCCTGAACATTGGCTGTGTTCTTTGCAAGAGGCCCACCACCTGCCTCGTATGTTGAAGTTGCATCTGTCATCCACATATATATTGGATCTGTAACAACTGAATCGATAAGCTGCTGCTCAAAGAATACCGTACCCTGAATGTGAACCGCATTCATATCCTCAACGGTAGGAGCTGCCATGCAGATATCAAGGAATACATCGATAGGCTCCTTACCCTGCTCCTTTACATACTCCATGAAAGGCTTGTTGCAAATCTCCGGCATGTATTCAGGCTGAACGTACAGCAGTCTGTCCCACTGTCCGTAGCTTAAAAATCTCCAATAACGGCAGAAATCATTCTTAACCTTCTCACGAATAACAGGATCTGCCAGACGCTCCTTTGCCTTGTCCCAGCCGTCTGCCCAGAGCCACGGAGGAAGAAGTGCCATTGCTCCGCCTGTGGCAAATGTAGTCGGCAGCATATCGCAGAGTACATTCAGATGCTCAACCTCACGCGCCTTCTTAAGCATATTCATACCCTTATCAAGGTAATCATTCGGAACTCCGTTATCATACTTGACATTAAGATGAGATACCGTTCCTCTCATTCCTGTCGCACGGATAACTGTCAGAAACTCATTGATAGCTTCAAGAATATATGTACCCTCATCTCTCATATGAGTTGAGTAGTTTGCATCATACTCACCTGCAACCTTTGCAAGCTCGACGATTTCATCAACATTGGAGTTGATTCCCGGCATGAACTCAAGGCCTGTTGAGAAGCCGAAGAATCCTGCCTCCATAGCCTCACGGATCCAGGCCTTCATTTCATCCATCTGTTCTTTTGTCGGAACAGGCTGAATGCACTCTGCCATTACACGGATATCATTATGCCCGCAGAGCCATGCAAGGTTATTGCCCACACCCATCTTCTCTGCCTTATCAAGTGTTGCGGCGAAGCTTCCCTTAGGATATTTAGGTCCCGGGAGATTATATACACAGTCGATTCCGTCACCTGCCTTATCGAACTCGCACCCATCCATGACTGTTCTCATTGAATATCCGCAGTTACCTACGATCTGAGTAGTAATACCCTGCGCAATAAAGCTATGACATTCCGGTGCTGCCCAGATAGATCTGTCTGTATGTGTATGTGAATCGATAAATCCGTTGGTTACATATTTATGATGTGCATCAATATCAAGCGGTGCCGTCACTCCCTTTAAATCTCCGATATAATCGATCTTATCACCAATGATGGCAAGATCAGCATAATACGGCATCTTACCGGTTCCGTCTACGATACATCCGTTTCTGATAATAACATCAGGTTTTCTCTTATAAATACCCATCTTAATTCTCCCTTCATCTTTTAGGTAAATGTCTTAATACTCTTCCGGCTCTTGCATTCGTAAAGGCACCTTCTGCAATTACCGGCTTTCCGTTAACAAATACATAATCCATTCCTGTCGAATACTGCATCGGCTCCGTAAATGTTGAATTGATTTTAAGTGCATTTATATCAAAAACATTGATGTCAGCGTATTTTCCAACCTCAAGTGTTCCTCTGTCTTCAAGCATAAAATGCTGAGCCGGTACGCTGCCGAGTTTCCTGCAGGCATCCTGAATCGAGATAACTCCAAGTTCGCGTACATAGCGTATAATGAACTGACTCATACTCATATATGTCTGACGCATACCTACTCTGCCCTTAGGGTTATCAAGGTCTACAAAACCGACATCCATCTGCCACATATAAATCGGATCTGTAACAACACTGTCTATAAGCTGTTGCTCAAAGAAAACCGTACCTGTGATGCCGGTAGCATTTGCCTCCTCTATAGTTGAGCATCCCATCATGACATCCAGGAATACATCATCCGGTTCCTTGTCAAACTCTTTTACCAGGTCTGCAAACGGTGTAAGCGCAATGTGTTTATCATACGGCGGCATTATGAAAAGAAGTCTGTCCCACTGACCAGCAGCAAGGAATCTCCAGTATCTGTTGAGATCACTCTTGACCTTCTGCCTGCCTTGAGAATCAGCAAGTATCTCTCTGGCTTTATTCCAGCCTTCTGCATACAGCCACGGCGGAAGCATAGCCATAGCTCCGCCTGTTGCAAATGTTGTCGGGAGCATGTCACAATATACATTAAGATGTTCAACATCTCTTGCATCCTTCAGCATCTGCATACCTTTCTGAAGATAATCATTCGGTATGCCGTTATCGTACTTAACATTCAGATGAGATACTGTTCCTCTCATACCGGTCTTGCGTACTACATTAAGAAATTCATTAATTGCCTCAAGAATATATGTTCCCTCATCCCTCATATGAGTAGAGTAGTTTGCATCGTACTCAGCTGCTACCATCGCAAGTTCTTCAACTTCCTCAGGTTTACTTACGATACCCGGAACAAATTCAAGTCCCGTAGAGAAACCTATATATCCGGCTTCCATACACTCTCTTATCCACTCCTTCATCTCATCCATCTGCTTGCCGGTCGGAATCTCTTGCATACATCCGACCATCATACGGATGTCATTATGTCCGCAGTGCCATGCGGTATTGACACCGCATCCCTGCTTTTCTGCCCGATCGAGAGTTGCTGCCATAGATCCCTTCGGATACTTTGGTCCCGGCAGATTATATACGCAGTCGATACCGTCACCTGCAGGATCAAAATCCTCAGGCTTTATTGATGTTCTCATCGAGAATCCGCAGTTGCCTACGATTTCAGTCGTAACGCCTTGTGCTATGACATTTTTTGCCTCCGGTGCCGACCATATAGTCTGATCTGCATGTGAATGTGAATCGATAAATCCGTTAGTAACATATTTATGATGAGCGTCGATATCAAGCGGTGCCGTCACACCCTTGAGATCTCCGATATAATCTATTCTGTCTCCAATGATTGCTATGTCTGCATAGTATGGAAGCTTACCCGTTCCGTCTACTATACATCCGTTTCTGATAATAACATCAGGTTTTCTCTTATATAATCCCATATTGGCTCCTGTTTTTTCTATGATTTTTCTTTAATCAGCATGTCGAGCATAAAATCCCTCTGAAGGAGAATTGCGCAGAGCATCGACCCAAAAAGCTCTACATTCTTTTTCAGTTTGGAGAGCTTTTTGACAAAGCGAATCGGTCCTGAAAGCTGAGACGTTAGCGACCTGAAGTGAGCTTAGTTCGAAGCTTCACAGAGTGCGAGGGATGTTTATGTGAGACATGCGGAATAATACCAATCTCACACAAATGAAGAAAATGCGGGCCTATCATCTGATAGACCCGCCGGTTAATATTAGTTTACTTACGGGAGTACACGCTCTGTCATACGTGTTCTCATACCGTCAAGTGCACGAACGAAACCTTCAGCGTACTTACACTGGGCCTGCATTCCTCTGAACTCAGATGTGATTCTGATAGTATCGAAGAATCTGTCCTCGTCACC
>JAZLHO010000078.1:0-12924 GCA_045616865.1 Lachnospiraceae bacterium | reverse complement strand
CGGCATATAAATTACCTAAGCTAGTTACAAAAATTACTTACCTGCTTTAGGTCTCTTGGCACCGTATTTTGAACGAGCCTGTCTCCTATTAGCAACACCTGCGGTATCAAGAGTTCCACGGATAATATGGTATCTTGTACCTGGAAGATCTTTTACTCTTCCGCCACGGATGAGAACAACACTATGCTCCTGAAGGTTATGACCTTCGCCCGGAATGTAGCTTGTAACCTCAATACCGTTTGACAGACGAACTCTGGCGATCTTACGAAGAGCTGAGTTAGGCTTCTTAGGTGTAGCAGTTTTAACAGCTGTACATACTCCACGCTTCTGTGGTGAAGATGCATCTACCGCTTTCTTATGAAGAGAGTTGAAGCTCTTCTGAAGAGCAGGAGCTGTAGATTTCTTTGTAGAAGTCTGTCTGCCTTTTCTTACTAATTGGTTAAAAGATGGCATTTCGCGATTTTCCTCCTTTCGCTGATATTTCTGTAGATTTTTGCATAAAAAACCTGACGTGCAAACGCACGCCAGATTATTATACTTTTATGCCCTGTCAAAGTCAACTTTTTTTTAGCTCCGCACGGCTTTTTCTCACCATTACCGTCATTCCGCAGACCAAAAGCCCTATTCCGACCACCAGAAGACATATTTCCACCTTATATGGGTCCTCTGCAGCTACTGTTATGGCATCCATCACCAGTGAAGCTGCATTCGCAACCATATGCATCACGATGGACAGTATCAGACTTCCTGATATATGGTATGCATATGTGAACAGTACTCCGAGCAGGGCCGCATATATGAACTGTGAAAAATTACCATGAAGTGCGCCAAACAATAATGTTGAAACTATCAATCCCGGCCAGAAGCCATAACTTCTTTCTACCCGGCTATATATTATTCCCCTGAACAGAAGTTCTTCCGTAAGAGGTCCCAGAATTACAGCAACCAGCACCTGCGTAAATACCGGTGACCCTGTGATGATATCGTTGATAACATTGAATGCCTCATCATACTGAGTAATTCCGCTTGCAGACAGTATTACATTTTCTGTCAGGCAGGCACCGACTGCTGCCATCAGAGCGGCGACGGTTATACGAATACGGCGTTTGTTTGTATTTTCAGGATGCTTTTTTCTGTCATGTATTATTATGATTACAAAAATAACACATGAAATGATACTAACCACTCCGGTCGAATACAGGCTCTGTTCCGTGACCTTCTCCATGATTTCACTCATATTGAAATCGCCTGTTGTCAGATAATCCTTATAAACAAAAACCATACTGTGTATGATTTCAACAACAAAGGCAATCAACAGATACAGAACTACCGGCCACAATATGCTCCATAAGGTTTTAAGAAATTTTTTCATAATGACATTATAACTTTTTGCAGCAGTGACTGCAATCTCCGCCACATCCACTGCATTTACCTCTGTTTTTCCATGTCCTGACTGCTGCCCAAATCAGAATGACCGCTATAAGGGCTGCTATGATCATGCTCACAATATTCATGATATAACTCCTCCTGCTATCAGAAATGCCGCAAGTGATACTGCCCAGGCAAGCACGCATTGGAATATTATCAGACCAATCGCCCATTTCCATCCCAGCTCTCTCTTGATAGAAGCAATTGCTGCCACACAGGGAGTATATAAAAGGCAGAATGCCAGCAATGCTGCCGTTGCCGGAACTGTCAGTATTCCAGCGATGGCAGCCTGGCTTCCAAACAGCACATTAAGTGATGACACTACACTTTCCTTTGCAATAAATCCGGAAATCAATGCTGTAACTATGCGCCAGTCTGCAAATCCCTGCAAAGCAAATACCGGTGCCAGCGTACCTGCAACCAGCGCCAGTATACTCTGACTCGCATCATTCACCATTGACAGATCCGTTTTGAAATTCATCAAAAACCATACAACTACTGTTGCAATCAGAATAATGGTAAATGCCCTCTCGATAAAATCCTTTGCCTTATCCCACAAAAGCATCATGGTGTTTTTAAATCCCGGCATCCTGTAGTTTGGAAGTTCCATGACAAACGGAACCGCTTCACCCTTGAAGATCGTATTTTTTGATATAAGGGCAATAATGATCGCTGTCACTATTCCCAGTAAATATATCCCTACCATTACAAGTCCCTGATATTTCGGAAAAAACATGTTGGCAAAGAAGCCGTATATCGGCAGTTTCGCTGTGCAGCTCATAAAAGGAGTCAGGATGATCGTCATCTTTCTGTCTCTGGCAGATGGAAGTGTCCTCGTTGCCATAACCCCGGGAACAGTACATCCAAACCCGATAAGCATCGGTACTATACTTCTTCCTGATAATCCTATTTTTCTGAGCAGCTTGTCCATTACAAATGCTACCCTGGCCATATATCCACTATCCTCGAGAATGCTGAAAAAAAGGAACAGTACGAGTATAATGGGAATAAAACTGAGTATGCTTCCCACTCCTTTGAAAATACCATCAATGATCAGAGAGTGCAGTCCTGCATTTACATTTGCGGCTGTCAATGCTGAATCTGCGAGCACTGTAAGTATATCTATCCCTTTTTCAAGCAGGTCCTGAAGAAATTTACCAATAACATTGAATGTAAGAAAGAATACCAGTCCCATAATGATAATGAATGCAGGAATCGCTGTATGCTTTCCGGTCAATACCTTATCTATCCTTGCACTTATGATATGCTCTTTGCTGTTATAAACTCTGACTACGGCCTGATCACAGAGATTTCCGATAAAAGAGTATCTCATATCTGCAATAGCCGCACTTCTGTCAAGGCCTGATTCTTCTTCCATTGTTATAACCATATGATCTATAGTTTCTTTTTCATTTTCGGAAAGATCAAGCCTGTCAAGAATCATCTGGTCACCTTCAATAATCTTCGTTGCGGCGAATCTTGAAGGGATTCCTGCTGCATCTGCATGATCCTCTATCATATGTGTTATTCCATGAATAGCCCGATGGATCGCCCCGTTTCTGAACTCAGCATCGCAGAAATCTCTGCGTCCCGGTCGTTCCTGATTTCTTGCTACATGAATGGCATGGTTTACCAGCTCTTCAACGCCATCACCCTTAAGTGCTGAAACAGGAACAACCGGTATCCCAAGAAGACCTTCCATAGTATTTACATCTATTGCTCCGCCATTACTCTCGACCTCTTCAAAGAAGTTCAGTGCAAGAACCATAGGTATGCCAAGCTCCATAAGCTGGAGTGTCAGATAAAGACTTCTCTCAATACTTGTAGCATCTACTATATTTATTATGCCCTTCGGCTTTTCGTTGATAATGAAATCCCTGGACAATATCTCTTCAGCAGTATATGGTGAAAGAGAATAAATTCCCGGCAGATCTGTAATTACAGCAGCAGGATGCCTGAGTATATGACCGCTCTTTGAATCTACGGTTACGCCCGGGAAATTTCCCACATGCTGATTTGCACCTGTAAGTGTATTAAACAATGTAGTCTTACCGCAATTCTGATTTCCTACAAGCGCAAATGAAAGCGTCTCCTCTTTAGGCAGAGGATCTGCGTCAGATTTAAGATGATACCTACCTTCCTCACCCAGTCCCGGATGATCGGATTTTTTCAGCACCTGTTCTACATTATCTGTTTCATTAGAAATGAAAGGCTCCTCTATTTCTATCTGCCCGGCATCATCCAGCCTTAATGTAAGCTCATATCCATGAATACGAAGCTCCATAGGATCTCCCATCGGAGCATATTTAATAAGTGTTATCTCTGCTCCCGGAATCACTCCCATATCAAGAAAATGCTGACGTAAGGCGCCTTTGCCTCCAACCGTTTTAACAACAGCCGACCATCCTATTTGCAGATTCTTCAGAGTCATGTATGTCGTCCTTCCTAAAATAATAAGAGTTAGCCTACGCTAACTCTTATTATAGTTAGCACAGGCTAACTTGTCAATCTCATCTGTTTCTCTGTCTCTTTCTGGAACGGGATTCCCCTGTTTCGGACTTTTCTTCATCTTCGTTCTCCAAAACAGCCTGCACTACCCATTCATGTATTTCTGGATTTGCTTCAACTTTGTCTATCCGAGGATCATATTCTGCAGAGCTTTCCGTTTCGACAACATCCGGTTCAGACTCCTCTGCTTTGGGTTCGGATATTTCCGGTTCTGATCCTTCTGTTTTTCCGGATTTGCTCTTATGAACGATGTATATAATCAGGGAGATGATTGCGATAATAACCAGAATTGCAGCACATCCTGCTGAGATCATCAACCCATCATTCAATCCCTGCGGATGGAAATTCATACTGATTTCATGATGCCCGCTTCCCAGATCAAATCCAATAAACGCATTCAACGCCTTATATGTTTTGACCGGACTTCCATCAACACTTACCGTCCATCCCGGATCGTATGGGACAGTCATCATCATCATTCCGTCATTGCCTTCCGGAACATCTGCCGAGGCATTGACATGTGTATTATTATATCCTGTCACAGTTATCTTTCCTTCGGAAAGTTTATCTGTTATTTCGGCAAGTGCCTCATAATTAAAGCGGTATGCATGACACAAAACCTCTGTTCCGTCTGTAGGCTTTATATCAATTATTTTATTCTTTTTAAGCCATCCAAGTTCGATAAAGTATCCCCTGTCTACATTGTCAAACAGTCTTTTCTTCTCTCCCTGTGTGACTTCTATTTTTTCGGTTCTTTTGTTATCCGAATATACATAATATAAACCGTCCTCCGGAACAGTAAATGAATATATTCCGCCTTCTCTGAAACCGTCAACCTGTTTCAGTACATCATCCGCCCCGAATACTTTGCTCAGCTGATTCTGTACTAAGACCGGATCTCCTGCATCAAGCAGCCACCGTTTATCAATATCAGCAGGAAGCATATAACCCAGCGGCATACAGTATTCATTTCTGTATAATTCCGTATCACCGCTCCTGCATATGATATGCTGATAAGGATTCTCACTTGATCCGGTATAAATCGAATATTTGATATCGAACAAAGCATCAACAAGCGGCGTGGATCCGACTATGGAATATGCATTTGTAGATGATTCACATCCCAGTCTTCCGAAAAGTTCTGACATATCCGCATGCGCAGTCGAGGCAAACAAGGAGACTGAATGGAAACCCAGCCACGCACCATCGTTCTTTGATTTACGGCTGTTTTTCTCAAAACGATAGAAATCTTTATCGTCCTCTACAAAATTCACTACCGCTCTTACATCTGCATTATCATTTATATACTGGTCCCTGCTGGTCGAAGAAATACCAGTATTGGTCATATTGACCGCCGCCTCTATACTCACAACTGCCAGCAGAATAAATGTCGCCGCATTTACATTCAGCCTCCCTGATCTGTACAGATACAGCATGAGCATGTATATTGCTATGAATCCCAGCGACAGGTACCATACAGTCCAGTCTGATAGGATGTTCTCTTCAAATTTCTGGCAGAATATAATAAATGCTGCCGATCCCACTGCTGCAATCGCTATATCCTTAATCTTATTTCCGTCCAGATTATCGATCGTTCTGAAACACATGAAAAGGATGATAAATATATAGATAAAGCTCTGACGTGACGGAAGTGAATTCGGAAAATGAAGTCCATGCCAGATATAGGCAAGTACATTAAGTGAAAAACTGGCAATGAAGAAAAATACCGCAAATACATATATGCATTTTTCCTTCAGGGATATCTTCCTGTTTGTAAGATACATCAAAAGAAGAGGCACCACTGCAACACCGCAATAGATATTCGGCCAATGATCCAGTTCTACTTCAACTTCTACATTGATCATATGCCGTGCTATTACATCAATAGCAGAAAAATAAGACTCAACAACTGACGGAAAATCATTATTTGCAGATGCCGTCATGGAATACTCATAAATCTGAGGCATCCATAAAACCGCCGCTATTCCACCTGCAATAAGTGAAAATCCTGCAAATATTCCTGCTTCTGCCGCAAATGAACCAAAGCTCTGCCTGCCTTTGAGAATAAGCATCATAAAAAAATAAATCACGGCAAATATGCATACCATAATAGATATATAGTAATTTGTAACTATACATATGCCCAGAGCAACGGCATATAATAATCCCTTCTTTTCAAATACAATCTTTTCTATTCCTATGCATATGACCGGAAAAAGAACGATACAATCCAGCCACATGTAATTCCATGAATATGCTGCCATATAACCTGAAAGGGCATAGAGTATTCCAAGCAATGCCGGAGCCATATTGGAATTCTCTGAATGTCTGTGAAGGTATATTGCCATCGACAGTCCTGCAAGTCCGGATTTTAAGACTATAGCATAATCCAGGAATTCAAGAATATGCTGTCTTGGAACAAAAGCAATAAGCCAGTTGAACGGACTCGCCAGGTAATATGAAATAACAGGAATGAAGTTTACACCCATTCCGATATTCCATGTGTATAAAAGAGATTTCCCGGAAGTGATCTTATTTCGGAATTCCGATAAAAAGGGTGCATACTGATGGTACATATCCATTCTCAGATATGTTCTGTCTCCGAATGGATATATTCCTCTCTGTGCATAGATTATGACCAGTATTATTACCGGCACCAGAAATGCCGTAATATACGCGTCAGTCTTTCTGAACCATGATTTTTCTCTATTCTCTAACATGCTTACATCTTACCATAAAATAACAAAGAATGCTCTACCGTAAATATTTCGTAAAGAACACCGGTTTGTTAACAGTTTATTCATAATTACTTTGAAATCCGTTTACAGTTTTTGAATAATGTGGACATTATTTATAAATATAATGATTACAGTGAATAAGACGAATCTGCCAATATAGATTACAAGATTTTTTTCATAATACTTCGAGCCGGTACATTGTACCGGCTCTCCTCCATTTTATGAGACTTTTTCAGGTATCACTTTAATATCCTGTCTCCGTTTTTCATAGTATAGTTGCTCTTTACATTTAACTGATTCATCCATCCTCTTACTTCACTAGTACGATATTTACTGTACGGGTCTTCATAAAGCCACTCCGGTGCACACCATAAACATACCTTTGGCTGAATTGCTTCATATACATTACGCCCTACTCCGCCTTGTCCATGATGAGCCATCTGTACCATATCGCACTTCATATCTTCTCCTGTATGGTCTGCAAGAAACATATCTCCTGCCTCTACTCCCATATCACCGAGAAACATTATTTTCTTTCCACTCATATCTGCGCGGAGTGCACAGGATGAATTATTGATTGCATTATTTGCAATAAGATATGGGTCGTTCATGCATGTGATCAGAATTCCATCTATATCGATGACATCTCCCCTGTGCATGACCTTTGCCCGGCTTCCATAAGTCCCGATTGCAGAACGAACTCTTTCAACAAAATCAGCCCTGTATTCTTCATTTGCCCGATACCATTCAGGAGCTGCAAAATTGTAGTAAACAGAATCTATAACCAGTGGTCCTGCTCCCTCTTCTATTATATGAAGCAGTGCACCTGCATGATCGGAATGAGGATGAGTAATAAACCATGCACTGACATGATTTTCCTTCTCTGCCAGAACTTCACGAAGATGAGCAGCATCACCCTCCGTACCTCCGTCGATCACAATGACTGCTCCGTTCTTTGCAGTTAAAGCAAAGCTCATCATCTGACTCTCAGTCTGATTTGAAAGCATTCTAAGCTCTTCACCCTGAAAATATTCGCAGTATCCCGGCCCTATTTCATTTTCAGATGCAAATGCCGGTGACACTGCCTGGATAACTGCTATGGTTATCATCAGTAATGCCACCGACATTTTTTTTAATATTGTGGTTATATTCATCCAAAAATCCTTATAGCTCATTTTTATTCTTCAATATTCGGATTAATGATTATCGGATCATTACTTCCTGCCGGTACTATCTGATTAACATAATACTTTTCAGGCTCCATGATATCCTTTTCATAATAAACCTGAACATCCATATCATGCTCGTCCCAGTATCCGCCATAGTAATCGTCTTCACTAAGCTTCACACTGAAATCCTGTACTGCAACTGCATCATTAAATGCTTTTGCATATGCCGCTGCGTATTCCGGCATCTCCTCCACCGGGCATTCATTCTTTACCGGCCAGATGATCTCCGTTGTATTCTCATCATCATGTACTGCAAAGTCAAGGTAACATCCATACGGGTATTCATCTCCGGAAAGAAGTGCTTCGCAATCCTCCATGACCTGTTCCCAGTCTATCTCGATATTCTCTTTGATAGTAACATCCGGAATATCCTGAATAGCTTTATTTATTACTATCTCACGTTCTACGCATCCTGTGGAAATCACTGCCAATACAGCTGCTAAGCTTATAATTACAATCTTTTTAAGATTCATATTCTTCTCCAAATAAACCAAATTTTCACCAATATATTATAGTTTAACAGTCAGCTTTTGGGTACATACTAAAGAAATTCTTCATAAAGTCTTAAAAACTTAAATTACAGCCTCTTTATGGCTTCATCATAAAAAACTACAGCATATTGATACTGTTTTTCCGTATACTCTTCATATTTTCCGCCATAATGAATCGCCCTGACACCCCACAATGCCCATAGTATTCCTATAACAGCCAGATGGGCATATACTATTCCTCTTTCCTGTTCGGTCGGTTTTCTGTCTTTAAAATACAAATCAGTGATTCTGTCGACTCCTGCTTTATCCAGATATGAATAATTGCTTATTTCCGCTGCCTCTATCAGCGGATCTGCCATACCGGAGTATTCCCAGTCGATAAGCTTTATCTCATCCCTGTCATCAAAGAAAAGCCAGTTTCCGACACTGGGATCTACATGACAGAGAATCTTTTCTCTTCCCAGTGATTCCAGTTTTTCAATCAACTCAAATGTGTGCTTCTTTACTTCAGCATAGCCCTTCAGGTTGATTTCACATGCCTTCAGACAGCCTCCTTCAAAATTATCAAACTGTTCTCTTAAATCAAAGGCATGATTGACTTTGATTTTTGCAGCATGGAGTTTTCGTATAACCTCCATGCATCGTTCCATATCTTCATCACTGTCGATCTTCGGATTATGTGCATTTGGATAAAACTCTGCAATCTTATATCCCTTTTCCGGATCGAAATATAATACCTTTTCAGATATCCCCAACGGCTCGATGGCCTTGAGCGTCTCCGCTTCATTTTTTCTGTTCATGAACTCGCTGCACAAGTCCCACGGAACCCTGCATATATACGGTTTCTCATGAATTGTAAACATAAAAGAATGATTCGTCAGTCCTACCTTCATATCTTTTATGTTTTTTATATCTGTAACAGGAACACTGAATGTTTCAGAAATAATACGCAATGCCTCATTGATGGATGAATGTGCATAATAATCATCCAGTTCCTTCATTTCCTCGAGACTGTCAAACTCATGTATCTGATCCGCAGGCTGCTTATTGATATACAATTTGGGACAATCCTTTGCTTTAAGCGGAATTATCCTGTTTGAGCCATGTATCCAGTCAAGCATGACGGTCTCAAGATAATCCTGCTCCGTGGCCGGAGAGTTGTAATACTGTTCACAAACCGGGATGAATTTAGCGGAATACTCCTTTGAAAAATAAACCGGTCCGAACATGATCCAGTCATTGGCACCACCTTCTATAATATTGGTGATCTGGTTTTTCTTATTAAACTCAAAAAGCCACTCGCTTGTCTTCCCCTCCTTGAAAATGGAAGCGTACCACGCATTTGCTTCATATTTATGGAACATATTTTTTCTCAGCCAGTTATCTGAATAAAGCAGATAACAATTGTGTCCCATGAATATATCCTTTGCACAATGCAGTGTTGATAATGTATTCTTGCAGTCATACTCCGGATTGTATATCAGTTTTACTCCGTATTTTTCCTTAAGGTATTCAAACCTTTCCTTCATATAACCTACCATTACCGTGATGTCGGTAATATTCACATCATGAAGCTGTTTGATAAGTCTTTCTATCATACATTCTCCGAAAACCTTTAAAAGACCCTTCGGAGTATCCCATGTCAGAGGTACGAGCCGCGAACCGAATCCGGCAGAAAAAATAACAGCTCTGTCAACTCTGTATTCTTCCAGTATGCTCATTCCTTTTTCGGTAACCTTAAAGCCCGGTTTGTTATTTAATTCGATCCTGGCTATCGATCCGTCTGCTTCTGAAGAAGCAATCAGACTGTTGACTGTCCCCACAGACACTTCCATCTCACTTGCAAGCTGCCTCTGTGTGACGAATGAATTTTCATAATAATTTCTAAGTAATAAAATCTGATTATTCATATCTTTGTTCAAATCGTGACCTTTCGATATATTCTTTGAACATTATACAAGTCCGGGGGCTTGTACGTCAAGCTTCCCCGGACTCTGTCTCGGTCTCTTTCTCTTTCTCTGTTTCTGTTTCATGTGATACTGCTCTGTCCTTCATATCAGGGCGTTTCATATAATCTCCGTATCCTGCAGTCAGTATCTCGTGATAACCGCATGGAACCGGAAATTCAGTATCTTCAAATTTCATATATATTATATCTTTGATCCATGCCTTCTCCAGTTTAAGATCAAACCACTCTGGAGGGTAATTTGTTACATATACCCTTGATGTCTCCCTGTTCTTATCCTTTGCCGACCATCTGTCCTTCCACTGACATAATGTGGTCAGTGGAATCAGCTTTCCGATCAGCACAAAAGGAATCAAAGCCAGCTTTCTGCCTTTTGAGCTGTTAACATAAGACATCTTTCTATGTCCAAGCGATAGCGCATACAGAAGCTTCTGTCCTGCAGATGCAATTGCGGCTCCGAACCGTGAATCCGGAATGTTATCCATTACGAAAATATCTATCCACAGATGATTGATTTTTTCATTGAAAAATCCGGATTTTTCATCCGGAGCATGTCTTCTGCTGGACAAGCTGACCACTCTGCCGATAAAGTCATAGAATCTTCCGTCCTTTGCCATTTCATACGGAAGCTGTAACTGCATTGATTCCGGAAGCTCATCTGCTGCAATAGTCTTGAATCTTTCCCAGTTATCCCTCGTCATGATAATATCTGCATCATCATCCCATGGAATAAAACCCTTCTCTCTTACAGCACCTATCAGGGTTCCTGCTTCCAGCGTATATCTTATCCCGTTTCTTTTGCAGATACCATCAATAGTCTTGAGCATATGAAGTTCTGTTTCAAAGACCTTTTGAAGTCCGTACTCGTTTTTCATTACACCCCTCCGGTATGCGTTCGAGCAGATTCTTTTTTGCAATAATATACAATGCCGCGGTTATTGCTGTGATGCTTACCAGGTATGACAATGCGCCTCCGTTAACTCCCCAGTTCATAACAAATAATAAGCTGAGTGCGAATGCAGGAATTATTGCTGCCACATATACAATAAACAATGCCTTCTGTTTTTCAAGCACTATTACAACATAATAAATCAGCGTAAGCATCGCATACATTCCTCCGCCGGCTATTATGATAACCAGTGCCGTTCTGTAATTTACCAGTTCCAGTCCTGCCTCTGTTCCAACCAGCAGGGTCAATATCTGTATTCCAAACAGCCACGAGAAAACCATTCCAAACACGGTAAGACCCAATATCATTAATGCAAGCTTCCTGAATGCAGTGCTGATGCTTATAAAATCATTATTTTCATAGTATTCGGACAGTTTAGTCAGTACCGGACGGATAACGAAATTGGCCATCAGCAGTATTGCTGAAGTGGGTACAAAAACCGTACTGTAATATGCCGATACTTCCTCGCTCATATATGCATCAACAGCATATTTTGATGCGGCAAAAATATAAAGGTCTATAAAAGATGCAGCAAACAGCCACCAGCTCTTTTGGAACAGATCACGGACAGCTCCGGCATGTTTGGTATAATCCACATTATTAAATGAATGCTTCAATCTTCCTGCACTGTAAAGCAGTATTGCAAGAAGTGCTGCACCTGTCAGAACAAGTGAACTGAAAAGCAGATTATCTGTAATAATCATTGTTGTTATAAAACAAGCCGCAGCAAACAACGTCCTTATCGTCATTGATTTACCGGTCAGATCCAGTCTTCCATCCCGTTGGAACTCACTTTCATAGACATCAGCTATCGCATCCAGTATTTTATATACCGCAAGTATTACAATGATCAATGATTTATAATTAAACCCCGAATAGATGACTGCAAAAATAACCGCCACAGCCAATGCTATAATACCGGTCAGAAATCTGTAATTCCTGTAATCACTGAAACTGTTTTTCCCTGTGATATCCATTACGTGGATCGGCCTGATGCAAAAATAAGCGACTGTATATATATGCTGACCGACTGTGGAAAACGCAAAGAAAAATATCCCGCCGAGATATCCGCCCAGCATACGTATAACCATAGTGCCGAGCAGCATATTCACAACAGAATATACCGTGCTTCCAATCAGATTCCATATGAATCCTTTTCGTTCTTTTTTTGTATCCAGTATTGGCAAATGCAGTCTCCGTGATTATTCGAATAATTCTTCAATATTTATCATATCGAATCTGTCATCATTGAAAAAATCAAGTAATGTCAGTTTTAGTCCATTTGCGATCTTCGCTACGGTTTCGAGCTTTATATCTTTTGAAGCACCCCTCATGTAATCTGTTATCGTGGATTTCGGAACACCTGTAACCCTGGCAAGATCGTCCCAGCTGTAATGTTCTTCCTCAGTTAACTCCCTTATTCTTGATGCTACCGCATCATGTAAAGATATTCTGGGATAAAAAGACATTTTCTTCTCCTATAAAAAGTCAAACAGTTTTAAGCTGTTTGCTGTATTTTGTTAATGCTACGCATCAGTTCAGGATTGAATTTCTCCCTTGTCTGAAGCATCGCAAATACTATCCTTGATACTTTTCGGGTCATTGCTATTATTGC
>JAZLHO010000077.1:0-15190 GCA_045616865.1 Lachnospiraceae bacterium | reverse complement strand
AAGCCTGTACAGATAGAACTCATACTCTGAATAATCCTTATAGTTGGCATACGATTTGAAGACACCATCCTTTAACGACACCTCATCGATAATATCGTTTCCTTCAGCACCGACAGTCGAAGCTACTACAACAATTTCATCAATATTGTACTTTGAAAGGATATATTTTGTTCCGGCCTCTGCAACAGAAATACCAGTACAGTACTGTCTCTGTCCGTTCTCATCCTGAGAATGATAAAACGCCACTCCCAGTGCATCTTTGGTATGCCCTAAAGTTGTCAATAGTATTCTCTTCATCGATTTGTCTCCCCGGTTGTAAGAATCATTTTGCAAAATACCGGTTTATTCCCGCAGAAAGGCCTTCAGCTAACTTTTTAAGTGCTGCATCACTGTGATCAGAGCACTGGTTTCCGAGTTCTATGTCTATAGACGGAACGCTGCTGTAAGATGTCTGTGTCAGGTCAATTACCATGTTCGGGGTTTTCTTTATCTTGCATCCCTTATCGCTTAATCCCTGTATAAGACTCTTGCCCAGCTCCTCGCTTTTCTGCCAGGTCGAGGCAACAGGTTCACTGTTCTTAAGCTCGTCAGGCGTTGACATATAAAAGCATCCTTTATCATAAGTAAGTCCGTCACCATCGAAATGAATGGCAATGTGGCAGTCGGCACAATTGTTGCAGATTACTGTTCTTGCAACATTGTCAAGCTGGACATCCTCACCGTCACGCAGCATAAGCACATCATAGCCTTCTTCCAGAAGCATGTCTTTAAGATACTGTGCCGTCTTTAAGGTAACCGTGCTTTCTCCGGTACCATCAACAAATGACATTCCCCCTGAAACAGCAGCCGCCTTAAGTGCTCCTGCCGCCGTGCTTCCGCCTGTAAGCTTCGGGGTGTGATCCGGATGGCAGAAGGTTTTGGCCGATGCCCCGCCATTGGTCCCGTGGCCGGCATTTACTCCAACTGTTATGCCTTTCCTGTTCTTATCGGCCTTATACATCACAGCGCTGCCTGAATTAATGGCGGATTCGTCCGCATATTTCCATTCTTTATTCAGGCCAACCTGTGCACCATTATCATAATTATTGGTAAAACCTGCAAGTATAACAATACTTGCCATTGCTGCAATTGCAATTGCTGTTTTAAAAAATCTCATAGCATATTCCTTCTTTGTCAGTTTAGATAATTCTATTATATCAAAATAGCGGCCGAAGCCGCTATTTTTATCTAATAGAAATTATTACATTTTAATTAAATGATCAGTCATCGTCTCCGCCTGCAAGAAGAGCTGCACGCTCTGCTACCTGTTTAGCCTGAACATCTGAAGGAGCCTGCTCGTAATGATCGAAATGATACTCGTATGTTCCGATACCACCTGTCATTGAACGAAGATCTGTGTTGTATCCGAAAAGCTCACTCATAGGAACTTCTGCTGATACTACCTGCTTGCCGGCAGCATTGTGCTCCATACCGAGAACACGGCCACGTCTCTTGTTGAGATCGCCCATGACATCTCCTGTGAAGCTGTCCGGAACTGTAACATCGAGCTTAGCAATCGGCTCAAGAAGAACCGGGTTAGCGTTCATGAAGCCTGCCTTGAATGCCATTGAAGCTGCCTTCTTGAATGCCATTTCTGAAGAGTCTACCGGATGGTATGATCCATCGTAAAGAACTGCCTTGACACCAACTACCGGATAAGCTGCAAGAGGTCCCTTCTCGCATGACTCTGCGATACCCTTTTCAACTGCAGGGAAGTAGTTCTTCGGAACTGAACCTCCGAATACTTCCTCAGCGAATTCATAAGACTTCTCCTGATCCTGAAGCGGCTCAAATCTCATCTTAACATCACCGAACTGTCCATGTCCGCCTGACTGCTTCTTATAACGACCAGGAGCCTCAACTGACTTTCTGATAGTCTCACGGAAGTTGAATTTCGGCTTATCAAGTGTTACATCAACTTTATATCTTTCTTTCAGCTTTGACTTGACGATATCAAGCTGCTGATCACCGATTGCATAGATAAGAGACTGCTTTGACTCCTTATCAACGACTGACTTCAGTGTCGGATCCTCATCCATAAGCTTTGCGATACCTGTAGCGATCTTATCTTCTTCTCCCTTATTAACTGAGAAGTATGCCATGTATGTATATGGCTTTGAGATCTTAAGCTCAGGGAACTCAACCTGATCAGCCTTAATTGCAAGAGAATCTCCTGTACGTGTTGCATTGAGCTTAGCCATAGCACCGATATCACCGGCCTTGATCTCAGGAACTTCCATTGCCTCCTTACCGCGAAGGACATAAAGCTTACCTGTCTTCTCTTCTGTATCCTTTGTAACATTGAAGAATGATGAATCACTCTTGAGTGTTCCGTTATAAACCTTTACAAGTGTATACTTTCCAATGAACGGGTCTACGATAGTCTTGAATACCTGTCCGCAGAAGTTTGCTGATGCATCAAACTTAGCAACAAACTCATCTCCTGAAGGAACCTTCCTGCCTGCTACAGGGTTTGCATCCGGTGACGGAACATAAAGCTCTATTGCCTCAAGAAGAGCCTTGATGCCCTGAGCATTGAGTCCTGATCCGAGGAATACCGGAGCCATATCACAATCTGCAATACCTGTCTTAACTGCCTCCGCAACTTCATCAGCTGATATATCCTCACCGCCGAAGTACTTCTCCATAAGTTCCTCTGATGTCTCGGCAACTGACTCCATAAGTCTCTCCCGAGCCTCATCAAGTGCATCCTGTGCGTCTGCCGGGATGTCACACTTCTTAGCATCCTTGCCGTCAAACTTAGCTCCCTCAAGTGAAACTACATTACAGAAGCCTACTGTCTTGTCGCCTTCCTTGATTGCTGTCTGGAATGGAGCGACCTTCTGTCCGAACTTCTCTTCAAGTGCTGCAACTGTTGCTGCATAATCTGCAGAGTCAGTATCGACACCTGTTACAAAGAACATGCGTGGAAGCTTGAACTCATTGCAGAGATCCCATGCACGCTCAACACCTACTTCAACACCTGACTTGCAGTCAACCACGATGATTGCTCCGTCTGCTGCTGTAGCTGCTTCTTCAGTCTCACCAACGAAATCAAAAAATCCGGGAGTATCCAGAATGTTGATCTTAACTTCGCCGGCCTTGCCCTTGTATTCTACAGGAATAACTGATGCAGCGATAGAGAAACCTCTCTTAGTCTCCTCTTTATCAAAGTCGCTTATTGTGTTACCGTCTGTTGTCTTTCCCATCTTGGAAATTGCGCCGGTAACAAATGCCATAGCCTCTGCTATTGTCGTCTTACCTGCACCTCCGTGTCCAAGTAGTACAACGTTGCGAATCTGTTTAGTTTCATAAACCTTCATTTCGGTAACCCTCCTAAATTTTTAAACGCATATAGAAATATTTTACTAAAAGATATCCGTAATTACAACCTCTTCAAGCCTATCTTCATCAGCCAATTTCTGTAAATCTCCCAGTTTTACGGCATCTTCTAATTTAAATCTTCCGACTCTGGTTCGAAGCAGGCTCTCCATAGCTGCCCCGCACCCGAGCTTCTGCCCTATGTCGTGGCAGAGCGTACGTATGTACGTTCCCTTTGAACAGGTGACTGTCATGGTGACTCTCGGCAGCTCTATGCTTTCGATCTCTATTTCCATGATATTCACAAATCTTGGTTTTCTCTCAACCTCGACACCCCTGCGTGCCAGATCGACCAGCTTCTTTCCGCCGACTTTCTTGGCAGAATACATGGGTGGAAGCTGTTCATATCCTCCGACAAAACCCATGATTGCTTCACGGACTTCCGGCACGGCAGCATTTACCTCACTCTCTGAAAGTATCTCCCCTGTCATATCCTGTGAGTCAGTCGTAACACCGAGCAGCATAACTGCGCGATAGACTTTGTCGTCTGCCATGAAGCTCTCGACCTTTTTGGTTCCCTTGCCTATGCAGACAGGAAGCACCCCGGTGGCTGCCGGATCAAGCGTTCCTGTATGTCCGATCTTTTTGATTTTCAGGATGCCCCGCATCTTGGCGACCACGTCAAATGAAGTCCATCCTGCCTCCTTGTATATATTGATTACTCCATCCATGAAGCTATAACTGCTCCTTCACTTCCTCAAGTATCATTGCTGCGATGTCCTCAGGATCACCCTTGATAGTACATCCGGCTGCCCTGGCATGTCCGCCGCCATCATGATTCTGCGCTATGATCGAACAGTCGACTGCCTCCGTCGTGCGCATGCTGAGTTTGTATGAGTCAGGTCCGTCCTGATATATAAGCATCGCAAACTCAACATCTGCCACAAGTCTGAGTTCCGAAGATATCCCGTCAAGCTCGATGCTCGTGATACCGAACTTCTTCATGTCCTTCCATGTGAAAACAGAATAAATACATCTGCCGTCACACACAAGGCTGGCATTTTGGAACGCATATCCCCATGCTCTCAGCTGGTTATATGATTTTCTGTAAAATGTATATGAAATGATAAATTCCGGATCGACTCCCAGTTCGATCAGCTTTCCTGCGATCTCCATAGTACGCGCAGATGTGCATGAATACTGGAATACTCCGGTATCATGAACTATTCCGGTATACAGACATTCTGCTGTGGCTCTGTCGATCTTATCTGTATCAAGCAGCTCATACACCACTTCACTGGCTGAGCTTGCCTGCGCCCTCACATCATTGAACTCACAGAAGCCGTCATTGGTCTTATGATGATCGATGCAAAGGCTGTGTTTTGCATCTGCAAGCAGTGCAGCCGTATCGCCAAGTCTCTCTATTGTTGAAGCATCCTGACAGATAACAAGATCATAACATCTGTCATCCTTCGACAGCTTGCAGCATATATCATCATATCCTTTGAGAAAGCTGAACTTCGATATTTTTGATTCGAGAAAAACCCTGACTGTTTTGTCAGGATAATTCCTTCGTATATAATTGTATGTTCCAAGGCATGAACCTATATCATCTCCGTCCGGTCTGATATGTCCTGCTATTGCTATAGTTTCGGCCTTTCCGACAAGATCAGTTAATATGCTCATCCTCTTCATCAGGCACATGCGCCTCGTTATCCTTTGCGATTACTTCATCAATAAGCCTGGACATATGTATTCCGTATTCCAGCGATCTGTCCAGAACAAACTTTATTTCCGGGGTGTTGCGCAGATTCACTCTTGCAGCCAGCTCTCTCCTGATAAAGCCCATGGCATTGGTAAGCCCGCTGATGGTCTCCCTGCCATGTTCTTCATCTCCGAGTACGCTTACATATGCCGTACAGTATTTCAGGTCAGGAGTAACATTTACATCCGTAACAGTCGCCATCGGATCGATTCTCGGATCCTTCAGCTCACCTATGATAAGTGATAACTCCTTTTGAACCTCTGAATTGATTCTTGTGTTTTTTATGCTGCCTTTTCGCATTATTCTCTCGGTACCTCAACCATCATGTAGCCTTCTATCTGATCACCCTCCTGAATATCATTGAATCCGTCAAATACAAGACCGCACTCATAGCCTGCCTTGACTTCCTTGACATCATCTTTAAATCTCTTGAGGGATGCTACATTTCCATCAAATATCTGCTTATCCTCACGTGTTATCCTTGCCTTGCAGCCTCTCTGGAACATTCCGTCAAGCACATATGAACCGGCGATGGAGCCTACTCCGGACGCCTTGAAGATCATACGTATCTCTGCATGTCCGATAACCTTTTCCTCGTATATAGGCTCGAGCATACCCTTCATAGCATGTTCGATATCCTCGATAGCATTGTAGATTACTGTGTAAAGTCTGATATCGACCTTCTCGCTTTCGGCAGTCGGCTTTGCATTCGGGTCCACGCCTACATTGAATCCGATGATGATAGCATTACTTGCAGAAGCAAGTGATACATCCGACTCGTTGATAGCACCTACACCGCCATGAATAACCTTGATCTGTATCTCTTCATTTGAAAGCTTAAGAAGACTCTGTTTAACAGCTTCAACCGAACCCTGAACATCCGCCTTGACGATAAGCGGAAGCTCCTTGACATTGCCCGCCTGAATCTGACTGAACAGATCATCCAGACTCATCTTTGCCTTGGTCTCCTCGATAAGCTTGTTCTTACTCTCTGTTACGAATGTAGCTGCGAAGTCCTTGGCTTCCTTATCGCTCTTGCATCCTACAAATACCTCACCGGCATTCGGAACATCCGAAAGTCCGAGAATCTCAACAGGTGTGGAAGGTGTCGCAACCTTAACCCTCTGTCCCTTGTCATTGATCATCGCACGAACCTTGCCTGAGCATGCACCCGCTGCCACGAAATCACCTACATGGAGAGTTCCCTTCTGCACAAGTACTGTAGCTACAGGTCCGCGGCCCTTATCAAGCTCAGCCTCGATTACGATACCTCTTGCAAGTCTGTTCGGATTAGCCTTCAGTTCCTTGACATCTGCAGTAAGTATGATCATCTCAAGAAGATTATCAAGTCCCTCTCCTGTCTTGGCAGATACAGGGCAAAATGCTGTCGTGCCGCCCCAATCCTCAGGGATCAGTTCGTACTCGGAAAGCTCCTGCTTAACTCTGTCGATGTTTGCTGCAGGCTTATCTATCTTGTTGACTGCAACTACGATATCTACACCGGCAGCCTTGGCATGATTGATTGCCTCTACAGTCTGAGGCATGACACCGTCATCTGCGGCAACAACGAGAACTGCGATATCAGTTGCCTGCGCACCTCTCATACGCATAGCTGTAAATGCCTCATGTCCCGGTGTATCAAGGAAGGTGATAAGACGGTCACCGATGCTTGCCTGGTATGCGCCTATCGCCTGAGTGATACCGCCTGCCTCGCGGCTGGTTACATTAGTTGAACGTATCTTATCAAGAAGTGACGTCTTACCATGATCTACATGACCCATTACGCAGACAACCGGAGGACGCGGAACCATATCAGCCTCATCCTCATCTGCTTCTTTCAGAAGCTCTGCGATGACATCGACCTTCTCCTCCATCGTACAGATAACCTCGTACTCAAGAGCGATTTCCTCTGCCTGCTCGAATGAAAGCTCTGTATTGACATTTACAAGCTCTCCCTTCAGGAACAGCTTCTTAACGATAACTGCAGGCTGAAGCTTCAGCTTTCCTGCAAGATCCTTGATATTGATAGTCTCAGGGATGATGATCTCCTTGATATCATCATCAACCTGCTCTTTAACAACTGTCTCAGGTTTGATGAACGGATGGCGTGAAACCTTACCGCCCTTATTTACAGGGCCATCCTCTGTACGATGCTTCTTATCATTTTTGTCTTTATAATTGTTCTTACCCTGCTTGCCGTTAGCCGGTTTCTTGTTTCCGAATGCACCGTTATTTGCACCTGCCGGAACCTGTCCGGGACGTGCCGGATTCGGTTTCTGATTGTTTCTGTTTTCGAATCTGACAGGCTTACGTTCCTGCTGTCCGTCTCTGCCCTGCTGACCTGTTCTCTGATTCTGCTGATTTGCACGGTCCGGACGCTGCGATCTGTTATCGCGGTTATTTCTGTTGTCTCTTCCGTTTCTGTTATTATCTCTCTGATTTGATGCGTTAGAGGATGGAGCATTATCCTTCTTAGGCTGATTTGCAAATACATTGCCAAGAGTTGTGACCTTGTCACGACCCTCAAATAACGGAGCTTTCTTTGCTTCCGGTCTGCTGACATTTTCAGTCTTTGCAGACGGAGTATTCGGTGCTGCATTTTCCGCAGATGCAGGAGCTTCTGACTTTGCAGGTTCTGTCTTCACCTGAGCAGGCTCTGCGCTGACCGCTGCTGCCGGCTTCTCCTCTTCCTTTTTTGCCACCTGAATCACACGTCCTGTAGATGCAGGATCCACAGGTCTCTTCAGTACAGTCTTTCTCGGCTGCTGTGCATTCTGCGGTCTGAAAACAGCGGTGAGCTTTTTCTTCTTTGGCTCATCATCTGCTGCTCCCGCAGAAGCTGCTTCTTTTTCAGGCTTTTCAGCCTTTACAGGTTTGTTTACCTTTACAGGCTTTGCAGCATTCTCAATTTCCTGCGCTTTAGGTGATTTGACCGGCTTTTCCTTTTTGATCGGTTTATCTACCTTTACAGGTTTTTCCGGTTCCGGCTTCGGACCACCAAATTCATCGCGAACCATACGTGCCTGTTCATCAGTCACGTTTGACATAGGGCTCTTGAAATCTCCCCCATTCCTGTTCAGGAAAGCCATCAGCTCCTTATTGGCTATTCCCAGCTCCTTAGAAAGATCGTTTACTCTCAATTTTCTCCTCCACGCAAATCAGTTAAATAATTTTTTTATACTTTCAGCAAAATTTCTGTCTGTAACAGCCATGGATACATGGCCGAAATCTTCTCTTGTTCCGTAATCAAAAACCGGAACCCTATAAAATGAGCATTTATCATGAAAAAGCTTTCTGGAATTATCTGATGCATCTGTTGTCACTATAACCATCCCTGCTTTTCCCGAACGAATGGCATCAAGCACCATCTCCTCGCCGCTGACCAGCTTGCCGGCTTTTTTTGCCAGTCCAAGCATTCCTTTTATTCTGTCATTCAAGTTCTGCCAGTGCCTCCTTAAGCGAACTGCTCAGTTTTTTATTTTTCCTAAGCTTATCGATACATACCGGATCATTGCATACATATGCTCCTCTGCCGGTATCATCCCCGTTGATCCTTATAAGCTCATTCTTCGGTCTGCTTATCCTGCACGCCAGACACATCCTCATCGGCACGTGCTTCATCTTCTGACACATACTCTACCTCTTCAAGATCAAGTGCTCCCTCAGGCTGATAATCGATGCCGAGTTCATCAAAGAGTCCCGTTTCTCTTGCCTGTGACTCTGACTTGATATCGATCTTAAAGCTTGTAAGCTTAGCTGCGAGTCTTGCATTCTGTCCTTCCTTACCGATTGCCAGTGACAGCTGATAATCAGGAACGATTACCGTTGCTTCCCTGGCTTCCTCATCTGCTACTACACAGATTACCTTTGCAGGGCTGAGTGCGTTTTCGATAAGATATGCCGGATTCTCATCCCAGTTGATGATATCGATCTTTTCACCTCTGAGTTCATCGACAACTGCATTGACTCTTGAACCGTTAAGGCCTACACATGAGCCTACCGGATCTACATTCTCATCATAAGATGCTACAGCGATCTTTGTTCTTGAACCTGCCTCACGGGCGATACTCATGATCTCAACTGTATTATCCTTGATCTCGGATACTTCAGATTCAAAAAGTCTTCTGACAAGATCCGGATGTGTTCTTGATACAGCGATCTTAGGTCCCTTGGGGGCATCCTTCACCTCGAGCACATATACTCTTACTCTGTCACCTATCTTCAGATTCTCAGCTGGAACCTGTTCATTCTCGGAAAGAATACCGTCAACCTTGCCGAGGTTGATTGCAAGATTATTCTTGCCTACTACTCTTGATACGATACCGGTTACAATATCATGTTCCTTTGCAAAGTAATCATAATAAACTACTCTTCGTTCTTCCTCCCGGATCTTCTGAAGGATGACGTTCTTTGCAACACCTGTTGCGATACGGCCGAATTCCTTTGACTCAACAGGAAACTGAATATAATCACCTATCTCATAGCTGGGATCGATCAGCTTTGCTTCAGCAACCTTAATCTTCAGTGCCTTCTCTTCTACAGGATCAGCTTCAGGGTCAAAATCCTCCACAACTTCTTTTGTACGCACAACCTTGTAGTCGCATGTATCCGGATCAATAAGAACCTGACAGTTGTCAGATATTCCGAAATGATTCTTGCAGGCTGATAAAAGAGAATTTTCAATTGCTTCAAGCAGACTTTCCTTGCTGATGTTCTTCTCTTTTCCAAGTATTGTGATTGCCTCCATAAGTTCCTTACTCATTGTCTGTTTCCTCCTGATTGACAATATCTTCATCCGGTTCGGTCTGCGGCGGGTTCAGAAATCCCGGTGAACAAACCTCAAGTGTGTAATTATCATCTTCAATAAAATCCGCTTTGTCCAGTGCCTTGCTCAGCGGCCTTGCAATATTCGCGCAGTCCTCGGAACCTATTCCGCCCTCCTGGTTCATATCACAATAGACTCGCAGATAATTCATTCCGTCTTCATTCACATACTCGACCTTGATAACTTCAAAATCAAGTTTGTTTTTTATCTTGATTTCTTCAAGAAGTTTTTTTGTCTTATCGACGTAAATCTCACTATTCATTTTTTACTCCAGTGTTTTTTTGCATACTCCACTAAATTAGGTGGACCTTTCGGCCCACCTTAAGTAACAATCATTTGCTGATATATAATAGCAAATTTGCATTGCATTTGCAAGCATTCTTTAATTTTTCGTCCCGAAATGTTTCGTTTTATTTTTACTTTGTGATCTCTATCATGATCTCGCTTGTTCTTTTGATGAACTCCGGAATTCTGTCGGGTGCGAGCTGATTGTTGCTTACAAGTGCCAGATCATACAGCTGCCTTGCTATCTTTTCTGTCATCGCGCTCTTCTTGTGATCAAGCAGATATTGAACCAGCGGATGTTTTGCATTGAGAACCAAGGTCTGCTCTGTCATTCCCATATCGCCCATGTTCATACCCATCATTCCGTATTGCTTCATCATCTCCTGCATACGGAGTGACTCTTCTGATGTAGTAATCATCGAAGCTGTCTCTGCATCCTTGAGTTCTCTGATTTCAACCTTGAGCTTGTCGTTACCGATATACTTCTTGACCTTGTCTCCAAGCTTGTCAAATTTCTTCCTGTCATCATCGTTCAGATCCTCCGAATCGATTTCAGTATCGATACGGACAAAGCTTACTGTATCCTTCGCCATCTCGATCCTCTGAACATATGGCATATCGATATTATGAGTAAGGAGAACTGCGGTTTTTCCTTCATCCTTGAAACGATTGATGAACTGTGACTGTTCTCTCTCATCGCTTACATAATATACCTTGGTCTTGTCCTTCTCCTTGTTTTCTTCAGCAGAGCCGGCAGCATTTTCATCCTTATTATCATCTACGATTTCGGCCTCCACTGCATTGCCCTTATCATCGGTTGCCGTGGTCTTCTCATCTTCCGGAACCAGATCTTTGAAAGTCAGATACTTGCCGTTCAGATCCTTGTAGAGAATGTAATCAAACATCTTCTCGCCGAACTTGTCGTCCTTCAGATATCCGTACTTGATAAACGGTGAGATGTCGTCCCAGCACTTCTCATAGTTCTCGCGGTCTGTCTTGCACATACCTACAAGCTTGTCTGCAACCTTCTTGTTGATGTAATCCTGAATCTTCTTTACGAATCCGTCGTTCTGGAGTGCGGAACGTGATACGTTGAGCGGAAGGTCCGGGCAGTCGATAACACCCTTTAAGAGCATCAGGAATTCAGGGATGACCTCCTTGATGTTGTCGGCGATAAATACCTGATTATTATATAGCTTGATGGTTCCTTCAAGTGTCTCGTATTCGAGATTTACTTTCGGCAAATAGAGAATACCCTTGAGGTTGAATGGATAATCCATGTTCAGATGTATCCAGAAAAGCGGCTCTCTGTAATCATGGAATACCTTGCGGTAGAAATCCTTGTACTCATCTTCCTTGCACTCGCTTGGTGACTTGGTCCACAGCGGGTGGATATCATTTACAGTCTTTGGCTCCTCCGGTTTCTCCTCTGTCTTATCGTCCTTCTTATCGTCCTTCTTGTCGTCCTTCTTGCCATCTGCCGCTGCCTCAGCTGCCTTCTTTATTGCCTCAGCAGCCTTCTTTGCCTCTTCGTCAACATTTACAAGATAAATCTCCTCAGGCATGAATGAGCAGTACTTCTCGAGAACCTCTCTGACTCTGTATTCGTTGCAATACTCGTAGCAGTTGTCATTGAGATAAAGTGTGATAGTGGTACCATGCTCAGCACGGTCTGATGATGTCATCTCAAATTCTCCGCTTCCGTCAGATACCCAGTGAACCGCCTCACTGCCTTCCCTGTATGAAAGTGTATCGATAGTTACCTTCTCAGCTACCATGAAGGCTGAATAGAATCCCAGACCGAAATGTCCGATGATCTGGTCATCATTTGCCTTGTCCTTGTACTTCTCGATGAAATCCTTGGCACCTGAAAATGCAACCTGATTGATATACTCTTCAACTTCATCTGCCGTCATTCCAAGACCGTTGTCGATAAATGTCAGAGTTTTCTTTTCCGGGCTGATTTCAACTGAGATCTTGTATTTCTCATCAGCCGGTGCTGTATACTCACCGATAAGTGAAAGCTTGCGAAGCTTTGTGATGGCATCAGTTGCGTTGGATATCATCTCTCGTACGAAGATGTCCTGATCGCTGTAAAGCCACTTCTTGATGATTGGAAACAGATTCTCACTGTTTATTGAAAGATTACCTTTTCTGTCTGTCATTGTAATCGCCTCCTATGTTGTGAGTAAGATCGCATATGTCCGGAGACCGGCAATACACATTTTACAAAATAAATGCCGAGTGCAGCGAAGCGTCGTCAAAATGAGCACTTATTTTCCGGGTGGTCGAAGCGAGCGTAACGTTTTTGGAAAATGTGTATTGCCAATCTCCGAACATATCCAAATTTATTCTATAGACAGTATACACGCAAAAATTAGCACTCGCAAGGTTTGAGTGCTAATTTTATGAATTTTTCATAATTTTCCCTCGGCTGCTCCAGAATTCCCCGACCGCGGCACGCACAGTCTCAAGTCTGACACTCCTGCAGTCGCTCCACTCCTTCGGGAACAGGGCCCGGTAATCAGAATAATTGAATCTCTCGTCGAGCAGAAGTATGATGCCTCTGTCGGTCTCCTTACGTATGACACGACCCGCTGCCTGCATGACTTTATTCATGCCGGGATATCGGTACGCATACGCGAAGCCATCCTTTCCGTCCTCGTCAAAGAACTTCTTCGCAATCTCAGATTCAGTATTGATCATCGGAAGACCTGTACCGACTATTATTGCGCCTATCAGCTTCTCGTCCGTCAGATCTATGCCCTCTGAAAAGATTCCGCCCATCACGCACAGTCCCAGCAGCGACCGGTCTCGCTCGAGTCCGAATTCGGCAAGAAACTCCTCTCTCTCCTTCTCGGACATCCTTTGATTCTGAACTATTATGTCAAATGTTCCCGACCCGCCGGATTTTACATCCATCTCCTGATCCGGCAGTCCATCTACGGCGCCTTCAAAATCCGGCACTCCGTCTACGGCACCTTCAAAATCAGGCAGCTCTTCCTCCGCCGGTTCAAGAAACTCCCTCACATGCTCCATGAATTCATACGACGGAAAGAACGCGATATAGTTACCCTTTCTGGCTGCCACAGCAGTCCTGATGTATTCCGCAATCTTCGAATATTCATCCGCGTTACGACGAGTGTATTTGCTGCTTACATCCCGTGCCGCAGCAAGCAGTCGCTGATCCTGCGTAAATGAAGTTTCCGCATAGATCGCATAGTCATCGATATCCCCCGTAATCAGCTCTTTATAATACGGCATCGGCAGAAGTGTCGCGCTGAAAAACACTGCACTTCTCGCATATGCCAGACACTCCTGAATATTATCCGACGGATCGACACACAGAAGCTTCACACAGAAGCTTCCGTCATACTGCAGCTTCCCATAAATCTTATACCCGCGGATCATCTCGCCGTAGACATCATTAAACTTCTTGACCTTAAAGAAAAAGTCCAGCACCTCATCCCGCGTGTCAAAAAACTTCTGCTTCTCCAAAAGCTTCGAAAGCTCCAGCTGCAGCCGGTTCGCAGCCTTCGCCAGATCGGACACATCCGGGAAAAGCACATAACTCTCATCACATTCACGCTTAAGTTCAAGCATCTTCTTATTGACTGAGGTCAGTGCTGAAGTCAGAGTCTTACTCATTCCTCTGACCATCCTGGCGCACTCAAGCACATCCTCCTTGATGAGCGCCGCCGAGTACATCTCGCACGCACGTGACGGCAGATTGTGCGCCTCATCAATAAGGAAAATGAAATCGTCTCCCGAATTCATTTCAAAAAATCTTCTCAGCTTCACTCGCGGGTCAAATGCATAATTATAATCTCCGATCACCGCATCACACCAGCTGCTCACATCCAGTGAAAACTCGTATGGACACACCTTATGCTTCTGCGCATAATCAAATATCACCTCTCTCGTGATGATATGCTCATGTGTAATGACATCAAACACCGCATCATTTACCCTGTCGAAATGTCCGTCTGCGTACGGACAGGCATCCGGATTGCACAGGAAGTCACCATTCGCACATGCCTTCTCCTTCGCTGTGATATGCACAGTCCTGATATCAAGCCCCTTATCCGCAAGCAGCCTAAATGTATCTGTAGCCACACTCGCCGTCACTGTCTTTGCTGTCAGATAGAAAATCTTCTCAGCAAGTCCCTCACCGACAGTCTTCACGGAAGGGTACAGCACACTGAGTGTTTTTCCGACTCCTGTAGGAGCATTGATAAAAAGGTTCCTCTCCATCTTTATCACGCGGTATACATCCCTCGCCAGCTCCTTCTGCCCGGGACGGTATTCATATGGAAACTCAAGCTCCGCGATAGATGCGTCGCGCCTGCATTCATGCTCATATGCCATCCTCGCCCAGACCATATATCTGTCAGCCAGATCTCTGATCCATTCCCGAAGTTCCTTAACACGGAAATTGAATCTGAATCTTTTTATTTCCTCTGTGTCTATATCACAGTAAGTTAACTGAACACCTATCCTTTCAAGCCCTGTCTCCGGTCCGTATATAGCCGCATAACATTTGGCCTGTGCCAGATGCACCGGCTTCGGATCATCTATGAAGTTTAAATTCGCATACATAGATTTGATCTCATCTATGATCACGACACGGTGCCCGTCTTCTTCTCTCTCCCAGATTCCGTCAGCACGCCCTTCGATAGTGAGTGACATATCATCATAATCCCATGTCTCCTTCAGAGTTACCTCTGAACGATATCCGACAGGCATGGACTTCTGGATCTTTTTATGTATTCTAAGTCCCTCCTGCATTGCATCAGGATCACCACTCACATCTTTTCTGTTGTCTATATCTCCGCAGCGAAGTAAGAACTCAACCAGATTGCGCACAGAGACCGAAACATGCTTCATATATTTATCTCCAAAAACATCTCTATCATACCATAAAAAGGACAAAGTCCGGAAAACGGACTTTGTCT
>JAZLHO010000076.1:0-28728 GCA_045616865.1 Lachnospiraceae bacterium | reverse complement strand
TTATGTCGGCGGAGCATCAGTATCAGGAGGAGCAGGAAGTATCGCCCTCGCTCTTATCGGATGTTTCGTAATCGCGATCCTGAACAACGGTATGTCAATGATGGGTATCTCAGCTGACTGGCAGCAGACAGTAAAGGGTATTGTAATTCTTGCATCAGTTGCACTTGATCTGGTTCCGAAGAGAAAGAGAAAGTAAGTTATAAAAAATTAAGATTCCGGCGGTATGTAAACATTTACATACTGCCGGATTTTTCATATAATGAAACGAAAATATAAAGAATGTCTGTATTGGCTTTACGCAGGAGGGAATAATAATGATAGCGCTTATTATAATAGTGATTCTTTTGGTAGTTCTTTTCTTTGTTTGTGTGAAAGTGGTTCCGGAAGCAAATGCGTGGGTAGTTGAAAGCTTTGGAAGATACAGAGCAACATGGAAAGCAGGACTTCATTTCAAGACTCCGATAGTTATGGCAGTAGCAAAGAAGGTTTCACTGAAGGAGCAGGTGGCAGATTTTGAACCGCAGCCGGTTATTACAAAAGATAATGTAACTATGTATGTTGATTCGGTCGTGTTTTTCCAGATATTTGATGCGAAGCTTTTTGTGTACGGCGTTGAGAGACCGATAGCAGCCATTGAAAATCTGTCGGCAACGACTCTTCGTAACATCATCGGATCAATGACACTGGATGAGACACTTACAAGCCGTGACAAAATTAACGACCAGATCACGATGATCCTTGACGAAGCAACAGACAAATGGGGAATAAAGGTAAACCGGGTCGAAGTAAAGAATATCGAGCCTCCGAAATCCATCGTTGAAGCAATGGAGAAGGAAATGAAGGCAGAGAGAGAAAAGAGGGCGGCTATCCTGAATGCAGAGGGAGAGAAGCAGGCACAGATCACCCTTGCAGAAGGCGAGAAGGAAGCAGCGATACTCAAAGCTGATGCAATCAAGGAGAAGAGAATTCGAGAAGCACAGGGTGAGGCAGAAGCACTTACTGCAGTTCAGACAGCAAGAGCACAGGCGATAAAGCTGATTAATGAATCAAATCCGACGGAGCAGTATATCACACTCCGTTCACTGGAAGCAGCAGAAAAAATGGCAGACGGACAGGCAACAAAAATAATAGTTCCTTCAGATATAGCAAATCTTGCGGGAACCATAGCGGCACTTAAAGAGGCTGTAGATAATAAGGATAAATAAGAATGAGAGGTACAGTATTTGAGGGAATGTTTCCGTTTATTATAATAGCGCTTATATTTGTGATAGTATTGATCGTGAATATGGTGAAAAGCATAAAACGGGCAAAAACGAAAAAACCGAAACGAGGGGCATTCGCAGGGCCGAAAGGGATAGATCATACATTTAGCGCAAGCGGTGATGAAAAAACAATCCGGGCGTACAGACGGCTGGAAGACAGAGAAAACGACTGGCTGGCCCGCCAGCTGCGAGAAGAGAAAGCAAGCGAAAAAAGATTCAGTGCAATGTTCGGACTGAAGCTGGAACATGCATTGAGATGTGATGCAGACGGTATAGATAAGGCAGAGGGTAGGTAACAGTAATGAGAAATGACTTTAAGGTTATGTATTGAAGAAACTGCTCAGGGCCTGCTTCAAGAAAGCAGAGAGCTTCGGACTTTGACTGATATCTCTAATCAGTTCCGTCGTTTCTTTAAAACCAAGAGTAGTCAGTTCGGTGATAGTTGTCGCGCCGGTCGAAAGAAGATATGAGAACAGTTCATCCGTGAACTCAAGGCGTGCTTTTTCATCCATGTTCAGAAGAATGTCATCAAGTACTTTGTTGAATTTTTCACTGGCATGACTGAGCTTTTTGGTCTTTATGAATTTCGGCCCAAGAACTTCCCAATAGAAACCGTCATGAGCCATCGGACCCTTCATGGAAGATTTCACTATAACACGTCTTCCGGCAAGCCTGAGCAGAAGGCCTACAGTTGAATAGTCGGAAAGTACAGTCACGAGATGTTTTTCCATCTCGTGATATTTTTCATTCTCAAAAAATTCATCTCTGAATCCCGGACCATCGAAGCTTATTGCAGTAGTGATTCTTGCACGTACATCAGGAGCTGCATTGACAGCCGAATACAAAGAAAGATTTCCTCCTTTGGAATGGCCACAGATGAAGACCTTGTGTGCGTCAGAGCTTTTAACTGATTCATTTAGGTATTTAACAGCATCCAGATGAGAGGCCACAGTGTCTCTAGATGCCAGTTCAAAATCTTCCTTCCAGCCTATGAGAGTATCATCAGTTCCTTGAAAAACGACACAGAGGAAATTACCGGGAGCTTCGACCGTGAAGGCACAGAACTGTTCTGTCATAGAAGTCCTGGTTTTATTTACGTATCTGCTGATAAGCAGATTTTTATATCTTGCAGATGAAGCCATCATTTTCAGCGAAGGAAGAACAGATTTCGACTGAAGAAGACCGAGATTATTTCTTTCCCCGGTATGTTCTTTAAAATATCTTCCGGATAAATCCTTGAGTGTCAGAGAGTCGAGCGTATTATTAAAAATATCGGTGTAATCCGGTGCGATGATTTGTGCAAATAAAAAAATATCAATTTCATTAACCGGTGCACGGTCAAATGTCAGATCACCGCGCCATGAGATGTAATCAAGAGCATTTCCCATAATAATCCTCCGCAAAAGAACAACTGTAACGGTAAAACAATTATATCAAATATAAAATACATGTGATAGAATGTTATATATATGAGTAGCGCACATCCACGAAATATAAGATGCATCATGCTCGCATGAATGCAGATTATATTTCGTGGATGTATGGTACGAAGCACAAAAGCGAGAAGAAGCGAAGCGAAATCGAGCTTGGCGCTGCGAATAGTTTATTGTAGTATATACAAATAAATCAGGAGGGCGGAATGAATTACAAGAACAAATATATCGGTAACGAAGATCAGCTCATGACAGTTCAGGAGAGCGTGCTTTGTCAGGGCAGGCAGAAGGGCGTGAAGATGATCCATGTGGAGAACGGTGGAAATCTGAGCGTGACGATACTCCCGGACAGAGGTATGGATATTTATCAGGTCAGATATAAAGGAAAGAACCTGAATTACATTGCACCAAGCGGAGTTGTGGCACCGGAGTATTATGATCCGCGCGGACTTGAGTGGCTTAGGAATTTCTATGTTGGATTTATGACAACACTTGGACTTCAGCATTTCGGAGGACCCAGAACCGTAGACGGTGAGGAGAGAGGACTTCATGGCAAGGCATCCAATGCACCGGCTGAGGATGTAAGGGTTACACGTGGTCTTGAGAAGGGCGTTCCGACAGTAACCGTAGAGGGAACTATGCGTGAAGCAAAAATCTTCGGAGAAAATCTGAGACTGCACAGAACTATCAAGTTCTTCTATGAGCAGGACAGAATGGAAATTACAGACACAGTGGAAAACTATGGCTTCGTAAAGCAGCCTTATGTACTTGGATATCATATCAATTACGGCTGGCCGCTTCTTGACGAAAATACCAAGGTTGAAGTCAAGAGCAGCGCGATGAAACCAAGAGACGAATATGCAGCAGGATTCCCGGGATCGGAGAAGAAGGTAGCATCACCGGCAGGCAACTGGCCGGAGCGTTGCTATATCTATGATATGAAGGGTGATAAGAAGGGCATTACGGGGTACTCAATTAAGAATCCGAAGAAGGGAATAGGAGTAAATGTTACCTTCCCGGCAAAGGTGCTTCCTAAGTTCTGTCAGTGGCAGTATTTTACAAGCGGACAGTATGTCATGGGACTCGAGCCTCTGTGCTGTGAGATGGATGGACCGCTGGTAGGCGAGAAGAAATCTCCTGTTCCGGTACTTAATGCGGGAGAGAGCAGAGAATACAAGCTTTGTTTTGAGTTTACAGGTAAATAAAAAAGAACCCCGCGGGGTTATCAGACAGAAAACGAAGTCCTCACAAGAGGACTTCGTTTTTTTAAATCAGATCGTGTCTTAAAACCTCCGGCATTATAGATGTAAAAATCAGCCGTATCATTTTTTCCGGATGTTCGTGTACGACAGAAGCTACGATTATCTGCTCGACGAAAGTGTCAACAGCGACTTTTTTTGCCTCCTCACTGGTTATAGCCGGGCCTGCGGTAAGCGGCTCGACCAAAGGAAGGATTTCAAGCCGCATGGATTTGAGATATTCTTCTGTTCCAAGCTCATGTCTGGTAAAAAGAAGAAGCGGGCGGAAACGCGAAAAAAAGGTTGCCATACCATCTCTGACTTCGAAATAATCGCGGTTTCCAATCAGCTTCATAAGCTTATCGTGTATGGTCCACAAGCAGAGCTCGCGCATATCGCGGAAGTGGTAATAAACTGTATTTCTGTGCATATTCGCTTCAAATGCAACTGCAGAGATATTGATAGAAGACATGCGGTCAGCATTTCTGGTAAGCTCGATAAGCGCAGCAGATAAACCAAATTTTGTGTTTTTAGAGTCAATATTACTCATCTGCACCTGCTTCCGGGGCCGGGATTTCTTCCGGTGCGGGCTCGGCACCGAGCACATTGACAGCATCTCCGTCACCAAAATTGATTACGGATTCGCGGCCCATATTATCAAAAGCATGCACTTCAAGCGTTGGAGTGTCAAAATTAAATACCACCAGAGACTCACCTTCATCAATATATGAAGGATTCAGTCTGTTGCCGTTTGAATCGATGGCATAGATCGAAGAGAAGTCAACACCCGACTGAGCATCATCAACATAGAACGATACAAAACCTGTAGCAGAATCAGACTCTGTAAAAGTAGGTGGAGTATCATCGATGCAGTCCACTGTTTCATAAATGATCTTATTCATGCCGTTTTTATTGGTTATGCTGACCTCTACGGGGCCGTTTGAAGTAACTGCTGCTGTGTAGAGTCCGTTTTCCTGCTCCTCAAGAGGCAGCGGTTCGCCGTTGAATACAGCGACTACGCCGTCATTCGGAAAATGAGATTTCACCTTGACCTGAACATCGGCATGCATATAGTCACCATGGTCATTGACAGTAACCTCAAAATTTGGCTTTGCAGTCAATATTAAAAAAAGCAAGCCGTTGATGACAATAAACGGGAGTATCCAGAACAGCAGAAGTGATAAAAAAGAATCATCCGTGGGAGATAGTTTGTTCCTCTTTCTCTCGGGACTTGCCATATTTAAATGATCATATTTTCTGTAAGTGTCCATGCAGAAATTATATGTCATATTGGATGAAATCACAAGTCTTTATGAAAGTGCACAATGCTTTTCTACAACGATTCTTTCGGTTTCTGTAAGTTGCACGTGTTATAGGGCGATGTTATAATTAAACAAATATACAGTCATATAGAGAGGAATAAAAATGCTTGAAAACATCACCGTGAATTGGCAAAGCAGTATATGCATAGAAACCAGAGATGCCGTGATTTATATTGATCCATGGCAGATGAAAGAGGAAATACATGATGCGGATATCATCTGTATATCACATGGGCATTTCGACCATTTTTCACCGGAAGATATCGGAAAGATAAAGAAGGAAGATACAGTACTTATCGCACCGGCATCCATACAGGAAGAAATTCTGCAGAAAAGCGGGATCAGCGAAGAAAACACAGTATTTGTGGTGCCTGGAGAGCAGATACATTTCGGAGACACAAGCATCACAGGAGTGCCGGCATACAATGTTGGTAAGGAGTTTCACAAGAAGGAATACGGATGGCTCGGATTTCTGATCGAAGCAGACGGGACGCGTTACTATTATGCGGGAGATACGGATGTCAATGAAGACATCAGGAAAATCAGATGCGATGTAGCACTTGTTCCGATAGGCGGGCATTATACCATGAACAGTGCAGAAGCAGCGGAGATTATCAATGAAATCGTTCCGGAGTTTGTGATTCCGACTCATTACGGTTGTGTAGACGGAGCCGGGAGCAAAACCGATGAGGCGGATTTTGCCAGCAGGATCAATGAAAAAACAGAGGTAATCTTAAAACTGCACCAATAAATAAAGGAGGAGGCGCGTCAAAGACTTCCCGTACAGGAAGGAAGCCACGACAAATAATTATGAAGCATTTAGCTGATTTATTAAAAAGATATCCAGATCTCGAGCCGATAGCCGGAGACATAGAAGCAGCATATAAAGTAATGGAAGAGGCCTATTCACATGGAGGCAAGCTTCTGGTAGGGGGCAATGGAGGAAGCGCAGGTGACAGCGAGCATATCGTCGGCGAACTGATGAAAACATTTGAAAAGAAACGCCCAATTCCCCGGGAAATCATCTCAAGGATGGAGCAGCTTGATTCTGAAAGGGGAGCGCTTCTCGGCAGAGAGATACAGGGTGCGCTTACTGCGATATCTATCACCGGACATACTGCACTGACTACTGCTGTCGGCAACGACGTAAGACCTGAATTCGGGTTTGCTCAGCAGGTTTACGGTTATGGACGCGAGGGAGATGTGCTTCTGGCGATCTCGACCAGCGGCAATGCCGAGAATCTTGTAAATGCAGCAATCGTCGCAAAAGCCAAAGGGATGAAGGTAGTACTTCTTTCAGGAAAGACAGGCGGAGAACTTAAGAAGCTTGCGGATGTGTCCATCATCGTTCCCGAGAATACCACTTATATCATTCAGGAAAGACATCTCCCTATCTACCACGTAATCTGCATGGAGCTTGAGGACAGATTTTTTTAGGTCTTTCTCTGAAGGCTTGGAGGGATGTTCCGGGAAACCGGATGACTGCGAGAACAATTGAGGGAAAATATATGAAAATAAAAAACAGAATACCGGTATTTGCATCATTGCTTCTGAGCATAGTATTGACTGCCGGAATCCTGACAGCATGCGAGGCATCACAGAAGGAGCTGCCGATGGATGCTGCAGTCAGTGAGTATAAGATGGCAGCTGTCGAAGAAGCAGCCGTGGAGACAGCTGCAGCAGGAAACTACATGTACGAAGAAGCGGCGGCGGACGAATCCGGAGTATATATGACGGGCGGAGAGACAGAACTTATCGAGAATCCGAACCGTAAGCTCATCAAGAATGTTTATATCGATCTCGAGACCAAGAGCTTTGAAAACATCACCGCTGCGATCAACAGAAAAGTCAGTGAGATGGGAGGATATATCGAGTGTTCCAATATCTCTTATCCGAACTCTTATGATAACTATGTAGGACGCAGGAGCATGAACCTGTCAGCGAGGATCCCGAGCGACAGGCTCGATGAATTCGTAACGCATATATCGGCATCGGGTAATGTGACTTATAAAAGTGAAAATGTTACAGATGTCACACTTCAGTATAAGGATACAGAGGGCAGAAAAAACAGCCTGCTGGTTGAACAAAAGAGACTCAACGAACTGATGAAAAAGGCGGAGACGGTTGAGGATATCATTGCGATAGAGGCAAGACTTTCAACGGTTCGTTACGAGCTTGAATCAATAGAATCTCAGCTGCGCTCTTATGATAATCAGGTAGATTATTCAACTGTCAATGTGAATATCAACGAGGTCATAGATTTCACACCGGTCAAAGAAGATTCCACATGGGAGCGCATATCCAAAGGCTTTGCATCCAGCATCAAAGGAATCGGAGAATTTTTCAGAAACCTGTTTATTGGAATACTTGCGTATTCTCCGGTCATCATTCTGGTGGCTGTAGTCGGAGCAGGAATATTTTTCCTTGTCAGAGCGCTGGTAACCAAAGGAATGGACAGGAAAGCAAAAGAAAAGAAACAATCTGAAAAAATGACAGAGGAATCACCTGAAGAATAAATTGATTACAGTACAATCATGGAGGGGAATATGGGGAACTGTGAGTATGCAGTCGAACTGGAACATATAACCAAAAAATACGGAAATTACTATGCCAATGATGATGTGACAGTACGTTTGCGCAGAGGAGAGATACATGCACTTCTCGGAGAAAACGGCGCAGGCAAAAGCACTCTCATGAACGTTCTGTTCGGACTGGCTAAGCCGGATTCAGGACGCATTCTGGTCGATGGAAAAGAAGTGGAAATCAAAAACCCGAATGATGCAACAGCCTATGGAATAGGAATGGTTCATCAGCATTTTCGTCAGGTCGAATGCTATACCGTGCTGCAGAACATAGTGCTCGGCATGGAGGACAGAGGGAAATTCGGAATGCTTGATATGAGTAGTGCGAGGAAGAAGGTCGTCGCACTCAGCGAGCAGTTCCATTTTGATATCGATCCCGATGCAAGGATATCTGACATAACCGTCGGAATGCAGCAGAGAGTTGAAATCCTGAAAATGCTGTACAGGGACAACGATGTTCTTATCTTTGATGAGCCGACAGCTGTACTGACTCCGCAGGAGATAGTGGGGCTTCTCGGGATGATGAAGAGGTTGGCCGAAAGCGGAAAATCAATTCTTTTTATCACACATAAACTGAATGAGATACGTGCCGTTGCAGATCGATGCAGCGTGCTCAGAAAGGGAAAATACATAGACACCTTCAATGTTGCCGACGTGACAGAAGAAGAGATGTCAGAGCGTATGGTAGGACGCAAAGTCAAGCTGGTTCTGGAGAAGAAACCGTCAGAACCGGGAGAAGACATTCTGACAGTCGAGAATATGACAGTAAGGTCACAGTCTGCACCGAAGGATGCAGTCAGAGGAGTGTCCTTCAGTGTGCGGTCGGGAGAAATCGTCTGTATTGCCGGAATCGACGGTAACGGACAGAGTGAGTTGGTATACGGAATCACAGGACTTATGCCTATAGAGTCCGGAAGTGTAAAGATATGCGGCAGGGATATTACGAAATTCGAAATACGCGAAAAGACAGGTGCAGGAATAGGTCATGTTCCGGAGGACAGACTAAAATACGGACTTGTGGAGGAGGCATCACTTGAGGACAACATGATTCTGCAGAGCTATTATTCGCCGGAAATCCAGAAAAGCGGAATCATCGATTACGGCAAAGCAAGACAGTGTACTAAAAACCTTATCGGAGAATTCAACATCGCGGCAAGCAGGGGTCCGGATACAGTTGCAGGTGGTATGTCAGGAGGAAACCAGCAGAAGGCGGTTATTGCCAGAGAACTTTCCAGAAATCCGTCGCTGTTTATAGCGTCACAGCCGATCAGAGGACTTGATGTCGGAGCAATCGAATACATCCACACAAGGCTTCTTGATGCGAGAGACGAAGGAAGAGCGGTTCTGCTGATTTCGTTTGAGCTGAGTGAGGTCATGAATCTGAGCGATCGGATACTGGTTATGTTTGAAGGAGAGATCGTGGCAGAACTTGATCCGGAGAAGATAACTCAGGAAGAGCTGGGGTTGTATATGTCCGGAGCTAAACGCATGAATCTTAAAAACGGGGAGGAGGAAAAATGAAATCAGATATAAAAAACAAACTGATAGGAATCCTCCCGTCTATAATATCGATATTAATAGGACTTCTGTGCGGATGGTATATTATGTTTATCACAAAGCCGGCAGATTCACTGGGAGGACTCGGAATGATATTTGCCGGAGGTCTGTCGGACGGACTGCCGGGAATAGGAAACTGGCTATATACCGCAACGCCGATTATACTAACCGGTCTGTCGGTAGCATTTTCAATCAAGACGGGGCTTTTCAATATCGGAGCTTCAGGACAGTTTACAGTCGGAGGCTTCGCAGCCATTCTGACAGCCTGCAAGCTGACCGGGCTTCCGCCTGTGATGATAACCATCATTGCCATGATGGCGGGGATATCGATAGGTGCGCTGTGGGGAGTGATATCAGGCATCCTGAAAGCATACGGGAGTGTTAATGAGATCATATCGGGAATCATGCTGAACTATGTCGGAATGCTGCTAACCAATATGTTGATCAAAAAATTCATATACAATTCAACATTCAACAGAAGCGCAGATATTCCGCAGCAGGTAATGCTGGGCGACAGTCTGTTGGGCAGGCTTCTTCCGGGAAGCAGAATCAGCATTATATTTGTCATTGCAATAATTGTAGTACTTATGATTAAATTCCTGCTTGATAAAACCATGATCGGGTATGAGTTCAGGATGATCGGACGAAACCGTTTTGCCGGAATCTATGCGGGAATCGATGATAAAAAAACTGTCGTACTGACTATGGCAATCTGCGGAGCACTTTCCGGACTGGGAGGAACTCTGATTTTTCTCAGCAGCTTCGGAGACCACATCCTTGTAGTAGAAAACCTGCTTCAGCAGGGGTTCACCGGTATATCGGTTGCGCTTCTCGGTATGAGCAACCCGCTCGGAGTTATAGCAGCAGGTCTTTTTATAGCCCATATTACAGTAGGCGGAAACAACCTGCAGCTGTACAGCTTTACACCTGATGTTGTAAATATGATCGTCGCGATCATCGTTTTCTGCGGAGCACTGGTGATTCCTGTCAGAATAGTAATAGAAAACACCATAAAGAACAAAGAAAAAAAGAGAAATGATGCCGGACAGCTTTCCGAGGCAGGAAAGGAGGCAGAGACATGAATACATTTTACTTTATAGTTCAGCAGACGATGTTTTTTGCCATTCCGCTCCTGATAGTAGGCCTTGGGGCCATGTATTCCGAACGAAGCGGCGTGAGTAATATCGGACTTGAAGGAATCATGATCATAGGAGCTTTTGCCGGAGTAATCGCACTAGATCGCTTAGGAGGCATCCTTCATGGTCAGCTGCTTTATATAGCGGCAATCCTGATTGCGGCACTGGTGGGTTTAGGGTACTCACTGCTCCATGCATGGTCGTCGATAAGGCTGAGGGCTGATCAGACTATAAGCGGAACCGCGTTAAATCTTTTTGCGCCGGCTTTCTGCATCTTCATGGCAAGAGAAATATACGGAGTAAAGCAGATAGGGTTTGTAGATCAGTTCCGTATAGAACAGGTTCCGATTCTTTCGAAGATACCGGTCATAGGACCGTGCTTTTTTACAAACTGTTATATCTCGACATATATAGGAATCGTGGTGCTGATAGCGCTTACGTTTCTTTTGAACAAGACGATTTTCGGCTTAAGACTGAGTGCGTGCGGAGAAAATCCGGATTCAGCGGCATCGGTCGGAATTTCGGTAACAAGGATGCGCTATAGAGGTGTTGCAATATCCGGACTGCTCGCCGGGGCGGGAGGAATCATCTTTATCGTTCCGACATCAACAGAATTTTCAGGTAATGTTTCCGGATACGGATTCCTCGCACTTGCGGTACTGATCCTGGGACAATGGAAACCGATCGGAATATGTGTTGCAGCATTTTTCTTCGGAGTACTGAAAGCATTTTCAAGTTCGTATTCGGGAATACCGTTCCTGGCTAATCTCGAGATACCTTCCGAGATATATAAGATGATACCATACATTCTGACAATGGTTGTTCTGGCTATTTCAGCATCCAAGAGCATAGCACCCAAGGCAGTCGGAAAAGCATATGACGACGGAAACGGATTTCTGAAAGGCGTCAGGGGAGAGAAGAAAGGACGGATTAATGTCATACTGGTTGGAACTCTGTTTGTTATCGTAAGCATCATTATGTGTGTGAACAGTGCAAACAGGTACAAGAAGAACAGCGTGTCTTCGGGATACGGAGCAGAGATAGCGCTTTGCGTAGATGCCGAGGCCAGTGTGGATGATAAGAGCTTTACGCAGGATGAATGGAGAGGCGTCGTAGAATTCAGTGACGAGCATGGTTACACGAGAAAGTATTATCAGGGACAGGATGCATCACAGGAAGCACTTGCTAAATCAATCGATCTTGCAGTCAAAGGAAATGCAAAATATGTAATTGCCGGGGCGCAGAATTTTGAATCGGTCTTGTATTACGCACAGGATAAATATCCGGATTCAAAATTCATTGCGGTCGACAGTCCCCCGAAAAGGCCCGACGGAGAAATAGAGATCCACGATAACGTGCTTGCAGTTTCTACTGCAGAGCAGGAATCAGGATTCCTTGCGGGATATGCTGCAGTCATGGACGGATACAGAAATCTCGGTTATATCGGAGGGATGGCCATTCCTCCGGTCGTGAGATACGGATACGGATATATCGCCGGTGCAGATTATGCAGCAAAGGAACTAGGACTTAAAAAGGGCGATGTCACTATACGATATAATTATTACGGGGCATTTGTCGCAAGTCCGGAAGTTCTGGCCATGGCCTCATCATGGTATCAGAACGGAACAGAGGTTATCTTCGCCTGCGGAGGACCTCTCGGGAATTCTGTCATGAAGGCGGCAGAAGCATCAAAGAAGATGGTGATAGGAGTTGACTCAGATCAGTCCGGAGAATCACCCACGGTGCTTACATCAGCCATGAAAAATATCGGAGGTGGGATCAAGGACATTCTCGCTGGTTATGAAAAAGGCGAAGGACCTGAGGGCGGACAGGTATATCTCATGACGGCAAAGGACAATGGAGTCATGCTTCCGATGAAGACTTCGAGATTCAGAACATTCAGTCAGGAACAGTATGATAAAATTTTCAAAGAGATAGCAGACGGAAAGATCGAGATTCCGGACGATCGGGCAGCAATGAGAGCATCAGATCTTCCGCTGGATATCGTAGTTGTGAAAGAGATACAATAAAAAAGCATATCGACTGTTGCGATATGCCTGTTCTCCGTTCCGGAGGGACTGCCTCAACGGAATAATTCGAATTTTTTAAGGGCAAGGTCGATAAAGGCCTTTGCAAAACTGCTAAGATAGCGGTCGGTGTTATAGCCGATCGCTATTGTATTTCCGGGATTTGTAAAGGGCAGCAGGGTGACATACTGCCTGAGAATGGAATCATTATTGCCGGAAATCAGATAAGGACTGTGAAGATAAAGCTCGGGGATTATGGCCAGGCCGATACCCTCAGCGGCAAGAGCGAAGGAAGTCTGTATATTGCCGGTCTCAAGTCTTATTTCCGGATGGATTTTTGCTTTGAGAAATTCCGCATCGGCGATACTGCGGATACGATCACCCTTTTTCAAAAGAACAAAAGGCATATTATCAAAGATGGAAATATCCGGACTGTTCAGATATTCCTCGCAAATGCTTTTATAGTTTTTGCCGAAATGCTCTTCAAGCAGTATATTGGGAGCAGTTATAAAAAGCTTCTCTTTCATCAGATCTATACTTTCAGCAGCCTCAGACAGGAAAGGCTTAAAACCTATCATGATATCGACAGTACCCTTTTCAAGCCGCTCCTCAAGAGTACGGGTATTTTCTTCTACAACAGTCAGAGATACCTGAGGATACTGCTTGGAAAAATCGGGAAGAAGCAGAGGCAGGATGGCCTGCCCGCGGGTATGGGATACACCGATTTTCAATTCGCCGCGGTTGTGCGCATTGAGGTCATTAATGATGTTTTCAGTCTGCTTATTGATATCCAATATACGGGCTGCCGATTCCTGAAGGATTTTTCCTGCATATGTAAGTTCAAATCCGTGTTTTCTGTTAAACAGTTCCGTCCCGATCTCCTGCTCGAGACGGGAAATCTGATTTGACAGAGCCTGCTGTGAGATATTAAGCTGCTCTGCTGCACGGGTTATATTCTGTTCTGTGGCGACAGCCAGAAAATACTCAAGATTCTGAAAAGTCATAGGGACCTCCGCACAAGGATGAAAGTAACAGCCGGTCAGTAAAAGCTGACGGCGGAATCGTTCTACTGGAGATTATCGTAATTATTTATAGGATTAGCGCCACATTCAAAATATGTTGCCACCTTGTCAGACATCTGGACTACCCATCCGTATTTATCTCTCGGCCATCCGGCCGGGAACATATGGGACTTGATGGCATAGAACTGCTTATCATTGATATTAAATATCTTCTTTGCATTCTTTGCAGCATTTTTGCCATGATGGTATATGTACTGACGATGTATGCGCTCAGCGAGGGTCCAGGATTTTTTGTTCTCTTTGGTAAGTCTCCAGTCGAAATCACAAAAATCATGGAGAAGAGCAGCATGGACGATATCACGGGTCATGTCTTCGGGATATCCTTTGTAGCGGCATATGATCAGAGCCGCCTTGGCTGCGCGGATCAGATGACAGTATACATTTGATGTATGGTGATGAACACGGCTTTTAAGCGCTTGAAAATCAGGATGCTCGAGTATATCCTTACACATCTCATACAGCTCTTCACTCGGTATTGCCGATTCCACACTGCTGAAATCGAGTTTCTTTAAATCGTCATTATTATTTCGCAACATATTATCAGTCCTTAAACAAATTTGAAAGTTCTGTTTCTATTGTAGCAGAAAATCACCTTCATTCCATATTATTTTTCTAAGGAGTTGTGATAAATTTGTGATGGAAAAAGAAAACAAACGGAATAAATGTTATAATATTTTTATACAGTACATAAGGGAGAGAGATATGAAAATATACATCATTCGTCATGGAGAGACAGTGGCCAACGCTGCCGGACGCATGCAGGGAATTGAAGACGGTCCCATCAATGAAAACGGAATAAAGCTGGCAGAGATCACAGGACAGAAACTGATCGGAATCAGATTTGATGCCGCATATTCATCGCCCCTTGTCAGAGCGGCGCAGACGGCAGAGCTCGTACTGAAAGAAAGCGGGAACAACTGTCCGATCTTATTTGATGACAGACTGAAAGAAATTTATATGGGCGACTACGAAGGACATAATTTCAAACAGGAGAATCTGCCCGGAGTAAAAGAATTTATTATTAATCCACTGAACGTAGAGACATTTCCCAACGGAGAGGATATCCATCATGTCATGAAGCGTACTCAGGAATGCCTGAAAGAGATCGCAAAAAAGGATTATGAATATGTATTAATTTCATCTCACGGTTGTGCAGTGCGGGCCATGCTTAACTTCCTTTATGATAATCCTTCAGATTTCTGGCAGGGACATGTACCGTATAACTGCTGCATAAACATAGTTGAAGTCACAGACGGTAAACTGAAACTTACAGAAAAAGACAAAATACTGTATGATCCCGATATGTGTGTTGACAGGTATGCGGTTGAAGATGTGAAATAAAAACAGTTTTATATCCGGGAGGAGAAGATGAAATCAGACAGACAAGAAAAGGCAGCGGACTATTTCCATCGGGGCTATAACTGTGCACAGTCCGTAGTTATGGCCTTTGAAGATAAGACCGGAATCGATAAGGAAACTCTGGCAAAAATGTCAGTCGGTCTCGGAGGTGGAGTAGGAAGGATGCGGGAAGTATGCGGATGTGTGTCAGGGATGGCTATCGTGCTTGGATTGCTGCAGGGCAGTGATGATCCCGATTCCAGGAATGAAGTATATCCTCTCGTGCAGAAAGCATGCGAAGAATTCAAGAAACTGAACGGGTCCATAGTATGTCGGGAACTCCTGTCCGGAATTTCCGTGACCACGGGAGGTCTTGCAGAACCACGTACAGAAAGTTTTTATAAAAAACGACCCTGCGCGGAGATGATAGAACAGGCTGCAGGAATCTTAGAGGAAATGATAAAATAATAGTGATACTATTGAAAATTTCTATACCGGAGGATATGGAATGAAAAACAAAAAATGGTATGAATGGTTGCTCTTAGTAGTTTACATTGCAATGGTACTTCTGTGCATCGCACTGAACGCAACAGGAACCCAGCGGGAAGGCACAGCCAATCTGATAGTGAACATAGGCATGTTCATCATCGTGGCAGTCATATTCCTGTGTTGCGAGTTTAACAGCTTCCATCCCATGGGGGATATCTCGTCAGATCTGGATCAGGCAACAAACAAAATCCGTACCGATGCGCTCAATACCCATGAATATCTGTGGAAGCCGTACAGCACGGTAAATGCCGAGCTTTTTCATAATGAAAGGCTGAAGGCTCTGTATCAGGATTTCCTGTTTGCCCTTAACCGCAAGAAGGATAAGGAAAATGCTTACTACAAGCCAAGCATTGAAGAATATATCAATGAAGATCTGGTAGATACAGTCATGCACCGCAACATGCTCAATCAGGTAGCGGGCGCGCTAACCGGACTGGGTATCCTGGGAACATTTATAGGACTCTCACTCGGTCTTCAGAATTTCAATACGGGTACTACAGCCGAGATCACAGCAAGTATCGAGCCACTGATGGAGGGTATAAAGGTTGCATTCCATACATCTATCTACGGAATGATATTCTCATTGGTTTTTAATTTCGTATACAAGAGAAAGCTGTATGACTCTGAAGAATCTATCAAGGGATTTGTATCCGCATGGAAAAAATTCGTAATGCCGGATACAGAGGATGACGGCGTGAACCGTCTGATTGCTTTGGGAGAAGAGCAGGTAGAGGCACTTCGTATGATGAGTAAGAACATGAAAGAAGAAGTTGCTGCGCAGATGGAACCGAACTTTGAAAGACTCAACAAGCTCATATCCGATTTTCAGGCTGTTGCAACCGTTGATCAAAGAGAAGCCCTTGGAAAGGTGGTAGATGAATTCACTAAAGAGATGAATGTGTCCCTGAAGGGAACATTTACAAAGATAGGACTTGAGGTGGACGAGCAGTATAAGCTCCTTCACCAGAATGCTGATCTGATGCGCGAGTATTACCGGACTGTGACAGAAAGTCAGTCTGAGATAAAAGCCGGTATGGAAATGCTCAAAGTGCAGAGCGAAAGCAATGAAAAAATGAAAAACGAAATGGAACATAACATGCATGAAGTTATTGAATCATGCAATGCTGCTGCAGATACACTCGGAGAACTGCATGAAGATCTCGAGAGGATCGCAAAGAGTAGGAGAAAACCTGTATGATTCGTGGGTTTGGAAAAAAGAGAAAACAGGATGAAGAGCAAAACTACTGGCTGTCGTATTCCGATATGATGGCCGGGCTTCTTTTGTGTTTTGTGGTAATAATCGCTGTCACTATGCTTCATTCCAAGGTACAGTATGACATGAAACAGGAAGAACTGGCAGGGAAGGAGCAGGAACTCGTCATCCGAAGTGATGAACTGTACAATGAAAGACTTTTAGTTGATGAACAGGGAGCCAAGCTTAATGCTCAGGAACTGAAGCTGACCGAACAGGAAGGAAAGCTTGCAGAGCAGGCTGCAAAGCTGGATCTGCAGAAACAGAAGCTGGATGAACAGGAGGCCCTGCTGGATGAGTTCCAGGGTATCATGCTGGCGCAGCAGGAACAGCTGGACAAGATCATCGGAATCAAGACAGAGCTGATAGAGGATATTCGTGAAGAATGTGAAAAGTCGTCCCTTCAAGTTTCCATAGATGAGAAAACCGGTGCAATCAGTATGGATTCCAGCATACTTTTCGAATACAACAAAGATGAACTTAAGAAATCAGGACAGGATTTCCTGGGAGCTTTTCTCCCGAAATACATGCATATACTGCTGAGTCCGAAATACAGACCATATATCTCAGAGATCGTGATCGAAGGGCATACGGATCCGAGCGGAACGTATCTGTTTAATCTGGCGCTTTCCCAGGACAGAGCTTATTCTGTTGCAGATTACTGCCTGAATGAGGAGACGACATTCTTATCCAGAGATGAGAGAGAAACCTTGCAGACATTTCTTACGACCGGAGGCAGATCGTACAGCGATCCGGTTCTCAAGGCAGATGGAACTGTCGATGAAGCAGCATCCAGAAGAGTCGAGATACTGTTCCGGCTGAAGGATGAAGAGATGATAAGAGAGATGGTAGATATCATGAATTCAACCGGAGAACAGAGCAAGCCCAAAGCAGAGATAGTATCCGGCCCGTCGGCAAATTAGAGTTTAAGCAATCAATGACTGGTCTTCATACCTGTTTTTAAACTCGGGAAGAGGTATTTTGCGGAGAAGAATACATTGACTTATGAGATGGATCAGGAAACGGGAAAAGATATGAAACATATGAAAGAAGAAAATCAAATAAAGAAATTGCTGATTTCGCTGGTTCCTGTTCAGGCGATAGCAGTCGGACTTCCTGCGATTAATACGCTCTTTCAACGACAGCCGCAAATCTGGCGGCAGTGTTGATCTGTCTGATATATTTTGTCTGCAGAGAGAGCGTATTCTGTTTTTCGCTTCGCGGTTTTGATCTGAAAGCTATAAAAGAAGTGCTTTATCTGGGATTCCCTTCTGCGCTGGAGCCGGCCTGTTATTTTATCAGAGACCGTATATTAAACCAGGTTGTTTTTGCACTTGGCGGTACGACAGCAATGGCTGCAATGTCGATAGTATCGAATTTTAATAACGGAATCGGGACTATGATCAGCGGGGGATTCACGGGAGCCTCCAACCTGATTTCCAGTGTACTGGTCGGAGAACGTGATGTGGATTCTCTGCGTTCGTTCCCGAAAACCATTATTAAGACCATGTTTCCTGTTATGGCGGGAGCATACATACTGTTATTTGTTTTTGCCCGTCCACTTGCATTGTTTTTTGGCGCAGAACCGGAGATGATAGGATTGTATGTGATGGTTATCCGGTGTAACAGTTTTTGGTATTTTACAGATCCGTTGAAGGTTCCTTCATTTTCGCTTTACCAGTCGCTTGGAAGGATAAAAGCGACCAGTATCTTTACTATCTTAATGGCTTTGATTATTCCAGTTACAGTCATCCTTGCCGGAAGAGTTCTTGGTTTTGGTTTTCTGGTGCATTTTTCATGGATTGCGGAGGCCGGACTGGTTGCTGCCTATGTTATTTACTACTATATGAAGCGCAAAAAGCTTCCATCCTCGATTTATACAATGACAGATATTCCGCATACGATGGCTGTACCGTCTGAAGACAGATACGGTGCAACGATTAAAAAAATCAAAGATGCGACAGATGCCTCAGAGAAGATGGAAGCGTTCTGCATTTCAAAAGGCCTTTCCTCAAAGACTGCCACTATGTGCGGACTGTGTGTTGAAGAGATAGCAGTTGATTGCATCATTCACGGCTTTGCAAAAGAAAAGGCAGATTCATATAGTATTGAATTAAGAGCATTTTATGAGAATGGAGGCATCTCAATGATGCTTCGAAACAATTGCCCGCATTTCGATCCAAAAGAGTGGCTTTCTGTATTTGGAGATAAGAACCCCGAAAGGAGTATGGGACTGCGCCTGGCAATGGAGTGTGCAAAAGAAATGAATTATTCATCAGCATTGGGGATGAATGTCATTACGATAAAAATGTAAAGACAAACGTGAGAAAACCAGAAAAGAGGGTGCATTTTACTTGCTTTTTACAATACTGGAAAACCAGCCTCAGATAAGAAAAAGATGATCAAAAAGGACTGATAAGGGCCATTTAGTGGGTAAATCTCTGGAAGTTGACGTTATACAGATCTTCGCGATATTTATCCATAAATGCCTCCTTATAGAACGATATAATAAATATTTTCCTATTCATTACAAACGATATAAAATATTATCAATAGTATAGTATAAATTAAATAAAAAATATAGGAAAAATATATTACTTATTAACAAAAATACTAAAATCAGTTGACAGAATCATAGAAGAAATGTAGTTTATATATATCGAATCGTTTTAGTGGAGCCGGATAAGTATGAATAATCGACAGCAGAGAAGCACAATAAAAGAGGTCGCAAAAGCAGCAAATGTTTCTGTTTCTACAGCCTCAATAGCACTTAATCATAAAAAGGGAGTAAGCCCTAAAACGATGGAGCGTGTCAGTAAAGCTGCAAAAGAGTTGAATTATCATGTAAATCGCACTGCCAAGGCATTGAGATCGTATAGCTCGCAGGTTATCGGGATTATCGTTCCGGAAGTTATAAATGTATATTACGGAATGATGATAGAGTATGTGCGCGAGTATGTCGAAAGTAAAGGATACTTTCTTATTATTGGTATCACCGACAACAAACTCTCAAACGAGAAAAGATATATAAGAGAATTTATTAGCAGGAATGTTGATGGTCTCATCATAGTTCCGATGTTGAAATACTCCAGTGAAGTGTCACACCTGAAGGAAATTCAGAGTTATGGAATACCGATTGTCAGTCTATCGGCATCATATGCCGGACTGGAGGCGCCATGCATCATGTGTAATTTGTCGAAGGGTATGTATGAGCTTACAAAACATATGCTTGACGAAGGTATTCGCAGAATCGCGCTTGTAGCAGGAGATAAGAGAGTAGATAATGACTACATACATGGATTTAAAGCTGCTTATGAAGAAAAGGGACTTGAAATAGACGACAGTTTGGTTTTTGAAAGCGATATATCGTTTGAAGGAGCGTTGTCTAAGAGCAATGAGATATTAGATCAGCATCCGGAAGCTGTCATGACCATAAGTGATCTTATGGCCTGCGGAATCGTACAGGCAGCAAAAAACAGAGGACTTAATATACCCGGAGATATATCCATAACGGGTTATGATGATGTCATCTATGCTTCTATAAATCAGACGCCAATAACGACGGTTCATCAGCCTATCAGAGAGATGTGTAAAAGGGCTGTGGAGGTTTTGGTGGATTGGATAGAGGGAGCAGAGACGATCCCTTCGGTTGAACTGCTGACACCGGCTGTTGTTTACAGAGATACAACAAAATAAGTTTTAAGGAATTGTTCTTAGGTATAATTTTTTGCATGAAAATCGAAACGTTTTAGTAACCTCTATCGAGAACAACCATGCAAATTTTTATAAAAACAAAATCGAAACGTTTTAGCAAAAGGAGGTCAGTATGAAAAAAGTTTTATCAGTAATTTTGGCGATGGCATTGATTTTGTCACTGGCAGCTTGCGGAAGCGCACCAGCAGCCAGTGCACCTGCAGCAGCAGAGCAGAAGACAGAAGAAAAGGCAGCTGATGCAGCTCCGGCAGCTGCTGACGGCGAACTGGAATTTGTTTATATCACACAGGATATGGCAAATCCTTATTTCGTGGAGGTTTATAACGGATATGTAAAGGCATGTGAGGAACTTGGAATCAAGGTTACATCCCTCGATGCAAAGTATGACGTTGCTTCTCAGGTTACATATCTTGAGGACTGCGTTGAAAAGGGCGTTGACGGAGTTATGATTTCTCCTCTGGATGACAATGCTCTTCAGCCAGGCGTTGAGGCTGCAAAGGCAAAGGGAATCGTTGTTTCAGGCGAAGCACAGCCGGTAAGCAATGCTCAGATCGATGGATCACTTGATGAGTATACATATGGACAGCACATCGGTGAATCAGCAGCAACATGGATCAATGAGAAACTCGATGGCAAAGGATATGTTCTTTGCATCGCACAGGATGACGTTGAATCTGTTATTCCTCGTACAGATGGTATCATCGCAAAGATCGAAGAACTTTGTCCGGATGCAGTTATAGTTGCAAGACAGAACGGTTCAAACACAGAGCTTGCTATGAGTGTTGCAGAGAATGTATTAACAGCTCATCCGGAAGTAAATGTTATCACAACCTGTGATGATTACGGCGGCATCGGAGCTTACGAGGCTGTAAATGGTATGGGACTTGCTTCTGATGAATTTGGTATTTTTGCTGCAGACGCTACAGAAGAAGGTATCGCAAAGATGAAAGAGCCTAATTCAGTATATCGTTCATCAATCAGTATTTTCCCGTATGACTGCGGTTATGAGATGGCATATGCTATGTATGACTACATCAAGAACGGCGATAACAAGACAAACGAAAAGCACGTAGTTGTAGAGCGTAAGTTTGCTCCTGTATGGCAGAGTGACGTTGTAGAATAAGATGGTTTTTAACTCATATGCGGCATTGCCGCATATGAGCCAGAACTATAGTTGACCGTAGTTTCTTTAAATATGCATTTGGAGAAGAATATATATGAGTGAATATATTTTAGAAACTAAAAATATCATAAAGCAGTTTGGCGGTATTAAAGCTCTTGATGGAATATCTATGAAGGTTAAGACCGGCGAAGTCCATGCGATAGTCGGTGAAAACGGTGCAGGAAAGAGTACGCTGATAAAGATATTGACCGGTGCACACGAACCTACATCCGGAACGGTTATTTTTGATGGAAAGGAATATACATCTTTTTCACCCGAAGAGTCGGCGGAACTTGGAATAGCTGCAATATATCAGGAACTCAATTTAATACCGTATCTCTCTATTGCCGAAAACATGTTTTTCGGACGAGAGATCTGTAATGGTCCGTTTTGTGATTATAAAAAGATGCAGGAAGAAACAAAAAAGTATTTCAACGAAATCGGGTTGGATGTTGATCCTAAGATGCAGGTAAAAATGCTGGGTATAGCACAACAGCAAATGGTTGAAATAGTAAAGGTTGTTTCTAAGAAAGCAAAACTAATCATTATGGACGAGCCTACGGCACCTCTGACAGATAACGAAACAAAGGAACTATATGAGATAATTCGTGAGTTAAAGAGCAGAGGAGTAACCATAATATACATTTCTCATAGACTTGAGGAGATTTTTGAAGTTTGTGACCGAGTTACTGTATTCAGAGACGGAAAATACGTCACCACAAATGAAGTATCTGGGATGACAAGAGATAAGCTTATTACCGCGATGGTAGGAAGAGAGCTTGGAGAAGATTTTCCAAAGAGGAAAACACCCATCGGAGATGTTTGTCTTGAGGTCAAAAATCTGAATAATAAGAAGCTTCATGATGTAAGCTTAAAGCTCCATAAAAACGAAATACTTGGTATCGGAGGTTTGATGGGAGCCGGGCGTACTGAATTTGCCAGAGCAGTATTCGGAGCAGATCCTATTGATTCAGGAACTATAATTGCAAAAGGAAAAGAAGTAGTTATAAAAAATCCGGAAACAGCTTTCAAGAATAAGATTGCAATGCTTCCGGAAGATCGAAAAGGTCAGGGGGTTTTCTTAAAACTGCCTATTAAAAACAATATCACAATATCGATATTGGACAAAATAAGCAAAATGGGCTTTGTAAACAAAAAGAAAGAGGACGAGATGTGCGAGAACATGCAAGGCAGCTTATCCATCAAGCTTGCAAACATGCTTCAGCCGGTCAAGGCCCTGTCGGGAGGAAATCAGCAGAAGGTTGTTTTCTCCAAACTGCTTGCGACAGAAAGCGATATTCTGATTGTTGATGAGCCTACGCGGGGAATAGACGTCGGTGCAAAGCAGGAAATCTACAAACTGATGCGTGAACTGACAGAAAAGGGCAAAAGCATAATCATGATTTCATCAGAAATGCCGGAGCTAATCGGAATGTCCGACAGGATAGTTGTAATGCGAGAGGGACATGTTTCAAAAGAGCTTTTACCAGATGAGTTTTCACAGGAAACGATTCTGAAATACGCATCATTATAGTTATAGGAGAGAAAAAATGAACAAGAAAACACTAAGCTTTGGAGATTTCATTACAAAATATGCGGTAGTAATTATTGCCGTTCTTCTGATTATTTTTTTCAGCATTGTAGCTGACAACTTTTTCTCCGCCAGTAACTTTGCAAATCTTTTAAGACAGGTATCTATAAATGGTATATGTGCAGTTGGTATGACCTGCGTTATCCTTACGGGAGGAGTTGATATTTCAGTCGGAGGTGTAATCGGAATAAGCGGAGTTCTTTGCGCATTTAATATGATGCACGGAATGAATCCGATCATAGCTTCACTGATATCCCTTGTACTGGGAATTGCTCTGGGTTGCTTCAACGGACTGATGATTTCTATAATCGGAATCGCACCAATGATCGCAACAATGGGTGTAAACACAGCATTACGTGGAGCAGCATATCTTCTTACAGACGGAAAAGCGATTTTTGATTTTCCAAGCTGGTACGCGCAAATCGGTCAGGGCTATGTGGGAATCATCCCGATACCGGTAATCATCATGGTGGTAGTATTTACTGCCGGAACGATTTTCTTATCAAAATCTCGATTCAGCAGATATATATACGGAGTCGGAGCAAACGAGGAAGTTGCAAGATTGTCCGGTATAAATGTAGTTAAAGTTAAAACTACCTGTTATGCGATATCAGGATTTTGTGCATCACTTGCAGGACTGGTTCTTCTGGGACGTGTAAACAGTGGACAGCCTAAAGCAGGCGATGGATACGAAATGGATATTATTACTGCAACTGTAATGGGTGGTGTTACCTTAACAGGTGGAGAAGGTAATATTGTTTTCGTAATATTTGGTGTATTGGTAATTGGTACGCTGTCAAATGGTATGACTATGATGGGAGTAAACGATTACTGGCAGAGAGTAGCCAAAGGTATTGTTCTTCTGCTTGCCGTAGGATTTGATAGATATATGCAGAAGAGAAAAGCAAAAATCTAAATAACAGCGGAAGGAGTATTTAACATGATTAAGCCAAAAATGGGTTTTATTGTATTCGGTGTTCATAAGGACGGATTATGCGATCCTATGGGAGTTCCGTTTATCAACCAGGAAATTATTGATAAATGCAAAAATGACATCACAGCTAAGGGTGTTGAAATCGTTGAAAATGATATTGTAGTTGCATATAAGCACGAAGCAAAAGAAGCATTTGCAAAGTTAAAACATGATGATTCTGTAGATGGAGTTATTCTGTTCTCAGGAACATGGGTATGGGCATCAGAGATTCTTGCTTATGTCAGAGATTTTGAAAGATGCGGCAAGGGCGTTATCATTTGGACATATGCAGGTTCACAGGGCTGGAGACTTGTAGGAACACTGGCAGTTGGAGCATCATTCAAGGAAATCGGAATGAAATATAAATCCGTATACGGAGATGATGAAGAAACTGTTGATAAGGTTGTAGCATATTCAAGAGCATGTGCACTTAGAAATCATCTGAACCTGATGACAGTAGGAGCATTTGGCGGAAGAGGAATGGGCCTTACCTGCGGTTGTGCAGATCCTTCTCAGTGGATGAAAGTATTCGGTGTAGATATTGATTCTTATGACTGCCATGAAATTATGGTCGAAGCAGAAAATATCACACCTGAAGAAGTAGAAAAGTGCAAAGAGGAAGAATTAAAGCCGAAATTCAAAGAGCTTCCCCCGGATGATCAGGTTACAGATCATTCTATCAGACTGTATCTGGCAATTAAGAAAGTTGTTCAGAGACATAACTTTGATATGTATGTTATCCAGTCATTCCCGGGAATAGCAGATTACTATGCAGCAACATGTCTGGCACAGAGTATGATGCTTGAAAATAAATTCCCGTGCGCTACACTTTGCGATTACAACAACGCAATGATCATCTATCTGCTCGGAAGCTTATCCAATGATCCTATCTACTACGGAGATTTCCAGTGCATAGATAAGAAGAACAAAGAAGTTAAAGTTATCGGAGACGGAGCATGCGCACCGTCACTTTGCGGACCGAGACAGCCGATCCTTTCACATCATGGACTTTCAACTGAAGGAAATGCAGGCGGATTGTCTGTTGAAGCTGTTCTTAAACCGGGTGAAGTAGTAATGGCAAGACTCGGAAGAGATAATGGAGAATTTGAAATGATTCTTCACAGAGGAACCGTTTATACTCCGGATGATGAGAAGCTTGAAGCAGCAAGAAAAGTTTCAGGAATGTGGAACTGGCCACATGCTTTCATCAAAATGGATGTTGATTATGATTTCGGCGTTCAGGTATGGGATGGAGAGTACATCACTCTTGCATACGGCGGAGATGAGATATACAACGCACTTCTTGATTTCTGCTACCTGATGGATATCAAGACTATTGAACCATAATAATACTTATTTATACGGGCTCCATCTTGATGATGGAGCCCCTTTTTAAAAAGATGAAAAAAACAACATTTGGAAAAACAAGAGAAGGAAAAGAAAGTTATTTATATACGCTTGAAAATTCCAACGGTTTAACGGTAAACCTTTTGGAATTTGGTGCAGCAGTTCAGTCAATACTGGTTCCGGATGAACAAAATGGTCTGATAAATATTGTCAAAGGATTTGACAATGTTGAAGGATATGAAAATACAGAGAAGTTTCTGGGAGGAACCATAGGCAGACATGCAGGTCAAATCGCAGACTGTAGATTCAGTATTAACGGCAAGGAATATATTCTTAATAATAATGACCATGGAAATTCAATGCATGGAGGATTTGTCGGTTTTAATAAAAGAATGTTTGATACCGAGATAATCGATGAATCATCGATAAGATTTTCTTATCTGAGCCCTGATATGGAAGAGGGATATCCGGGAAATCTCAAAGTAGATGTCGCATATAAACTTGATGATGAAAACAGACTTATTATGAATTACAAGGCCATAAGTGATGCTGATACGGTTTTGAATATGACCAATCATTCATATTTCAACCTTGATGATTCCTATTCGGTTCTGGATCATTATTTATATTGTGACAGTGACGCATATTGTGCCATAGATAAAAACGGAATGCCTACGGGAGAGATAGTGCCTGTAGGAAATACCCCTATGGATTTTAGGTGTCCGGTCAAGATAGGAGACAGGATCAACGACAATTACGAACAGGTGAGGATATTTGGCGGGTACGACCATAACTGGGTCCTCCACAATAATGGTGATATAGACAAATTATGTGTCAGACTTGAAAACAGTAACAGAACCAGATATGTCGAAGTATATACGACAAAGCCGGGAATACAGCTTTATTCCGGAAATTCAATGGAGGTTCCTAAAGAAGAGGGAAGGGGAGGAATCCTACTGAGCCATAGAGGTGCGATATGCATGGAAACGCAGTTTTATCCCAATGCTCTTAATAACCGTCACTTCCCAGATATAATACTTAAAAAGGGAACAGAGTATAATCATTCTACAATTTATAAAATGGGATGGAAATACTAAAAGATATGCTATAAATAACCTGTAACAAATAAAAATTCAAAAGCAGTCGAAGATACCGGATAATGATCAGAGCATTATCCGGTATTACGTTTTATAAAGACATCAACATGCTGAAAAACATTGTCAAAACTATAAAAGAATGATATGGTTTTTTCAAGGAAAGTAAAAGCAAGAGTAAATATGTGGCTTTGTCATACAGATGAGAGAACTTCAGATAGGAGCCGTAGTAGTAAATGCGGTCGGTGACGTCTATGAATGGACTAACGGAAAAAAACTGGCCGGAGTTCGTCACGAAGGAACAAATACAATGCTGACTCCGGCACAGACAAGACAAAGCCGGGAGAGCAGCAAACGATTAAATATTATTGATGACATATGGGAGGTATTATTTCATGAAAAAAACATTAACGACTATAATTGCAGCAATAATGGTTATGGCAATTTCCATACCAACATTTGCATCAAGTACAACAACATTTCAGGAAGCATTAAGTTATAAGAATTCTCATCGTCAGATATCCGGACCTGTTGGAGGAATAGATCAGTATCTGAAACATCATCCCGGGGAAGTAAATATCACACAGGATGAAATAAATGCATTAGTTACTCCTCGTGGATTTGCAGGAAGTATTCCACAGGAGTCAGCAATTGCAGATGCAGATCTGTTTTTCCGTGCACTTAAATATCGTTATGGCGCATATTATTATTTTGGAGAGCAGAATTTCGAAAATGCAAGAAATGCCATAATGAGTGAATTGGCAGGAAAGGCATCGATCAGCGGAGAAAATTTGCAGAACCTTCTTCGTAAGAATCTCACATTTGTTCGCGATGCACATTTTCATATTGGAAGAGCAATACTAAATCCCGGAGACTTTTATCAGACTTATTATTGCGACCTTAAATTCGCATGGGATTCACAAGGATACTATATGCAGGAAGGTGAAACCAAGTGGTACTACAACGATCCCGGAAATGCGAACATTACAATGGAGTATGTTCTCACAGATGCCGGCGAACTGGTTTACAGTCCGATTCAGTTCTGCATCCCAGGACAGCATGTTCCATCAACAGCAATAACTCTTACAGGTGCTTCCGGTTCTAAAGCAGTAACGGCGAACTGGAAACCTACTCAGCCATACTCAGTAGATGCCTTCAGACAGCCGGATTACAAACAGCTGGAGGCAAATGGAATAGTATATATATCATACAGAAATTGTGACAGTAGTTATGATAGTATACATCAACAATTTATAAACGAAGCATCGTCAGCGCGAAATGCAAAACTGGCAATTCTTGATTTAAGATCCAATGGAGGAGGTTCAGACGAATACCCACGCAAGTGGGTAGAAAGATTTACAGGACAGTCAGCAAATTATGGCGGTGTCTGGTCCGGATATAGAAATGCACTTGAAGTAAACCCGGAAGATAGAGTTGCAATCGGTAGTGAATGTTACGATAAAAGCAGTTCTTCCGGTTCCAAACTTTCTAATTCAACACCACTTATTGTTCTTGTAGATAATATGTGTGGATCATCGGGCGAGAGTGCCTATCTTTTTGCAGAAACTGTTGATAACTCAATTACTATAGGATGCAATACTGCCGGATATCAGCTTTCAGGAAATGTAGCAGATTTCTATTTGCCAAACAGTGGTGTATGCTTTTCTTTCGGAAGAAATATGTCTTTTACATACAGCAATGATAATGTAGACGGAAAAGGATACAAACCTGATATATGGTGTAATCCTAAAAACGCAATTCCTGCCATCTGCAATATGCTTAAAGAAAATGGTCTGGCGGATGATGCGACAATTAATGCATTACGAGCAGGAGGAATGCGATAATATCCATAGAGGTGAAATAAAAGATGATTAGAAATAAGAAAAGGATTTTATTACTGCCGCTGATTTTAATACTGATTTTTGTTGTGTCGTTTCCTGCAGGAGCAGCGGAGTGGCCTGATACGATCGTTGACGGTCATCTGCATTATCTTGATTTTCTGCAGCAGTCAGACGGATTTTTCAAGCTGACAAGAAAGATGGATGAATGTGGAGTGGACAGTGCCGTAA
>JAZLHO010000075.1:0-39838 GCA_045616865.1 Lachnospiraceae bacterium | reverse complement strand
CCTACGTAAACTGTGTTATAATTCATTTGGTGACCTCCCTTTGTATGCGGTAATCCCTGTTACCATTTGTTTATTGACAAACTATAGTATACAGGTAAATCCACGTTGTTACAAAGTGGAGGTCATTACATATTGTCTATAAGATTAACATTAGGGTGGTATTGATTTGCCACCCTTTTGTTTTATCTTCAAAACATAAAAGGATTCCCCCTGCTTTACTAATAACGGAAAATCAAGAAGGGGCCATATCTCATTATTGCAGTCTAACAATGTATTATTTATACCATAAATATGATATATTTTGGAAAACCAACAAAATTGAGCAGATTTATCATATAATAAAATCAATGTACCTACTGATGAACAAAAACGACATCATAGCATCCTATGAGCTGCGAAACGGAGAGTTTGGCAGTTACTTGAAGTTGTTCGGTTGTGATGAAAACAGACTTCCATACGGATGTGAAAATATCAATTATTGGTTGAAGAATCGCAAGGCAATAAGCCATAACGAACACATCCGCAGGCTTATCTGCGACATGGGATGCGATGACAATATCAACTTCATCAGGCTGACACATGCCGGATCATTGAAAGATACATTCTGGATGAAGTCAGAAGACGAAAATGTAAACTGGGAAGACATATCATATTACCGGAATGAATTCAGCGAAGTAGTTTCAAGACTTGCATTTGAAGGTCAGGGCCTTAGCGGAGAAGACATCAGCGGAACAAAGCCCGAGCTTTCCACAGACGGAACTTTTCCGAAATGCTGGAAGAGAGAAAACGGAGAAATAATTCTTATTAAATCCGGAAGTGAAGCAGGCGCAGAGCCATATTGTGAAGCGCTGGCAGCAGAGATAGCTGCAAAGATCACCGATGCTGTGCACTATGATATCTCTGAATTCTCAAGAAGACCGGTTACGAAATGCAAACTCTTCACAGATGAACAGATGGGCTATGTATCAGCATCCAGGGTAAAAGTTCCGAGAGAGATAAACGAGCTGATGAACTGGATGTCAGAAAGAGGCTTCGAAGACTCATTCAGAAGAATGCTTCTTGCAGACTGCCTTACATTTAATCCCGACCGTCATGCCGGTAACTACGGATTTCTGATGGAAAATGATACCTTGAGGATAACCGGACTGGCGCCTGCATTTGATTATAATCTTGCCATGCTGCCATATGCCGAAAACGAGAATCAGATATGTAGAGAATTGGGCGAAACATGGCCGAAGATAGGAGACGATTTCGTCAGATTCGGACAGATGCTCCTGACAGATCAGCTCCGCAATGAATTAAACGAACTCAGGGACTACGAATTCACATTCAGAGGCGACGAACACTTCCCCGAATCCCGCGTAAAACTGGCCGAGCAACTCCTGAACCGCCAACTCACCGCTATCCTAAGCAGGGATGTATTATATACTAGAGAGGTATTTAAATAGGCGAAGCAATACTGTATGAGAAGCCTTATATATATCTAACATTTCATTGTTCGATAGGCTATAAAGTATTATAATAATAGTGCGTTTTTATAAACGTACTATTTTTGTTGGAGTAAAAATATGCCTACTATAATTCTTACAGGCGGAGGAACTGCCGGTCATGTCACACCGAATATCGCGCTGCTTCCAAGGCTCAGAGAGCTTGGCTATGACATCCATTATATCGGTTCATACAGCGGAATCGAGAAGGGGCTCATCGAAGCACAGGATATTCCCTATTACGGAATCGATTCCGGCAAGCTTCGCAGATACCGGGATATCAAAAATCTGACAGATCCGGGGCATGTGATTCACGGATATGCCGAAGCAAGAAGATTATTGAAGAAAATAAAGCCTGATATCATATTCTCAAAGGGAGGATATGTAGCTGTACCGGTAGTTATGGCAGGTGCGAGATACCGCATTCCGACTATTATTCATGAATCCGATCTCACACCCGGATTGGCAAACAAGCTGTGCTTTAATGTTGCATCAAGAATATGCTGCAACTTTCCCGAGACTATGAAATATCTTCCGGAAGGCAAACGCGTACTGACTGGATGTCCTATCCGCGCTGAACTCATGGAGGGAGATGCAGAACAGGCACGCAAGAGCCTCGGATTTGACAATAAAAAGCCTGTTATTATGATCATCGGGGGCAGCCTTGGATCTGTGGCAGTCAATACGCTGGTTCGAAAATCACTTCCGAAGCTGCTTAAAAAGTATCAGGTTCTGCATGTCTGTGGAAGAGGAAATGTAGACGAGACGCTGAAGGATACGAAGGGATACAGACAGTTTGCCTATGTTACAGATGATCTGAAGGACTTCTTTGCACTGGCGGATGTCGTGGTATCCAGAGCAGGAGCAAATGCCATATGCGAGATACTGGCACTTCATAAACCCAACATACTTATTCCACTCGGCGGATCTGCTTCGAGGGGAGACCAGGTGCTGAATGCGAAAAGTTTTCAGAGACAGGGATTTTCAGAGGTCCTTATGGAGGATACTGTTACAGAAAGTATCTTGTGTGATACAATAGATGAGGTATATGCTGATCGTGCAGATTGGGCATTTCGTATGGAAGCATCTCAACTGGATACGGGAGTAAGCAATATCATACATTTGATTAAAAAAGGTACAAAACTATTGGAGGAAATATGATTAAATTAGATTTCAGCAGAGCACAGGAGTTCGTTACCGAGCAGGATTTCGAGGCAATTCATGATGAAGTACTGGCTGCGAAGAAAACACTGGTTGAAGGTACAGGTGCAGGTAATGACTTCATCGGTTGGGTAGATCTTCCGGTAAATTACGATAAGGATGAGTATGCACGCATCAAAAAAGCAGCTGCAAAGATACAGAGCGATTCAGCTGTACTGGTTGTAATAGGTATCGGAGGATCATATCTTGGTGCCCGTGCAGCTATTGAGGCCCTGACAAACAATTTCTATAATGCACAGGAAAAGAAGGATCGCAGGACACCGCAGATATTTTTCTGTGGAAATAATGTATCTGCTTCATACACAAAGGATCTTGTGGACCTGATAGGCGACAGGGATTTCTCGGTCAACGTTATCTCAAAGTCAGGAACAACTACAGAGCCGGCGATTGCATTCAGGTTTTTCAAGAAGATGCTTGAGGATAAGTATGGCGAGGCAGAGGCAGCAAAGAGAATATATGCAACTACAGACAAGGAGCGAGGAGCTCTGAAGACTCTGGCGGATCAGAACGGATATGAAGAGTTTGTAGTTCCAGATGATGTAGGAGGACGTTATTCAGTACTTACGGCAGTCGGACTTCTTCCTATCGCAGTAGCAGGAATCGATATTGATGCCATGATGAGGGGCGCTCAGGATGCACGTAAGGCCTGCCTTGAGGAAGAATGCAGTAATGCACTTGGATATGCAGCATTCAGAAATATCCTCCTTCGTAAGGGCAAATCTGTGGAGATCATGGTGGACTATGAGCCGAAGCTTCATTTCGTAGCAGAGTGGTGGAAACAGCTTTATGGCGAGAGCGAAGGCAAGGACGGTAAGGGCATCTATCCGGCAAGTGTTGATTTTACGACAGATCTTCACTCACTCGGTCAGTTCATTCAGGATGGAAGCCGCATTATGTTTGAAACAGTCATCACTGTGGATGAGTGCGACACAAGTATGATAATAGAAAGCGATCCTGAAAATCTCGATCAGCTTAACTATCTTGCAGGCAAGGAAATGGATTTTGTAAACAAGGCAGCGCAGGAGGGAACTATCCAGGCTCATACATCAGGCAAGACACCGAACCTCGTACTTCACATGCAGAAGCTGGATGCATATAACCTGGGAGAGCTCTTCTATACATTTGAGTTTGCCTGTGGAGTAAGCGGTTATGTACTGGGAGTAAATCCTTTCAATCAGCCGGGCGTGGAAACATATAAGAAGAATATGTTCAAGATCCTCGGCAAGCCGGGTTATTGATAAAAAGGAAATCTGATCAAAGCGATATTTTCGGAAGATTCAATTTAAGAAGGAGAAGGTATGGAACCTGCACAGGATCTTAATGCGTTTTTCAACGGAGCCAGACAGGCACTAACAGAACTCAGTGAGCTGAATGCGGAAACAGCAAAGCTCAGAGATGAGAAAACCAAACTTGAGAACAGTGTTAACTCCCGCAAAAGAAAACTTGAAGATACACTGAATCAGACATATGAGAAGCGCCGGGCAGAGATAGATAAAACCTATGACGGTGAGATCTCTAAGTGTAATGAAAAGCTGAAAAAAGCAAAGGGTAAGAGAGAGAAAGCCAAGAATCAGGGAATCCGGGAAAGAATTTCCGAAGAAACTGCGGCTTTAAGAAGTGATATTAAAAGCGTGGAAAGCAGCATTCGTTCAGAATTCAAACGTTCCGGAATTCCGGGACTGTGCAACAACAGCTTTTATTTTTCACTGTTCATGCCCGGTTCATTTAAGGATATACTGGTGATCATACTTACATTTGCGATAGCATTTTTCCTTATACCGTTCGGAATATGGAAACTTTTTTTTGATGGAAGCAGCATTGCTTTATTTATTATCTATGTACTGGATGTGCTTTTGTTCGGAGGACTATATATTATCACCAGCCAGAGGACTGTTATGAGACATCAGGAGTCGCTGAAGAGGATACGCAGGATGCGCAAGCAGATTGCCGATGACAGAAGAAAAATCAATGACATCACGGATAATATCAGAAATGACAGCAATGAATCACATTACGATCTGGCTGCATTTGATGATGAGATAGCGCACCTGACTCAGCAGCTTGCGGATATCACCATGCAGAAAAATGATGCTATACACAAGTTCGAAAATGTAACCAAGAACATCATTACTGAGGAAATCACAAATAATGCCAGACCGGCAATTGATGAGGAATCAGCAAAGCTTGCAGAGGTCAGTGCAAAATACAGTGAGGCCGATGCAGCAAGGAAGACAAAGGCGCTGGAGATAAATAACAATTATGAGGTTTACCTCGGCAAGGAGTTTATGACAAAGGCAAAGATAGATGCGCTTGCAGATATCATTAACCACGGAACAGCTACTAATATATCAGAGGCCATAGAGGAATATTACAGACAGAACGATATCTGATGAACAATCTGTACAGAAAAAAAAGGAAGCGGGATATGAGCCGGAATATGATCCGGCATGATGATTCCGAAGAAATAGTCAGCCGGCTGAAACGCATGCAGGCCAGAAAGAACAAAGTTCGTTTCTGGCTTGTTTTTGGCGGAATAGTTCTTGCGATTCTGGTGGCTGTCGGAGCTTTTCTGGCATTCAGATTTTACAGATACACAGGCTACGAGATGAAATGGGAAAAGGAGCTCCCGGAGGGAAGCTTCTCAGGCTATGAGCATTTCGGAGAAAATGTAGTCAGATATTCGCATGATGGAGCTTCCTACATGAATAAGGATGGAGACGATGTCTGGGTTGATACTTACGAGATGGCAAACCCGAAGGTATATGTCAGCGGAGAGTATATCTGTATCTATGATTCATTGGGAACGCAGATCAGGATTTATAATCAGGCGGGATTGATAGGTTCAGCAAATACCCTGAAACCTGTAACCAAGGCAGTAATAGCAGAAAACGGTGTATGTGCAGCGATACTCGAGGATAATGATGCGGCGTATATCAGCTTCTTCAAGAAGGACGGCAGCAGCCTTGATATTACCATCAAATCAAGACTGGAGGGAGACGGATATCCGGTCGATATAGCATTATCCCCGGAAGGAACTCAGCTTATCAGCGCATTTGCATATCTGGACGGCGGCGTGATGAGATCCAAGATCGTATTTTATGATTTTTCGGAAATCGGAAAAAGCATTCCGAACAGACTTGTAGGAGGCTTTGAAGAGGATTTTACGGAAAGTGTTGTGGCCAGAGTTCGCTTTGTAAATTCAATATATTCCTATGCCGTAGCCGACACGGGAATATATATCTTTTCTTCAAAAAACATAAGCTCTCCTGAGCTGGTTCAGAAGATAGAGACAGGAGAACATATAGAAAGCATAATGCATTCCGGCAAACATTTCGGAGTCATATATTCAGATCTGTCAAGCGGAAAAGCCGTGAAAGAGGATACAGCTGAAGAAGAAACAAAGACATCTGACAGCAAGGATGAAAAAGAAAAGAAGCCTGAAGAGGAGACAGAAGAACTTAAAAACTACAGGCTGGTAATATACAATGCGGACGGAAGCATTCTCTTCAAAAGAGAATTTGATGAACAGTATGATACATTTATTGCCGATGATTCGTTCGTCTACCTGATCAATGATGATATCTGTACGATAATCAATATGCATGGAATCGTAAAATTCAGCGATTTCATGGAGGATCAGGCGCGTATGATAACTCACGGAAATATGCCGGGAAATTTCATATTCTCAGGCAGTACATATATGAGAGATTATCAGTTCAAGTAAAGGAGTCGGAATCATGAAATATATAGGCATAGATCTTGGCGGAACTGCGATAAAGTTCGGAGAAATAACTGAAACAGGTGAGATTCTCAGGAAATGGGAGATACCTACTCCTGCAGATGTAATAGGAGCAATGGCAGATGAAATAAAAAGCAAGTATGATCTGTCAAAAATCACAGGTATCGGAATGACTGTTCCGGGACCGGTTTCCAAAGAAGGCTTCCTTCCAATCTGTGCCAATGTTCCCGACATCGCAGGTATATATCCGGCCAGATCACTGAGTGAAAAGCTGGGACCGGCAGGAGCACATATCATATGCCGCGCCGGTAATGACGGAAAGCTGGCGGCTCTGGGAGAGTATACATTCGGTGCAGCCAAAAATTACGGAAGTGCTGTTATGGCAACTATCGGAACAGCCATAGGCGGAGGAATAGTTCTTCCCGGTGGAAATATGCTGTACGGAGCGCATGATGTTGCTGCGGAGCTGAGTCATATACATGTGAAGGATGATGAACCGGTACAATGCGGATGCGGAAGCCACGGATGTCTGGAGCAATATGCATCGGGCACCGGACTGGTACGCGAAGCAAAAAGGGCCATGGACAGAAGTGATGAGCTGAGTGCACTGAGAGCAATCGACAGAGATAAAATGGAAGCAAAGGATGTAATAAATGCCGCCAAAGCCGGAGACAGAATGGCGGATGAGGTTGTTCATTACTGCTTCGGATATCTCGGACGAGCATTTGCAGATCTTTCAGTCATCATCGATCCGGAAGTATTTATCATCGGCGGAGGAGTATCAAGGGCAGGACAGTATCTTCTGGATATAATCAGAGAAAGCTATGTTCCGGCATTGACTATACTCAAGACTCCGGTGGACATGGTATTGGCAGAACTTGAAAATGATGCCGGTATCCTGGGCGCTGTGAAGATGGTAATGGGATGAGAAATAATAAAAATATTAAAAAACTGTGAAATAATGAAGCCTCCCTTGACGGGGAGGCTTTTGCGTGTTATATTACGAATAGAACAAACGGAATAAAGCTGAAGTGACTTCCGTCCGGCCTGATCAAAGCGGAGGATCGTCACGGAAAGGAACATATATGAATATAGATAAATTTACGCAGAAATCCATAGAATCCGTTCGGAATATGGAAAAAATCACTCATGATTATGGAAATCAGAGCATAGAACAGAGCCATCTTCTCATGGCTATGCTTCAGATAGAGGATTCACTTATCGGAAGCCTTATCGAAAAAATGGGCATCAACAGGGGCATGTTTGAAAATGAACTTGAAACAGTTATTTCCAGACTCCCGAAGGTACAGGGCGGCAGCGCATATATATCAAATGATCTGAACAATGTTCTGATCAATGCGCAGGATGAAGCCAGAGCCATGGGGGATGAATATGTCAGTGTGGAGCATCTGATGCTCTGTATGATAAAGCATGCGGACAATGCTCTGGAGCAGCTTTTCAGAAACTATGGAATCACAAAGGAAAGCTTTCTTAAAGTCCTTTCAGAGGTCAGAGGCAACCAGAGAGTCACAAGTGACAATCCGGAGGCAACATATGACACACTGAATAAGTACGGACAGGACCTTGTAAAGAGAGCACGCGATCAGAAGCTTGACCCGGTGATCGGAAGAGATGCAGAGATACGTCAGAGTATACAGATACTGAGCAGAAAGACCAAAAACAATCCGGTACTTATCGGTGAACCCGGTGTCGGAAAGACAGCGGTAGTAGAGGGTCTTGCCCAGCGTATAGCCAAGGGAGATGTGCCTGAGAGCCTGAAGGATAAACAACTCTTCGCTCTTGATATAGGAAGCCTGTTAGCAGGTGCAAAGTACCGTGGAGAATTCGAGGAACGTCTGAAGGCAGTACTTGAAGAAGTCAAGAAATCCGACGGAAAAATAATTCTTTTCATCGACGAGCTGCATACCATCGTGGGAGCAGGCAAGACGGACGGTGCCATGGATGCCGGAAATATGCTCAAGCCTATGCTTGCACGCGGTGAACTTCACTGTATAGGTGCAACAACGCTGGATGAGTATCGCAAGTATATTGAAAAAGATGCGGCTCTTGAACGCCGTTTTCAGCCGGTTACAGTAGATCAGCCTACTGTTGAAGATACCATATCCATACTCAGAGGACTTAAAGAACGTTATGAAAATTTCCATCATGTCAAGATATCCGACGGAGCGCTGGTTGCAGCAGCAACACTAAGCGACAGATATATCTCTGACAGATTCCTTCCGGATAAAGCCATAGATCTTGTCGATGAGGCATGTGCTCTTGTCAAGACAGAGATGGACAGCATGCCGGCAGAACTGGATGAGCTTCGCAGAAAATGCATGCAGCTTGAAATCGAGGAGGTTGCACTGAAGAAGGAGACAGACAATCTCAGCAAGGAACGTCTCAACACACTTCAGTCTGAACTGGCAGAGCTTAGATCCCAGTTCGAAGAGAAGAAGGCACAGTGGGATAATGAAAAACACACTCTGTCACATCTGGCGGAGCTTCGTGAGGAGATAGAAAAGGTCAATAATGAGATAGCGGTAGCCCAGAGGAATTATGATCTGGAAAAAGCCGGAGAGCTGCAGTACGGAAAGCTTCCGGAGCTTCAGAAGCAGCTTGAAGAGGAGGAAAATGCTGTCAGAAAGGCAGAACTCAAGCTCGTTCATGAGGCCGTCGAGGAGGATGAAATAGCCGGGATCATATCGCGCTGGACAGGCATTCCGGTCACAAAACTGGGTGAGTCGGAAAAGAACAAGACACTGCATCTGGATGACATCCTGCATGAAAGAGTTGTAGGACAGGATGAGGGAGTACAGAAGGTAGTTGAAGCTATACAAAGAAGCAAAGCAGGAATCAAAGACCCGGAAAAGCCTATAGGATCATTCCTTTTCCTGGGCCCTACCGGAGTGGGCAAGACAGAACTTGCAAAATCTCTGGCGGAGGCACTTTTCGATGATGAAAATAATATGGTGCGTATCGACATGAGCGAGTATATGGAGAAATTCTCCGTATCGAGACTTATCGGAGCGCCTCCGGGATATGTAGGATACGATGAGGGCGGACAGCTGACAGAGGCAGTACGCAGAAAGCCATACAGTGTAGTTCTTTTTGACGAGATTGAGAAGGCACACCCGGACGTATTTAATGTACTTCTTCAGGTGCTTGACGATGGTCGCATCACGGATTCGCTTGGAAAAACAGTTAATTTCAAGAATACCATCATCATTATGACGAGCAATATCGGTTCACAGTATCTGCTTGACGGTATTGATGAAAACGGTGAAATAGAGCAAGAGGCCGAAGCTGCTGTTATGGAAGATTTGCGGAATCATTTCCGTCCGGAGTTCCTCAACAGGCTTGATGAGATCATCATGTTCAAACCGCTTACCAAAGATAATATCGGAGGTATTGCTGATCTGATAGTTAAGGATCTTAACAAACGCCTTGCGGTTCAGGAGCTCAAGGTGGAATTGACCGATGATGCACGGCAGTATATAATCGATAATGGTTACGATCCTGTATACGGAGCGCGTCCTCTCAAGAGATATATTCAGAAGAATGTCGAGACGGCAGCGGCCAGACTGATTCTGGGAGAGAATGAGCTACACCAGGGTGATGTAATCAGATTCGATGTAAAGGATGGCGGGCTTTCAGCCGAATTATGCTAAGACTGATTCTTCTGATATTATTTGTTATAGTGTTTGCAGTATTGATGCTTCCGGTGTTTGTTCTCTGGCTGTTCATCCGGGACAGAGGGAATCATCTGGTGCACAGGATCATCCAGACCTTGATAAAGGGTGTCGCGTGTATATTCATGAAAATCACGGGAGTCAGATGGACTGTTGATGGTTCCGAGAACATCCCGGATGTTCCGGCGCTATATGTAAGTAATCATACAGGTATCTTCGATGTGGCTGCAGCTTATGTATCTATGACGGGGATGCTTTCTTTTATCGGAAAGAAAGAAACAAAAAAGATTCCGGTTATCGGACAGGCCATGATGCTGATGAACGGACTGTTTCTGGACAGGGATAATCTTAAGCAAGGGCTTCAGACTGTGCTTGATGCAATCGAGCATATCAGGAACGGACTGAATGTCTGGGTGTGTCCGGAAGGGACAAGAGAAAAATCAGGAGAGCCGGATGAACTGCTCCCTTTCCATGCAGGGTCATTCAAGATAGCTGCAAAATCAGGATGTCCGGTAGTACCGGTAATTATACTGGGAAGTCGGGCATTGTTTGAGGATCACAAGCCTTGGCTGAGCGGCGGCACACTGAAGATCAGCTACGGAAAACCGGTCTATCTGTCGGACCTGACGGATGAAGACAGACGGCATGTAGGCGAGTACTTCAGAAATCTGATGATTAAAATGATAGAGAATAGCGCAAAGGAGACAGTACGATGAGAGACCTGTTGAAACTCCTAAAAAACAATCCATATCCCGGACGTGGAATCGTGATAGGTAAAAACAAAGCTTTCTATTTTATTATGGGAAGGTCGGAAAACAGTCGCAACAGAATATTCGTTGAAACAGAAGATGGCATCAAGACGGAGGCCTTTGATCCATTGAAAATGAAAGACCCGAGTCTTATCATTTATCATCCCGTCAGAAAGACGTCTCTGGGACTCATCGTTACAAACGGCAACCAGACCGATACGATAGCACAGATGAAATGCTTCAGGACAGCTCTCATGACACGTGAATACGAACCCGATGCACCGAATTATACACCTCGTATTTCAGCGGTGATTTATCCGGAAGGCAACTTTGACATTTCAATTTTGAAATATAATAACGGGGCATGTTTGCGGGAGTTCTTCTGCTACGAAGGATGCGATGAAGACAAAGGATATTTCATAAGCACATATGAGAGCGACGGGGATCCTCTCCCATCGTTTTCAGGAGAACCGATAGAAGTTCAGATACCGTCTGCTGAGGAATTATGGGCAGCACTTAACAGCGATAACAAGGTTTCACTCTATTCATTTGATAATGGTGAAGTGAAGCTTTTCAACAAGAATCTCGGAGATTGATCGGAGGCACATTACATGAAGGAACTAGAACTTAAATATGGCTGTAACCCCAATCAGAAACCTTCAAGAATCTATATGAAGGACGGATCAGAGCTTCCGATGCATGTTCTTTGCGGTAAGCCCGGCTATATCAATCTTCTTGATGCATTTAATTCATGGCAGCTCGTAAAGGAGCTTTCCGGTGCAACAGGACTTGCTTCGGCTGCAAGCTTTAAGCATGTATCGCCCGCAGGCGCTGCAATCGGCAGGCCTCTTACGAAAATTGACAGACAAGTTTATTTCGTGGAGCCTGATGCAGAACTTTCACCCATAGCATGCGCATATATCCGCGCCCGCGGTGCAGACCGCTTAAGTTCATTCGGAGATTGGGCTGCGCTCAGTGAGGTATGCGACAAGGCAACGGCACTTTATCTCAGAAAAGAAGTCTCAGACGGAATCATCGCTCCCGGTTATACGGATGAAGCACTTGAGATTCTCGGACAGAAAAAGAATGGCAACTACAATATCATTCAGATCGATCCTGATTATGAACCGGCTCTGCAAGAGTGCAAGGACGTTTTCGGCATCACATTTGAACAGGGACATAATAACTTTGCTATCAGCAAAGACCTGCTTTCGGAGATAGTGACAAAGAACAAGGAACTTCCGGAAAATGCAGCAATCGACATGATAGTTGCACTTATAACGCTTAAGTATACACAGTCAAATTCAGTATGCTATGTAAAGGACGGACAGGCTATCGGTGTCGGTGCCGGTCAACAGAGCCGAATCTACTGCACACGTCTTGCCGGAACCAAGGCTGACAACTGGTACCTGAGAAGGAATCCAAAAGTCCTTGAACTTAACTTTATAGACGGTATCGGACGTCCTGAGAGAGACAATGCAATAGATATATACACATCCGATGAATACGAGGATATTCTTCGCGAAGGTGAGTGGCAGAAGATATTCAAAACAAAGCCCGAAGTTCTTGCATTGGAAGAGAAGAAAGCATGGATCAGGACTCAGACAGGCGTAACCGTGGGAAGTGACGCATTCTTCCCGTTTAGTGACAACATTGAAAGAGCAGCCAAGTCAGGTGTTACATATGTGGCGGAGCCGGGAGGCTCGGTTCGTGATGACCGCGTCATTGAAGCAGCAGATAAGTACGGCATGGTTATGGCTTTTACAGGAATGAGACTTTTCCATCACTGACAGAATATTAATCGGATTATTTTCATAGAATTGACTTCACCACTTTAGCACGCTATAATGTTAGCGTGCTATTATGATGAATCAAAACAAAAACGGAGGAAGTCTGCATGGAGATTCAGGAAGCGATATTTGAAAGAGGAGAAAGAATCATCTTCAGCCTTCGGGGCCTCTACCATTCACGTGGATTCAAGGCTTACAGGATGAGCAAGTTCGAGGAATACGATCTGTATGCGCAGAACAAGGAATTCCTCGTTTCTGATAATGTAATTACCTTCAATGATGCCGGAGGAAAGCTAATGGCTCTTCGACCGGACGTTACGCTGTCCATCATAAAGAATAGCAAGGATGCATCGGGAGAAAAACAGAAGGTTTATTACAATGAAAACGTCTACAGAGTATCAGGAAGCTCGGACTCATTCCGCGAGATCATGCAGACCGGAATAGAATGCTTCGGTGACATAGACGACGGAGACATCTGCGAGGTCCTGGATCTTGCAAATGAGAGCCTTAAACTGCTTACCGACGATACGGTCCTTTCGGTATCGGATATTACGATTACGTCTTCCTGTCTTGAAAAGCTTGGACTTACGCCGGAGCTCAATAAGAAGCTTTACGGAGCAGTAAGCGAGAGAAACCTTCTTGAGATCGAAACCATCTGCAATGCTTCGGAGGATAAGGCGGCAGCGGATCTTTTTAAGAGTCTTGTGCTGATTCACGGACCGAAGAAAGAAGTGCTGCCTGAGCTTGATAAGCTTATAAGCGACTGCGAAGAATATGCACGCTTCAAAAAGGTCATGGAAGCACTCCCGGATTCCGTACAGATCGACTTTTCGATAACAGGCGATATGAACTATTACAACGGAATCATTTTCAAAGGCTTTGTCCGCGGCGTTCCGACAGCTGTATTATCAGGCGGACAGTACGACAGCCTCATGAAGAAGATGGGAAGAAAAGCACTTGCGATAGGCTTTGCAGTATATACAGATGAGCTCGATCATATGGACATGGAAAGCAGCACCCCCGCAGCGGCAAATGATGGTTACATCAATATCGCACTCCCAAAGGGACGTCTGGGCGATAAGGTCTACGAAATGTTTGCAAAGGCCGGCTATGAATGCCCGTCCATACTTGAACCCAACCGCAAGCTGATCTTCGAGAACGAAGAAAAGAAGGTCCGCTATTTCTGGGTCAAGCCGTCTGATATAGCAATCTATGTCGAACGCGGTGCAGCTGATATCGGCGTCGCAGGAAAGGACATCCTCCTCGAATACGACCCGGATGTATACGAGCTTCTTGATCTTAAACAAGGCAAATGCCGGATGACAGTCGCAGCGCCCGAAGGAAGCAGGGAACCGGAGAACGGAACCTTGAGAGTTGCGACAAAATTTGCAAACATCGCCGCGAAGTTTTATAGTAAGAAAGGGAGAGATATCGACATCATACATCTGAACGGATCTATCGAGATTGCCCCCATCCTGGGACTTTCAGATGTAATCGTAGATATTGTTGAAACAGGCAATACTTTAAGAGAGAATAATCTTTCAATTGTCGAGGAAATCGTACCGATTTCGGCAAGACTCATTGCCAACAAAGCTTCATTTAAATTTAAATCGGCACAGATAGAGAAAATCGCAGATGAACTTTCAAAAATTGTTGAGGTGGACTGATGATCAGAATATTAAAATACGGCGAAGTCGATGTGCAGGAAATATTCGACAGGGCAGTTCCGGAAACCGATGTTGAGGCAGCGGTAGCCGAAATAATAGAAAATGTCAGAAAAAACGGTGATAATGCCATCCTCGAATATGCCGAGCGTTTCGATCACGCTAAGCTGGACAGTCTGCTTGTGACTGAAGAGGAAATGGGCGAAGCGATAGCTTCGGTCGAACCGGAGTTTCTTTCCATACTTGAAAAGGCTGCTGACAATATTCGTGTTTTTCATGAGAAACAGAAAAGAAACAGCTTTATCCTGAATGAAAAAGAAGGCATAATACTCGGGCAGAAGGTTATGCCGGTAGAAAGAGCGGGACTATATGTGCCCGGAGGAACAGCGGCATATCCTTCAACGGTTCTTATGGACTCAATTCCTGCAAAGATTGCAGGAGTAAAGGAAATCTGTATAACTACTCCGCCAGACAGTAACGGCAGGATTCATCCGGAGATTCTTGCCGCAGCGAAGATCGCCGGAGTAGACAGAATATATAAAGTGGGCGGTGCACAGGCAATAGCTGCGCTGGCTTATGGAACAGATACCATTCACAAGGTGGATAAGATAGTCGGCCCCGGAAACGCATTCGTTGCAGAAGCCAAGAAACAGGTATTCGGCAAGGTTGCTATCGACATGATTGCAGGTCCGAGCGAGATACTTATCGTATCAGACGGAAAGATGAATCCGGCATACACAGCAGCAGACATGCTTTCACAGGCTGAACACGACAGGATGGCATCGGCAGTGCTCGTTACGGATGATATGGATTTCGCCAAAGCTGTTCAGGAAGAGCTTGAAAAACAGATCCCGCAGCTCATCCGCGCGGACATAGCAAGAACATCGATTGACAGAAACGGAAAAATCATCGTTGGCGACAGCATAGATGCGGTAATTGATATTGCAAATGAAATCGCTCCCGAGCATCTGGAACTGTGCCTGGACAATCCGTTTGACTATCTTGATAAAGTCAGAAATGCAGGCTCTGTATTCCTCGGAAGGAACTGTCCGGAAGCACTCGGCGATTACTTTGCAGGTCCCAACCATACGCTTCCGACAGGCGGAACGGCAAGATTCTCAAGTCCTCTTTCAGTAGACGATTTCATTAAGAAGACTCAGTTTATTTACTATACAAAAGATGCGCTTTCAAAGGTCGCAAAAGATGTGGCATTCTTTGCTGATAAAGAAGGACTGACCGGACATGCCAAAAGTGCCCTGATTAGAACGGAGGGAGAAAAATGAGTAAATTTCTCAGTGATAAATACAGCAGCCTCGTACCATATACACCGGGCGAGCAGCCGCAGGAGCGTAAATACATAAAGCTCAATACCAACGAATCACCGTTTCCGCCTTCACCTATGGCGCAGCGCTTTGCAAGAGAAGAAGCAGGCGATCTTCAGCTGTATTCCGATCCTGAATGCAGAGTGCTCGTAAAGCAGGCGGCAGAAAGCTTTGATATCGGAACTGATCAGATCATATTTTCCAATGGTTCGGATGATCTTCTTAATTTCTGCTTTATGGCATTCTGCGATTCAAAGCATCCGGCTGTATTTCCTGACATTACATATGGATTCTATACCGTCTTTGCAGACCTCAATAACGTTTCTTATGAGGAGAAGCCGCTTCGTGATGATTTCACGATAAATGTCGAAGATTATATCGGAGCAGGCAAGACAGTGTTTCTTGCCAACCCCAATGCAGTAACCGGAATCGCACTTCCGCTTTGTGATATCGAAAGAATCGCAGCATCCAATCCGGACAACGTGGTCATAATCGATGAAGCATATGTTGATTTCGGAGGAGAAAGCGCCATACAGCTTACAAAGAAATACGATAATCTTGTGGTTATTCAAACATTCTCAAAGTCACGCTCACTTGCAGGCGCAAGACTTGGCTTTGCCATTGCATGCCCGGCACTCATTCAGGATCTGAACACTATCCGTTATTCAACGAATCCTTATAATATCAACCGAATGACGATGCTTGCCGGAGTAGGTGCGCTAATTGATAATGATTATTTTCTTGAGAACTGCGCGAAGATTAAAGAGACAAGAACATGGACGACAGAAACTCTTCGCAGCATGGGATTCTATGTTTCAGACTCGGGTTCAAATTTCATTTTAATAAAGCATGAGAGCGCAGGAGGAAAAGAAATCTACCTTTCACTTAAGGAGAAAGGCGTTCTTGTCAGACATTTCAGCACAGAGAAGCTTGATGATTATAACCGCGTAACGATCGGAAGCAGACAGCAGATGGAGGACTTCATAGCCATTCTTAAAGAAGTCCTGGAGGAAATGAAATGAGAAGTGCAGAGGTAATCAGAAAGACTGCGGAAACAGACATAAGAGTATTCCTTGAGCTGGACGGCAGCGGAAAAAGCACATTTGATACGGGTTGCGGATTCCTGGATCATATGCTGACGCTTTTCGCTTCACACGGAAGATTCAACCTTGAGGTAAGCTGCAAGGGCGATACCTATGTGGATTACCATCATACAGTAGAAGATATCGGGATCGCTCTCGGACAGGCCTTCAAGGATGCGCTCGGAGACAAGAAAGGCATTCACAGATACGGAGATACCATCCTTCCGATGGACGAGTCGCTCATCCTTACTGCAGTTGATTTTTCAGGCCGAGAGTATCTCGGATACGGACTTAAGATCCCGACAGAGAAAGTCGGAGATTTCGATACTGAGCTTGTGGAGGAATTCTGGCTTGGCTTTGTAAGAAAGGCAGAATGTGCTCTTCACATCAGACAGCTCTCCGGAAAGAATTCTCATCATATCATCGAGGGCGCATTTAAATCCGCCGGAAGAAGCTTCAGGCAGGCAGTAAGCATCGATGAAAATTTCAAAAACGAGATACCGTCTACAAAAGGAGTTTTATAATGACTACAATAATTGACTACGGAGTCGGGAATCTGTTCTCGCTCCTTTCATCCTTTAAGAAGATAGGCGAAGAAGCCGTCGTAACTAAAGATCCGGAAACACTCAGCAAAGCGGACCGCATCATCCTGCCCGGAGTAGGTGCGTACAGGGATGCCATAAACAAACTCAGAGAGTCGGGACTTGTTCCTGTACTCATGGAGCAGATTGAAGCAGGCAAGCCTGTTATGGGAATATGTCTCGGCATGCAGCTTCTTTTTGACAAAAGCTTTGAATACGGAGAATACGACGGGCTGGGCCTTATCAAAGGAAACGTCATCCCAATCGATTCAAAGGGCGGAAAGCTGAAGGTTCCGCACATGGGCTGGAATGCCCTGAGCTTTAAGAACGGAACACATCCGCTGTTCAAATATATCAGAAACGGCGACTTCGTTTACTTCGTTCATTCATATTATGCGGCATGTGACGGAAAGGATATCATTGCCACTTGTGAATACGGCGATGAACTGACTGCTGCAGTAGCTAAGGCAAATGTATACGGCTGCCAGTTTCATCCGGAGAAAAGCGGAACGGTCGGACTTAATATATTAAAGGCATTCTGTGAGGTAAAGACATGCTGATATTTCCTGCAATCGATCTTCTTGGGGGCGAGGCGGTTCGTCTCTACCAGGGAGATTATAATAAGAAAACTGTATATAACACCGATCCGCTGGCAGTTGCGATGGACTTTAAGAATCAGGGAGCGACCTGCATTCATCTGGTTGACCTTGAAGGTGCTAAGAGCGGAGAGACACCGAATATTGAAACAGTTCTGCGAATTAAGAAAGAAGCGGGACTCTTCTGTGAGATAGGCGGCGGAATCCGAGATATGAAGACTGTGGCGAGATACCTCGACAGCGGACTGGACCGCGTCATCATCGGAACTGCTGCAGTAACGAATAAAGCATTTCTGAAAGAAGCACTTCACGAATACGGAGAAAAGATAGCAGTCGGAATTGACATCAAAGACGGCTCAGTCGCAATCAAGGGCTGGACAAGCGATTCGGGACTGGATGCATTTTCCTTCTTTGAAAACATGGTGGAGGAAGGCGTTAGGACCGTCGTCTGTACTGACATCTCAAAGGATGGCGCTATGATGGGAACCAACCGCGAGCTGTACAGAAAATTATTAGGGCGCTTCGGAATAGATATTACGGCATCCGGCGGAGTGTCTTCCATAGAGGACATCAGGGCTCTTCGGGCGATGAATCTGTATGGCGCAATTATAGGGAAAGCATATTATACGGGAGCGGTTTCTTTAAGAGAAGCCATCAAGGAGGCAAAGTGATTACAAAAAGAATCATCCCTTGCCTGGATGTCCGTGACGGACAGGTAGTAAAGGGAGTAAATTTTGAAGGACTTAAAAACATATCTTCTCCTGTGGAGCTGGCGGAATACTACAGTGATAACGGAGCGGATGAACTTGTGTTTTATGACATCACGGCATCCTCGGATGGACGCAAGCTGTTCACCGATATACTCTGTGAGACTGCCAGGAACGTATTCATCCCTTTGACAGTCGGTGGAGGCATAAACACAGTTGATGATTTTGACAGGGTACTCAAATGCGGAGCCGACAAAGTCAGCGTGAACTCGGGAGCAATCAGAAATCCGGAGCTCATCAGAGAGGCCTCGAAGATATACGGAGCTCAGTGCGTGGTTCTTTCGATTGATGTCAAAAGAGTTGACGGCGTGTTCCGCGTCTTTGCAAAGGGAGGAAGAGAGAACACCGGAATGGAAGCCATTGAATGGATAAAGCGCGGAGTTGACGCAGGAGCAGGCGAGATAGTTCTCAATTCCATCGATACCGACGGAGTAAAGAACGGCTTCGATTTGGGAATGCTTGATGCGGTCTGCAGAGTGGTAAATGTGCCCGTGATCGCTTCCGGAGGAGCAGGCGGAATCGGTGATTTCATTACGTTGTTCAAAACTCTGCCGAAGGTTGATGCAGGACTTGCGGCTTCGATATTCCATTTCGGAGAAGTACAGATAAAAGACTTAAAGCAGGCAATGAAAGAAAATGACATACCTGTCAGAATATAATAATCAGGATACGCGGGGTGGAGATATGATAAATATTGATGAACTGAAATTTGATGAAAAAGGCTTGATTCCGGCAATAGTGGTAGATGTCGTTTCCAAACAGGTACTGACACTTGCGTACATGAATAAGGAAAGCCTTGCCATATCGATGGAGAAGGAACTGACCTGCTTCTGGAGCCGCTCAAGAAACGAACTATGGCTCAAGGGAGAGACCAGCGGAAACTGCCAGCACATAGTTTCAATAACCGCTGACTGTGATAAGGATGCGCTTGTGGTCATGGTAGAGCCGGACGGACCGGCCTGCCACCTCGGAACAGTATCCTGCTTTGAGGACAATACTGTATTTGAGAGCGAGGAACGCAGGGAATTCTCTTATGAGCAGCTCTTTGAACTCATCAGAGGCAGAAAGATAGAGAAAAAAGAAGGCTCATATACGACCTACCTCTTCGATAAGGGCCTTGATAAGATACTCAAGAAGGTCGGCGAGGAAAGCACAGAAGTCATCATCGCAGCCAAGGCTGAAGATAAGAAAGAAACCATATATGAGATCGCAGACCTCGCATATCACGTAATGGTACTTATGATAGAAGCAGGAATAGACCTTAAGGATATTCACAAAGAGCTTGCCTCAAGACATGTCATAGATAAAAAGGTAAAGCAGGAGAAAATGACCTCTTGACAGCAATATCGCTGAAAAAACTTATCAATGTTTGTTGACAATCAACAAAAGTAATGGTAGTATAATACCAGTTTAGTGCTTTATCATGCTAAAGTAATAAATAAAATTCTAAATAGAGGTAGGTATTATGAAGAAATTATTGGCAATCGTTTTAGCATCAGTTATGGTATTATCACTCGCAGCTTGCGGCGGATCAGCACCGGCAGCAGCAGAAGCACCGGCAGCAACAGAGGCTGCAAAAGAGGAAGCAGCACCGGCAGCAGAGGAACCGGTTGCAGAGGCAGCAGAAGATGCAGCTGATGCTCAGAAGTTTATCATGGGAATCGATCCTGAGTATCCTCCATTCAGCTATATGGATGACGCAGGTGAATATACAGGATTTGACGTAGAGGTCTGCAAGGCAGCATGTGAGAAGCTCGGATGGGAATTTGAAGTATTCGGAGTTAACTGGGATGAGAAGCTGATCCAGCTTGATGCAGGTGAATGTGACTGTATATGGTCAGGCATGACACTTCTTGACAGTATGGCAGAGGAAGGATATGTTCTTTCAGCTCCTTACTATGACAATACACAGGTTATACTTGTAAAGTCAGACAGCGGTATCGCTTCATCAAAGGATCTTGAGGGCAAGGCAGTTGCAGTTCAGCTTGGAACATCAGGAGAAGCTCTTCTTAACGGAGATCTCGCAGATCTTACAGCAACATTCGGCAATCTGGTTACATGTGACAGCTTCCTTAAGTGCTTCACAGAGCTTGATGGAAATGCAGTAGATGCAGTGTTCGTAGATGCGCCTGTTGCAAAGGCATATGCTGAAGGCAAGGATGGATACACAATCATCGATGAGCAGCTTGGAGCAGAGCAGTACGGTATCGCATTCCGTTCATCAGATCAGGCACTCTGCGACTCAATCGAAGGTGCTGTAGCAGAGCTTGTTGCAGACGGAACATACGCTGAAATCGCAGATAAATATCCGGACATCAAGAACAACCTTCTCTTCTTACAGTAATGGTCAGACAGGAAGTTCAGACAATTAAATAAGCAACGAAACCCGGAAGCCGCAAAGCTTCCGGATTTCGTGTTTTTATACATTAACTAACAAGGGGTTATATTATGTCACTTATGACCATGATTATGAAAATGAGCGAGGGACTCGGAAGGACCTGTGCAATATTTTTCCTGACACTTATATTCTCATTGCCGCTTGGCATGATAGTTGCTCTGCTGAGAATGAGCAAGAACAAAGTTGTATCGTCGGTTACGAGATTTATCATCTCAATACTTCGTGGTACTCCGCTCATGCTTCAGCTTCTGGCAGTTACTTACGGACCGTACTATCTCTTCGGAATCTCGGTATCAAGAAACAAGCTGATTCCGGTAGTTGTTGCTTTTGCGATAAACTATGCGGCATACTTCGCGGAGATATACCGCGGCGGTATCGAAAGCATTTCACCCGGACAATATGAGGCAGCGAAGGTGCTTGGATATACGAAGACTCAGACCTTTATGCGCATCATACTTCCGCAGGTTATCAAGAGGATCATGCCGAGTATTACCAATGAGGTAGTTACACTTGTTAAAGACACATCGATTGCATTCACGGTTTCGTACCAGGAAATGTTCACGATAGGCAAGCAGATCGCGAACTCACAGACCAGCTTCGTGCCGTTTGTAGTTGCCGGAGTATTCTACTTCGTATTTAATGCGATCGTCGATTTCGTGATGGGACGTATCGAGAAGAGACTCAATTACTACAAATAAGGAGGAGAGAAAATGATACTTAAGCTTAAGGACATCTGGAAATCCTTCCCTTATGCAGGCACCGTTGATGAAAACGGAGTCATACAGCGCAAAGAAGGCGGCAGAAATGTTATTTTAAAAGGCATCAGTATTGATATAAATAATGGTGAGATCGTATCTATCATAGGACCGTCTGGCAGCGGAAAATCAACTCTGCTTCGCTGTGCATCCGGGCTTGAGACACCGGATTCCGGAGAAATAATATATGAAGATGGTGCAAAATTCGGACTTGTGTTTCAGAATTTTAATTTATTTCCTCATATGAATGCGTTGGAAAATGTTTCCGACGCACCAATCCGCGTAGCTAAAAAGGACAAAAAAACTGCAAAGTTGGAGGCTATAAAATGGCTTGATAGAATGGGACTTGGAGATCATGGCACGAGATACCCGTACCAGATGTCCGGAGGACAGCAGCAGCGTGTGGCAATTGCAAGGGCATTGGCTATGGATCCGGATATTCTTTTCTTTGATGAACCGACATCCGCTCTGGATCCCGAACTTACCGGTGAAGTGCTGAAGGTTATTAAGAATCTTGCTGAGCTGCATATCGCGATGGTAATCGTAACTCATGAAATGTATTTCGCACAGGACATCAGTGATCGAGTGATCTTCATGGATGGCGGGGTTATCGTAGACGAAGGAACACCGAATGAAGTATTCAATTCGACTAATCCGCGCACCCAGGCATTCCTTGGAAGGTATAAATCAGGAAACTGGTAAGTCGGAACCTCGTTTCAGGGAACTTTATTAAAAAACCATGCCGGATTGCCGGCATGGTTTTTAATGACACATTATTTAAATACAACACTTCCTGTAAGATATATCTTCTCATCCCGAATATCTATTTTTATCATTCCACCGGGCTGATGAACTTCAGTCATGGAGTGTCCGCCGGATTTATATCTGTAATATCCCAGACAGGTTGAACCTGTTGCACATCCATGTTCCCATATCAGGGTCTCAAAACCCTTCACATAAACACAGGGCTCCATGAACTGACGCTTCTCATCCCATCTGAGGACACCGAATGCATCTACATCAAAACCCGAGGCATAATCCCTGATATTATTCTTTATCTGTCTGCGCGTGAACCGGTCTGACGGAAGGATCATATGTGCGATACCCGGAAGAAAGATGACCGGATGACCATCGATATATTCAGTACGAACCGGATCAGGCATGGCAAGTGTTCCGATATAGGAATTATCGGTATCAGCTGATACATTTCGCATGATGATACATTCAAAAGGCTCATCCACTCCGGAGCACTCCATCAGCACCCGTGCAGAAGAAGATGACTGCATCGGTGACTTTTCAGATGTACGGCTGTCGCCGCTCCGGATCGCAGCAGAGCTATCATCGGCAAGCAATCCGTTCTTCATGACATGATATGCAGCAGCGGACAGGGAAGCATTGCCACAGAATTCACCTCCCATCATCTCAAGGCGGATATCGGCCTCGTCAGACAGCGGTGTGGTAATATAACCAACCTGTTCACATGTCGGTACCTCCACGAACATACGGCGTGTGACAGCAGCCCTGTCGGCAATTGCGACAGGTTCCTCGACAAGAACCGTAATATTTTCAGTTGGATCGGCAACAATATATTTCATATATGATATAATACCATAAAAGCGACGAGCCAAGTGGAAATATATTTACATTTGGCGACCGCGGATGATAACGGTTCGCAGGATAGCATACGGGGATTGAAATATGCATCGTTTTTTACAGAGTATAGGTTTTTCAAAATATGTAAGTACGCACAGCGTGGATACACTTCTTAAAAAACTGTCAAAGGAGTATATGGATTACGCTGTCCGTTTTGCTGATGAAAGCGGCGAGATGCGTATAGAAATCCGTGCCGAGGTATGCGAAGATACGGGAATGTGCATACTGGGTGTGATAGATAAGCTCGGAAGGATGAAAAGACTTGATTACTATCCTTATCTGGTGTCTCATGATATCAGCATGGCAGGTCGGGTATTTTCATTTATGAGGCTGGATGGCAACAGATATTCAGCAATCGTCGACCATACCAACACGGGTCAGCCGATGCTGTTTCTGCTTGATAATTCAGCTGAATTCAACAGGCGTATAGATTCCAACGGTATGAATAATGCCAAAATCAGTCTTGCAGGTCTATGCGAGGAAGGCTATATACTTCTTCCGACGGAAGGGCATCTGATGACCGATGATACGGACATGGACTCAGCTCAGGAGGCAGAAGAGACCGGAAATACAGCAGACACAGAACCGGTGAATAATGAAGCAAGCTTCATGGAAATGGTTGAAGGAGGCGATCCTGAGACGTTAAGACAGATGGCATTTGCGGAGATGTCGAATATCGCGACGCTTGCAAGAAGACTGCATAAAGAGGATATCTTCTCGATAGTAGATACTCTTTTCATGCCTGAAGGAACGGAAAACGACCTGTATCTGGTGATAGGCACGATTCTGGAAATCAAAAAGTACAGAAATAAATACACAGAAGAAATGATATATAACTTGAAACTGGAGGCAAATAATATTATTATTCATGTGGCGGTCAATGAGGCAGACCTGACAGGTGAGCCTGTACCCGGAAGAAGATTTAAGGGTGAGATATGGGTCCAGGGCCGCGTAGATTTCTCAGGAGTAAAGTAAGGCTCCGAAAAGTGTTTCTATAGCTCAGCAGGATAGAGCGTTCGCCTCCTAAGATATCACTCGGAGTGTTTGCTTTATTCAGTTTTATATGTTAAGTTTCTGTAGCTCAGCAGGATAGAGCGCACGCCTCCTAAACAAGATGCAATGCTCAAATTCCTTGTAAATAAAGGCTTTTCATTTTTGAGATTGAGTGATTATGAGTGAAAGGTCGTCAATTAATTGATTATTACTCACTTCTATGTGAGTGATGATAGATGTTCCCTTAGTTCAACGGATAGAACAGGAGCCTCCTAAGCCCCAGATATGAGTTCGATTCTCGTAGGGAACGGAAGTAGTCGTGGGACGCAGTCAAAGTGTGAAAGCATTGACTGCGTCCTGTTTTACGTCAGCTTTGCTGATATAACATTAAGACGCCTGCTGTCATACTTTGAGTAAAAACGTTCATTTACTTCTACTGAATGTCCGAGTATAAGCGCACGTTCATCCGCACTTAGACCAAGTCGGATCAGCTTATTATTAAGTGCAATACGAAAAGCATGATTATTGGTGGTGGTGATACCAAGCGAGATACATCTGCGGCGTAGAAATCTGGAATAACCATCTTTCAGAATCCACGAGTCAGCATCATGGAAGATGTATTCGGAGCTACCCTTGAGTTTTTTTGCAAGGTCAAGCACTTCCCGAATCTCCGGCGTAATAGGGAATCTGCGACCGTCGTGAGGATGTTCACGCTCATCCTTGGTATATTGCACCTCGTAAAACGCCATAGGACGCGTTGAAAGGTCTTTTAGCTGCTGACGATGAATATGGATATACGAATCCTCAATATCGTCCCAGTGAAGCGCACAGAGCTCACTGCGGCGCATACCGGTTTCTATCGCTAAGAGTATCATGAGGGCACGTGGATTATCAGGTGTTCTGAGTACATCAGCCTTGATTCTTTCAATCTCAGCATCTGAAAACTCTTTATCCTCGGCTCTCTTTCTCACTACATTACAGTTACAAAGATAGCTGTTCGGGTCGATATACTGAGCCGGATTAGTCTGACAAAGATGCTTACGCATTCCGTATATAAATACCCGGTTAACAATCTGAATCGCTTTACGAAGCCTCTCAGGCTTCGGATGCAGCTTCTTGGTCTGACTAACGATAATAGCTTTTAATTCTGACTCTGTGATTTCATTGTATGGTCTGCTAAAGAATTCTTTTGGAAGAATATTATCTAAATCATTTCTGTAGGATGCTACTGTCAGGAGTGAACGGTTATTTTCCTCAACGAGATCATGCAGCATTGACTGCAGTAATGATTCAAAAGTTTTCTGCTTTTCCTCCATATCCATGTAATAATCACGCAAATATGCAATAAGCTGGTCTTCTGTATTTCGGATAATCTCCCTTCTGGGCTTGCCTACATAGGTCTTATATTTGCCCGCTTTGCTCCCTGAAGCTATTCTGGTGATAGTATAGGGATGGTTTTCAGCTACATATTGTTTTTTGGCTGCTTTTATCATTTCTGAAATGACTTTGGCATTTCCCGCATCACATCTTGATAATAACATAAAATCCCGCTCAGTGATAGGCGAGATGCCATTATTATAAAAACCAGATTCACTATTTGAGATACTGGTTGATTCATTAAAAGATAATTCTTTTGTTGAATTAATGTTATCTATGATGCGGCTCCTTATATAGATATTAGTGACGCTTGTGACGGATATGACGGATTAAATGCATATATACTCTTACGCAAAAAAATTAGGTTTAATGAGCCAGATCCGGCAAGATTTTCTTAATAGTTACGAGTCTGGAAGCTCCGGTTCGGCTGCGTTCAATGGACAGACCCAGACGGTTAAGTGAATTCTTTTTTATACTTAAAACCCTGCCGAGGTGTGCCGGATCAAGAGTGATTCCGATATCTTTTGCAAACAGTACTATGTCGGAAACAGTACCGCTCCATTCCTGCCTGCTGTTCATCAGAGCAAATACAGCCTGTACATCCGGACTGTTGGCAAATTCCCTTAACATCGATAGGCAGCTGATAGCACTTGAACCATATGACGTGCTGAAAAAGAATATTTATTGTGATTTCCAATCCGGAAAAGATTTTGTGCGGCCGGCATATCAGAAAATGCTTCGGAAGCTAAAGAAGGGGGATTTGCTGATAGTAAAAAGTATTGATAGACTCGGAAGAAATTATAATGATATCCTTGTTCAATGGCAGTATATTACAAAAGATATTCAGGCAGACATCCTGGTTTTGGATATGGAACTGCTTGACACCCGAAAAAAAGATGACAATCTTACGGGGACATTGATTGCGGATCTGGTATTGCAGATATTTGCTTATGTAGCCCAAACTGAAAGAGAATTTATTCATCAGCGGCAGGCGGAAGGGATAGCCGCAGCCAAGGCAAAAGGACAACAGTTTGGACGAAAACCATTAGATATTCCGGAAGCTTTTGAATCAATATGTTTTGAGTGCCGTTCCGGTGCAATATCTACCCGGGAAGCTGCGGAAAGGCTTAATATGCGGCACTCGACTTTTTACAGGAAATACAGGATATACGGACAGAATACTGTGTCAGATAGTAGACATTATTAAACAGCTGAAATATAATGGAAATGTTTTTAATAATAACGCAAAAAAGGAACAAAAGAGGCTGTCAAAGCATCCTCAATTATGCTTTTTCTTGTGTACCGTAATGTCTGACTTGTGGGACAAAATTTAAAGGCAAGAGGAAGCAAATGAGATATTTAGCTGGACTGAATACAGATATATAATCAGACAAATTAAAAATGTTGAGAAATAGGAGGTTGTTATGGCGTTTATTGATTTTGTTGAATGGAGACCGAGTAGTAACGATATCTTCGCATACCGATTTCCTCAATCAAACCTTAGTACACACACTCAATTAGTTGTACGGGAATCGCAGGAAGCAGTGCTGTTTTCGAAAGGTCAGGCAATTGCAAAATTCGGCCCGGGAAAACATACACTTAGTACAGAAAACATCCCATTATTGAGGTCTCTGTACGGTATTCCTTTTGGCGGCAAGAATCCGTTTGTTGCTGAGGTATGGTTTGTAAATAAAACTGCTCCGCTTACAATTGATTGGAGAACCAGCACATTACGAGTAATGGACCCGGAGTATAATCAAATGATGCCGTTGTATGCAGCCGGAAGATACGGGTTAAAAGTTCAGGATGCAGAGAGATTCCTTATTCAGCTTGTTGGAACATTAAACCAATTTACTGCCTCAGAGTTAACAAATCATTTCATGGGGGAACTGGTCTCGAAGACCAAGAGTACAATATCTGCATTTATGAATGCAAATAAGGTCGGAATCAACTATATTTCTTCTCATTTAGATGATTTGTCGGGATTTATTGGCCAAACGATGGCTGAATTCTGGGAGACCTACGGATTTAAGTTAGAAGGTTTTTATATCACGGAAATTGATTTGGATACTTCCACGGAAGAAGGCAGAAAGATATCGGAAGCTATATCTGACAGGACTGCTCAGGGTATTGCCGGATATACCTGGCAGCAAAAACAGAGTTTCGGAGTAGCTAATAATGCTGTTAACAATGGCGGAGGCATGAGTGGACTTCTTGCAGCAGCAATGCTCGGAGGAGGATTCAATGGCGGAAATGGTATTGGGAATTCTATGATGCAACCTGCTTTTAATCAAGGTGTTATTCAACCCCAGACGGCGTATGGAAATGCCAATCAGGGTGGTGTTACACCTGGAACATCAAATCAAATGAGAGAAGTATTCTGTGCCAAATGTGGGAAAAAGCGACCGACGAATGTACCGTTTTGTCCGAACTGCGGGAAAAAATATATTCCTTGTCCTGCATGCGAATCCGATAATTATGAAGATTCAACCAGATGTACAAAATGTGGAACGGTATTACAGATTCAACAATCTTCAGGCGAAGTTTGCCCGAGGTGCGGAATGCCGGTTACACCTGAGATTAAGTTTTGCCCGAATTGCAGTAATCCATTGACATAACCCAGCGGGAGGAGGTTTATCCATGAAAAAGGATTATTCATTACCACGTTTAATTATTTTCTTCATCGGTCTTGCTATAGTAATAGCTTTGCCTCTTTTGATAATACCAGCCCCGTTTATTGCAACGGGAAAAGGAACATTTGTTTATATCATTATTATTCTTCTTTATCTGGGATATGCGCTTCCTTTGGTCTTTAATTATTTTTATAGAGCTGGTTCTGACAGAGTGTTTATAGGGGGAGTATTTTATTATCGCGGAATAGGAATATTCACAGTTATTTCCGTAATTACTTGTGCACTGTTATTAAAAGGGCAAATACAACTTAAAACCGGAATTGCTTTTGAATTGATTGCTCTTTTCATAGCCATTATATTTTGTTATCTGGCATACAGAGTCAGCAATAAAATACATGAAGTAGCAGACTATGAGCAAAACAAGAAGGAGGTATTATATAACCTAAGAAATGCAGCATCAAATCTTCAAATAATGTTTAACAATGAATATCAGGGTGATTCTGAGATAATAAATGCAGTCAATGAGCTTCAGAATAATTTCAGATATCTTACGCCATCTGATGATAAAAAAGCAAAAGAACTTGAAGAAAAGATGCTCAACAAGGTTTTGTCAATTACCTCTTCAGATTTAACTATAAATAATCCTTCAAATGCAAAAGTTGTTAAGGATTGTTTGAATGAACTGAAGATAATGTATATGCAGAGAAAGAGAATTAATTAGGAGATGAAACTATGACGGGAAAGGTATTTAGTGAATCGTCCAACATTTATCAGGACCAGGCAAAGGTGCTTTTTGACTACTACAAGTCAGCGGCGGAAAAAATTGTTTCTGAAGAAGAAAAGTCCGAGGCAAAGATTGCGGACTTAAAAAAACAAATTGAGGAAGCAGAAGCTACAATCAGTAAAAAGAAAACAATACTGATTATTACAGCAATCGCAGCCGCTGTTTCAATTGCATTATGCTTTCTTGTACATCCGGTTCTCGGTATTGCTGGAGTAGTTGCATCCGGTGTATTTGCATTTTTGGCATTCCGAGATTGCAAAAATGCAGGAAACGTTTCACAAAAATGCAACGAAATGTTAGCAGAGGCTGAAAAAGAATATAAGGATATCAGAAGAGATTACTCGGTGGACAAAATCGGAGTAGTTTATGTTCCAGTCGCAACGCGTGTTCCGTTTGAAAATAAAAGCTTTATGATAGATCATACCAATACGGTCGATAATAAAGATTTCAAATTGACTCTTCTGAACAATCCGGAAGAATTCCAGAAATCTGTTCAGAAGCTTGAAGAGTCGATGGAAAAAATGCCAATCATTGATTCAAATGAAATGCCGGAAAACATTAATACATCAGAGTATTCTTTATCCATTCAGAATATGACATTACATGATTACGCCGGCAATATTGACAGGCAGGTTAGAAATATAAGCTATCTTTTGAACGATAGCAGAGATGTTTCCGTTGAGATTCCGGTAATAGTGCCGGGAAGCAAGGAGTCACAGTTTATTCATGATTTCGCGACAACCGATATCGGGGACAATAAGGTTGTAAATGTTTTTGATACTTCTATTGAGGATGCCTTATCAAGATTCACCGCATTAAATGATTCCAAAGATCAGATAAATACAGATGATGATACTGATAATACGGATTACTTTAAGCAACTTATGACTCAACTTGCAGATTCAGTACAGATAATGTCCAAGACGAAAAATGCCGGCGCAAGTAATTTGAACAATTATACATCAGCGATTTTCGGATTGGTATTAAAAGCAGGATACAACCAGTATTCTCCGTCACTTGAAGCTGATGAAATAGAAAGAATCCGTACATCCGATTTCGATTACAGAACATCTGTAAACGAATACGAACCATTTAACATGAAAAAAAGTTCTTCGGTAAAGTATGATTTGTTTACAGCAAACTGGATAGCTGATGATGGTTCAAGAACTGCTATGCCATTCGGAATGCACCAGGTTGATGAAGAGGTTCTCCAGCCGGTAATAGCAATGCTTATGGAAGAGAATCGTGTTGAAAGACTTAAAATTTATAACAATATTGAGGATCAAAAACGTATGTATCTTGATCGTTGGTCATCGGAAATCGGAAACTATTTCAGAGACAACAGACAGGCCGCTGATGAGTTGATCAATAGAATGAGAGATACATATGCAGATTACTGCAATGCATACAATATGTATAAATCTCTTGATGAAACAATTAAGAGTATGGAATCTTCAAATAGTTTGGATAAAACCGAAGTTAACGCCCAGGATTCCGAAGCTGAAATGATAGCAGGATTTGAAGAGCAGGCGAAGAATTTCAACAAACAGCAGGAAGAATTCGGTGAATATCTTGATCGCATTATGGATGATATTAACAATACGACAAAAGAGTTTTCTCATATTGAGTACTACGAGGGTTCACTTCGCGATTCAGTGTCACATGATACAGCTGTTGCAATGGCCAGCATAAATTTGCTTGACAGTCGCAAGAAACAGTTGTTGGGAGTAAGCCCATATATTGCAAATTACGGCGAACTTCCTCCTCAACCGATGACAACTGATGAGATGATGGAACATGTTTGTATTGATTTAAATGAGCAGGTTAAATCACAGATAGAGCAGATAGACAGTATTGAGGCAGCTTCATCAGATATCGAACATGAAGATGTGATTCAGTGATGAGAGTGAGGTGAGTATATGGCAACATTTGATTATGTAGTTGATACTGGGCCAATGGCATCATCGGTTAATACTGTTTCTGAACATGTCGGAATGACTACCGCAGCCGTTGTTGCTATGCAAACAGCAGTTATAGAAGCCGAAAATGAATCAGCTGAGCATATTTGTAATAACATAGATCGGGGCTTTTTCAGCCTTATCCGTTCACAAGTGTCTACTAAATTGGCACAAAGATTTTCTGAATTAAATGCCAAGTTTATTTCACTTGCCCAAATGTCGAAGTCTTTATGTGATAAAAAAGATCGTATGGAAAGCGACGTTTCCCGCCTCAGAAGAGAGTATTACAAGACATTCAGAAGTTTAGATAAGGCTCTGGAGCACAGAATAGTTGAACTGGATGGAGAGGCATACAGATTGGCTCAAGAAAGGAAAACGTTAATCACAGGCAGTTTTTTGCGCTCGGTTCCGGATGTTGTTTGCTTCGGGAATGAAACTCAGACAGCATCTCAGCTTGCATATACTGCAAGGTTGAAGAACAAGACAAGCAGGGCAATAGGGAACATCGGAAAGAATCTTAATGAGACTGCCATTTATAAGAATGAGATTTCGGAGATAATGTACGACGACATTGCTACAAACGTTCCGAAGGAGTACATCCCGGTTTTACTCGTCAGTGAAAAAAGTATGGTTTCCGAAGACACAAAAATATTCAAGCTGGTTGCACCAGAGACATTATCCAAACAGGCAGCATCTACTATTGAATCAGAATTTGCAAATTTGTCGGTAGAAGATAATGATAGCCCTATTGAAGAATATGACAGAGATCAGATCAGGAAAGAGTTTCAAACATATGTGGATAATTCTGAACTCTCTCCTCGAGTAACAGAATCAATCATGAACTTGTTTATTGAGGGAGGGCACTAATGAGTTACACAAGGACTTATCATAATTCCGTTACCTTTTCAGGTTCTAAAACAGTGTCATATCCTGCAAGTGAGCATGGCGGAACGATGACTGTAAGTTATTCTGGAACAGTACCAGTTACTACTAATATTCATGTTGATACGGATCCGTTTGATGCAAGTATTCGCGGAGCAAATACAGGAATTGATTTATTAACAGGATCTGTTGTTGCAATGGAATCTGCCGAAGTTATTGCAAAAAAGGAAGCTTCCAATAAAATAGCCGACAGATTAATCGGAGGATTTTACAGTCTGATCAGTAATGACCTGACAACCCAAAGAAGTGAGAGCATTACTCTTGTTAAAGCTAAATTTGCGTTGCTTAAAGAATATTCACAAGGGGTAGCCGATAAAAAAGAAAGAATGGAGAGCGATACTGCGCGATTAAAAACATATTACGGATCGGTTTTTGAAAATATTGATAAGGATATGATTACAAGAATAGAGGCACTTGACAGAAATGTATTCAAAATTAAAAAGGGTGCCCGAGACGAACTTATAATGATTCCGGGAAAAAGTGCTGTCACATCAAGTTATATTCAAACAAAAGAATCCGGCACAGTAGATGGATTGGTTTATGCAGCCAGATTGAGAAGCCGGATATCAACAGTCCTTTCTGCTGTTTCTGATTATGTGAAAAAGTCTTCTGAATACAAGAAAACAGTAAATAATATAATGAGCAGTGGTGAATCAGAACAATCACAAATTGAATATGTTCCCGTGATTTTGCATTCCTCACAGGATATCAATGCTGAGTATAATGGAAAATACAAATTCTTTGCGCCTGAGTTCGATACGTCAGATAAAATGATTAGTAAGGTAAACGAATATTCTTTTTCGGTTAAAGAAAACGAATGGCAAAATATACCAAATGATGATTTATCAAAAATAGAAAGAGAATTTAACGGATACATGGAGGCATCTTCAGCTGCGTCTGGAGATTCATCAGAACATAACCAAAGAGTGTATAAAGAAGTCGTACGTTTATGGGGACTTCATAAGGCTGACATAAGAATATTGTATTAACAGATAGGAGAGAACTATGGCTGAAATGAAAGAAATGCGTTTTGGTGAGAATGAGATAAATCTTAAAGATACAACAGTAAAATCAAGTGTATTACCGCAAGGAAGTAAAGAACTGTCACGCGATGTAAAAATACAGGGTAATGTAGTGATTGAAGGTGGCGTTTTCGGAAACCGAATTGATGTTGAAGCCGGAAATGTGACATTTGAAGGAGCAGTATATGCGGATGCGGAACTTTATATAAAGAGTGATATTGCCGAACCTGTTACATTCAAGAAAACAGTTGCAACTGCAGATACTATAGCTACTTTTATAACATCCAACAGAGTATTGTTTTATGCGGATATCAATGCGCAAAAAGTAAGACTTAAAAATTGTTATGTAGGCGGAAGCATATTTGCTCAAGAAATATATATCGAGAATTGTGTTGTACTCGGAGGAGTATTCGCTGCTAAATCTTCAACCATCACTAATTGTATTGTAGGAACGTTTAATTCAAGAACAGTAGAATTGGCTGGAGTGAATTATCTCCTCTATCCGGCAGGATTCGCAACGGAACCTGTAACATATTTGCCAGGTTCAGAACTTTATAATATTTCACTTGCACATCTCGGAGCTTTGTATAAAGGAGAAAAAGAAAACGGAAATACCGGAAAAATCAAGATGAATCTAGAAAGTGATTCATTAAAAACGGTGCTCGTGGGTGATGATAATGTAAATACAGTGGTAAATAGCTATTCAGTATCCGGAAGAGTCTTGGCTGCAGATATGATTGATATGGATAAGCTTGAGAATCACTTTTTAATTGGCGCAGGTGCCCTCGGAACACAAATTTTAAAAACTTACTCGCTTAATAAGGAAGACGGCGGAAAGTCAAAAGAGTTAACGGTTGAGAACATTGCAGACTTTTTCTTTGATATTTTATCTGGGAAAATAATTATTCAGGATTTATCAGGAGAAGTTCGTTTTGCTGACATTAAGAGATCCTTGGAATAAACCTGTTATTTTAATAGGTACTAATAATAGTTTTTCAGTTGGTTAGTTAAAGGAGACAGCATGAGATTCTGCACTAGTTGCGGGGCTATAATAAAGGATGGCGAATCATTTTGCGAAAGATGTGGGAAAGTCGTAGAGATTCCTAAGATAATCAACACAAGTGGTCAAGACAACAAAGTTCAGTATAAAGAAAAGGAAGCGAACATTGCCAATTCACCAGCCACTAATTATAAAAATGTAGAGTTTGTAAGGACTACAGATGCAATAGAAACACATATTTCTTATGACAATGATAATAAGTCCCAATATAAGAAACACCGGATTCAAGAGACTTTAACTGTCATTAAAAATAATAAAAAATATGTACTTTATGCCTCAATTGCAGTAATAGTGATTATTTTGATTCTGGCTTTTACTTTGAAGAAGAATCCAAAGGGTGATGTTGGAGATATACATTTGGCGGAAACCACAGATCAGATATTATATAATCAGTCAGAGACATATTATGGCACAGAGAAATCTGTTACTGAGAATACAATAGCGGAGACAAAGACGCAAGAAAAGAACACTCAAAAGTATACACAAGAAAAGAAAATAACTGCAGAAAAGACAATTGTAGACACTATAATATTCGAAACAGAAGTATCCGTTGAAGATACAACTCAAGAAGTTGAAACAAAACCCGAGATAAAACAAGGCTGGATTCAGGAGGACGGACATTATCGATATTATGATAATAACAATATAATAACAGGCTGGCTCAACGATGGCGGACGAAGGTATTTTATGGATCAAAACGGGAACATGGTTACCGGTTTGGCTGAAATATCAGGAAGTTATTATTATTTTAATGATGATGGCTCAATGGTAACTGATTGGCTTCAATACGGTAAAGGTTGGTATTACTTTGATTCAAATGGGAGAATGGCTGTCAATAGATGGGTAACTGTTGATGGGAACAGTTATTATTTCGGTGCGGACGGACTAATGTATGCAGATACTGAAACACCTGATGGGGAGTACGTTGGACCTGATGGCAAAAAAGTTGAAAAGAGGGAAACTGATGACGGAACACATCTAAATAAGACTTTTAAGTATGATGATGAAGAAGAGTATTATGTTGATGAGGACACAGATGAAATATTCTATCACTATACTGTAAGTCTTAAATTGAGTGATTCAGGAAAGTATGAGTTGAAGATATCAGACGGTAAGGAAAAAAATACTGAAAAAGGTACTTATAGTTTTGACCCTGAAGAGGAGTACATAGAGTTTTCAGGTGATCTTATTTCGGAAGGTTACTGTGACGGTGATTATATTGAAGCTTATGTTGAGGGTCCGGGATATATTTATCTTGAATAGGGATAGCCTGAGACCTGTGACTATTAAGGAGGCAACATGAGGTTTTGTACTGGATGTGGGGCAATAATAAAGAATGGTGATATGATTTGTGGCAGATGCGGGAAACCGGTGGATATTCCACAAAATATAAATTCTGTAATGTCACAACAGGAAACGCCAGAACAAAAAGAAATTAATAGCGATAGTAATATAACAAAACCTATCTATGAAAAAGCGAATTGTACAAAAACAGCGGATAGTGAGAATCATACTGCAAGCAAGATGGAGTTGCCTAAGTTAAAGCGAGCGATAGGGGAGGATGGATTATTAGGCAATAATGAAAACAAAAACAAAAAAATCAATAAAACAGTTATTCTTGTAGTTGTCGCTGTGGCGATTGTAGTTTTACTGCTTGCTTATGTAATAGGGAAAGGTAAAAGAAAAACTGAAAAAATAGTTGAAACCAATTCGCAAGATACAACAACTATTACAAACAATAATATTGCAAATGCTGAAATAGAAAAAAAGGGAACAGCGGTAAAATCTTCAACAGATAATCAGAAGTATAACGAAGCTAAGAAAACAGAAAAAGAGTCTGCCACAATTGTAAAAGAAATAGTGGCTACGGAAGCTATTCCTGTTGATGAAGTGCATAGCGGATACACACTAAGCTACCAGGGCGTTGATTCAGATGGGAATGTTGTCTGGGAATATATCACAGATGTAAATCCGTATACAGAGTTGAATTCAACAGAGCTAATCGGTGAATACGGTGATATAGTTTATATTACCGATAATTCATACGTTCTTGCATTAAACAGAGCAACAGGCAGCATTCTTTGGAGAAAAGAATTATTTGTTGCATCAAATACCCACGCTTTTGATAATGATGGTAATCTGTATATTACCGGTTTTTACAGTCCGGAATTATACAAGTTGAGCCCGGAAGGAAAATTACTTTTTTCTGCGTCATTCGGAGACAGATACTGGCCATATATTATTGATATTAAAAATGATATAGTTCGTGTCGTGTTTGACGGAGAACCAATCAATGGAGAAACAAAGAATGAGGCCGAATTTGATAAGGAAACAGGAGAAAGCTATACGGTAAATACTGCTTTCAGTATTCATCGTTACGATTTCATTATTGAGGATGGAACATTTTTAGATGCGTTAAGCAAGGCTAAGCAGATGGGTGGTTATCTTGCAAACATTGAAACGGAAGAAGAGTTTAAGACTATTGTTGATCAAATAAAAGAAAAAGGTCTTGAAAATAATCAATTTAAAGTCGGAGCCGGACGTAGTTCAGATTCAACTGACTACTATTGGCTTGATGCAGATGGATATTTTATTACGTATTCAGAACCACTTAATTCAAGTAGTAGTTGGGTCAATTCCTATTGGATGATTAATGAACCGAGTTATCGTGATGGTGATATTGAAGAAAATTGTATAGATTTCTTTTTCTACAAAAAAGAGAACAGATGGGTCTTTAATGATATTCCGAATGATGTGCTAAGTATAGTCCCTTCATATAGCGGAAAGATAGGATATATTGTTGAATATGATTATTAAAAAAATTGCATCGCTTTTAATAATAAGCTCACTGTTCTTTTCAGTGAGCTTTAATTCGTATGCAGCGCAGAGGACCGCAAAAGATTATGTGGCACAGATGAGCCTTGAGGAAAAAGTCGCTCAGATGTTTATTGTGGAACCAGATGCATTTATGAAGGTTTCAAATGTAACAAAAGCGGGTAGTGCTACGAAAGAGGCGATAGATAGAACTCCTGTCGGGGGATTTATCTATATGGAGTACAATCTCATTTCCAAGTCACAAACAAAGGAGATGCTGTCAAATACTCAAAAATACAGTTTTGACAGAACCGGACTTCCGATGTTCCTTTGTGTTGATGAGGAAGGAGGAACTGTGTCCAGAATCAGCGGAAGAGCTGACTATGGTGTAACTGCAGTAGAGAATATGCGTCAAATCGGAGCTAAGGAAAATTATGAAAAAGCTTACGAGATAGGTAAACATCTCGGGAAAGGTCTGTCGGATCTTGGATTTAATGTTGACTTTGCACCGGTTGCGGATGTTCTGACAAATGATTCAAATACAGTTGTAAAAAAAAGATCATTCGGAGAAAATCCCGAAGTGGTAAAAAAAATGTCCGCCAATGTAGCAAGAGGGCTAAAGTCAGAGGGAATACTTGCAACATATAAACATTTTCCAGGGCACGGAGCAACGGCGCAGGATACGCATGCCGGATTTGCAATATCAGACAGAACATTAGATGAATTGCTTCAGACAGAACTTTTGCCTTTTGCTGATGCGGTGAAGGAAGATATTCCTATGATTATGGTGGGACACATAGACTGCACTAAAATAGTAAACAATCATACGCCGGCTTCTTTATCTAAAATAATTGTTACTGATATATTGCGAAAACAGATGAAATATGATGGTTTAATAATTACGGATGCCCTTAATATGGGAGCGATATATAAGTATTATTCATCAGCAGAAGCGGCGGTTGAGGCAGTTATGGCCGGAAACGATCTTTTGTTGATGCCGTATGATTTTGAACAAGCATACAATGGTGTACTTAATGCCGTCAAATCTGGTAAAATTTCAGAAGAAAGAATCAATCAATCGGTTGAAAAAATTATTGAGAGAAAACAGGCATTAAATAATAATCAAAGATAATTTTTCACGAAAATGATTATCCTTTTTAAAAGGCAGTTGTGTTGTGCTATTAAATCGTATAGAATTTGTGTTGTGATTTATTAAAATGAATTCAGAAGGGATTGATAGAGTTGAACACACAAGAAAGGTTAATCAATAAATCGAAAGAAGCTTTTGTGATGGCAATAGAAATATATAATAAGCCATCCATCAATTATCGTTTGGAAGGATTTGCATTTTTTATTTGCAATGCCTGGGAACTTATGCTAAAGGCACATTTGATTAATAAATTCGGAGAAGAATCCATTTATTATCAAGACAAACCGAACAGAACGATTTCTTTGGATAACTGTGTTCAAAAGGTATTTACTAACGAAAAGGCTCCATTGAGAAAAAACCTCGAAAAGGTGATTGAATTGAGAAACATCAGTACACATTATATCACCGAAGAATATGAGGCAGTGTATATCCCTTTATTGCAGGCGTGTGTATTTAACTTTGTAGATAAAATGATGGAGTTCCACAATGTTGATATGACACGGATTATTCCAGAAAACTTTATCACTCTTTCAGTTAGATTAAAGTCTTTGAATGAAATTGAAATTAGGGGGAAGTACACAGAACAGATTGCAGAGAAATTGATAACGGCTCAAAGGAACCTGGAGCCAATGATAGAATCTGAGAATAACGCTTTTGCAATCAAAGTAGAGCATTACCATTACGCCACTAAAGACAGAAATGCAGCAACGGAGCATTATCATATAGAGAAAGATGCTGTTGAAGGAGTAAGAATCATCAAAGAATTGAAGAATCCGAATCAAACGCACAAATATAATGCAAAGGGATGCATAAAAGAATTAAATAAGAGAATCGAAAAAGATGGAATTCGCCTGACATATAATGGAAGAAATGCAATGATGAATCAGTATCATTTTGGGAATTTTGTGTCTTACTTCGGATTGAAGGAAAATGAGCAGATGTGTTTTACATATCAGGTCTCAACTCAGCCGCAATATAGTTATTCGCAGCAGGCAATTGATTTCATCTATGATGAGATCAGAAAACGACCGGAAAGTATTCTTGATGAATTAAAGATGAAATTAACAAAAAAAAGTCAACCCCAGGAGCAAAGGAATTCTTAGCACCTAGAGTGCCTACTCCCATTCGGGAACCCAGCTTTAATCCGTCACAAGTTGACTAACATTATTATACAATATCTGCAAAAGAAGTCAATTTGCAGGCGGCAAAAACAATAAAAGTTCACAGTTCGCAATTCAGATATATAATACAGCACAATGTCGGAGAAAATGTCGGAGAAGTAATCAATCCGTCATATCCGTCACAACCGTCATTGCTCTCGGCAGATTTGAGTGATTATTTGAGTGATTGGAGGGTACGTGATACGGGAAACGCCCTCCTTTCCTAGTTTTTTTGAGTGACCTTTCCGCCTCCTAAGCGTGAGGCCGGGGGTTCGAATCCCCCCAGGAACGTCCGGGGAGTGCTATAATCCTTGAATTTGGTGTGCTACCCGTCAAGTAGACAATTTAAAAAACAAAAAACTTTTTTCTGCCCGCTTGGGCAGTTTTTTTATGCCGCCAACTTTGTTTGATAGTATTCTGCCGGAGTCATTACTCCAAGTCTGCGCTGC
>JAZLHO010000074.1:0-17670 GCA_045616865.1 Lachnospiraceae bacterium | reverse complement strand
ATTCTTATGTATGATTTTTGATTTTAGCATACAATAATTATACCGCAAAGCCAGACTCATTTGAGCCTGGTTTTTGTGTTGAGTAGATATTTATTGCCGAGAAAACAGTCTGTGTTTTACACGCATAGCAGGGTTCATATGAATCTCATCAGAAATGCTGATGAGCGGAGCAAGAAATGCACTTGTTCGAAGCTCACATAAGAAAGCATGCGGAGCATGGTTTCCTTTGAGTGAGCAAGTTTGCGTTTCGCAGCTTGCTATCAGCGAAGAGGCTTTTCTGATAGAGATTCAATGGTTCCTGCTTTTAAGTTGTAAAATACAGACTGTTTTAAGGCAAAAAAGAGGCTGGGCACTAATTTTTAGTGCGACAGCCCCTTTTAAGCGACCAGCTTTCAGTCATACATATTTTTTTATTCTGACATACAAGCGGTTTTTTCTGCTGGTGCCGTCTATACCGCAGTATATGAACTTGCCGTGATTGCGTACAGATATCCTGGCACCTTCTTTTATTTTGACACCGGAATTTTTGGCCACCCGCCCGTCTATAAATATGTACTCCGAGGTTATGAGCTTAGCTGCAACAGTTCTTGAAATGTTATACACAGCGGAAACTATGGCATCGATACGCTCAGACGCGACATTGACTTTTATTTCATCGAATACCGGAACGATATCACATTCATCAAGACCAACCTTTTTGCAGGTGATATGCGTATGCTTGACCTGTGTCAGATTTTCTACGATAAAATCAGCCATTTCAGATACGCAGAAGATATATGCAGAAGAAGAACTTACAAGTATATCCCCGAGGCAGTGCCGCTCAATCCCGAGATTCATAAGTGCACCCAAAAAGTCCCTGTGATTCAAGTCATCTGCAAATCTTGCGTCTGCAGGAAGTGCCAGAATGCAGGAGATAAGTGAACCGGTCACATATGCTTTATCAGCATAGCCTGCGGGCCAGATAATCATAGCTCTTTCTGCATCCTCGTGGCCTCCGGCCAGGAAATGATCCTTTGAGTTAAGTTCTCTTGCGATATCAAGATAAACTGACTGTTCTGACATGGTCAGGAATCCGGTACATCTGGTGATATTTCTGTCATATGCCATGTGGTCAAGATCCTTAATTTTGGAAATCAGTAATTCTTTTTCATCCATAGCGTTTTCCCCTGTTTTGTAATATCTTTTCATACTGTAAACTTTTTTCCCGAATAATGCAAATATTGCCGCAGTTATTTTACTCTAACCGTAGTTATGATAAAATTACATATTAAGGTAGTGAGTAAAAACAGAAATGTAATCGGAGACATATGGATCAGAGAATAAATTATTATGTAAGCAAAAAAAATCTTTTTACCTGGCTTTCCGCTGTTGCCGTCCTGGCATCGATAGTAATCCGGTTAGTATTTGCAGACATATACAGTGAATCGGGACAGATATGGCTTCTGGTGATACTTCCGGTATTTGCAGGGGTTTTGTTTCTGATTCAGATGCTGGTTTTTGGTGATGAGCATTTTTACAGCACAGGACTTTCAGCATTTCTTTTCTGTCTGTATTCAGCGATAAAGATTGGTATAGGCGGATATTCGATCATGATCCGATTCATCTTCTGGGTCGCATGTATCGGAGTGGCATATATTTATATACATACCGCCAGCGGAAAAAGCGGAAAGTGGCTTATACTTATCATCCTGCTGGCGTTTTTGGGAATCAGGATATATATGAACAAGGCAGTGATTTTTGATCACGTGCTGCGGACGACGATAGTGATAAGTCCCGATCTGCTGGTTATAATCGGAGCGGTATTTGCAGTACTGGCCATGAAAGTCCATCTTGACGGCAAATATCATCCCTCATGGGGAGACCGTCCGGACGGAAGAAGAATCAGATCCCTTGGCGCGATGACGGCAGTTACGGCATTTATCATGCCTACGAGGGTCGGAGCTTCAAATTCAATCACAGATAAGCTTGAGATATCAGAACTTGAGAAATACATCATCCGGAAACGTAAAGAGGGATATAAAAGTTTCGGAATCACGCATATATTTATCGCGGCTTATGTCCGTGTGATTGCAAAATATCCGGCAATAAACCGTTTCTGCTCAGGACAGAGAGTATATTCCCGCGGGGATGATATTCAGTTCTGCATGGTCGTAAAAAGTTCGATGACTGTAGACGCGGAAGACGGTATGGTCAAGTTGCACCTGAAGCCGACGGATACGGTTTATGATGTCTATGAAAAGCTGACTGCAGAAGTTTTGAGGATAAAGACGACAGAAGTCGGAAGCAGCGATTTTGATAAGATTGAGAAGCTGCTTTCAGTTACTCCGAGAATGCTGCTTAAGATGGTTATGATGCTTTTAAGATTTATGGATTATTTCGGATGGATCCCGAAGGCACTGCTCGAGATAAGCCCGTTCCATGCTTCATTCTTTCTGACATCTATGGCATCGCTCGGTATCGAGCCAATAGTCCATCATCTGTATGATTTCGGAAATCTGCCGGTATTCTGCTCTATAGGCACCAAGTATAAGGTCGATGAACCGGATCCGAATCCGCTGATAGGTGTTCATACAAGACACTATATCAATTATACATTTAATACCGATGAGCGTATTTGTGACGGTTTTTATTACGCAACTGTTTTTAAATATATCAAGAAGCTTTTGTCTCATCCGGAACTGCTGGAGACAGAACCTGAAGAGGTCAGACAGGATATACCGTAATGGGTGAAGAAAACAAGAACGAGAAGAATAGTTTTATAAAAGAGAAGATCGTCAGAAAGACTGAGGCCGGAAAAGGTTTCAGGAATGTCATCAAGATCATTGCCGGGGCTATATTGTTTGGAATAATCGCCGCGAGCGTTTTCGTGCTTACAAAGCCTACAGCAGAAAAACTGTTTGGGACTGAACCGGAAAGCACTACAGCCGAGGTGGTTATGATCCCGCGTGATGAAGCTGTAGAACAGATGACGGAAAGGGAAGCAACAGAAGAGAGCAAACCGGAAATGATTGAGTCAGATGAAAATGAGACAAATGCGGAAGAAACGAAATCTGTCGAAAAAGATGTGACTCAGGACGAGGTTGAATCCACTGAACCCATAGAAGAGGTGGTAGCCGGAGTCATCAACAGCTATCAGTACTCGATAGATGATCTGAACGGATTATGGAAGAATCTCTCAAAACTCTGCAATGATATGGATCCATCGATAGTGACTATAAGACCTGTAGATGAAGCAGATGACTTCTTCGCAGGATATGGAGAGACTGAGGATGAATATTCCGGAATAGTTATTGCCGAGACATTTAATGAAGTACTGATACTTACAGTAGGAGATGCAGTTTCTTCTGATGAGGTCAGTGTAGTGTGGACTAACGGAAACGCACAGACCGGATATGTGAAAAAGCCTGACAGTATCACAGGACTCGGTATCATTTCCGTAAAGAAAAATGAAATGACAGATACAGTAAAAGCATTTGCAAAGCCTGTAGTACTTGGAAATTCATACGCCGTGACAAGAGGAGATCTGCTGGTGGCACTTGGAAGTCCGAGAGGTGTGGTACACTCCTCGGATTATGCGTGGGCTTCTTATATTGATAAGAGTGCGCAGGCCGTGGATGGAACCTCAAGACTGATCTATATGAATAATTATATGGACAGTGAGATGGGCACATGGATTCTGAATACAAATGAAGAACTGATAGGATGGGTGGATACAGCCAATGATGGAACTGTGGTCATGGGTATATCTGATTATAAGAGTCTGATTGAGAGAATGAGCAACTCAGGCGATTATGCATATTTCGGTATAGTTCCCTCATCAATCCCCGACGAAATAGCTAATGGTACTTCAATCAGAGCACCTAAAGGAGTGTATGTAAAAGAGGTGATAAACGGAGCTCCTGCATATGAGGCAGGAATACTTCCGGGAGATATTATCACTGAGATAGGGGACGAAGAAATACATACTGCCGCTGAATATTCAGCTTGTCTGGATAAACTTCAGGCAGGTGATGAACTGTTGGTTATCGTTTACAGAGAAGCAAGGGGTGAATACAGAAAACTGGAGTATACGATTACTGCAGGAAAGAGGGAATAGTGATCCGAATAACAAAGAAGGAAAGGATTCACAGGTAGAATAAATGAAATATCTGAATACATTACGAGAAGGAATGCATGTTTCTGAGGTTTACCTTTGCAAGAAACGTCAGATCAATCTGACAAAGGCTGGAAAAGAGTACTGCAGTCTGCAGCTTCAGGACAGGTCTATGGTGGTGGATGGAAAGATATGGGATCTGGGAAATCCGGGAATAGAGGATTTTGATGAAGCCGACTATGTACAGATTGAGGCAGATGTAACTCTGTTCAATAATTCCATACAGCTGAACATAAAGAGAGTACGCAGAGCCGAAGCGGGAGAATATGTTCCGTCGGATTATCTTCCTGTCAGTGAGAGAGACATGGACGGGATGAAAAAGCAGCTCATGGAGGCTATCGCATCTGTAAATAATAAATATCTGCATGCGTTGCTGGAGGAGTTTTTTATAAAGGATGATAACTTTCTCAAGGCGTATTGCTTTTCATCAGCGGCAAAGTCTGTGCATCACAGTTTTGTAGGCGGGCTTCTGGAACATTCACTCGGTGTGACTGCCATGTGTGAATATATGTCAAAGGCTTATTCGTATCTGAATCATGATATTCTGGTGACGGTAGCATTGCTTCACGACATAGGTAAGATCAGGGAGATAAATCCATATCCGAACAATGATTATTCTGATGAAGGACAGTTTCTGGGTCATATCGTAATAGGTGTAGAGATGATCGATGAGAAGCTTCGGAATCTTCCGGAATTTCCGAAGAATCTGGCAACCGAGGTCAAACATTGCATACTGGCTCATCATGGAGAATTTGAATTCGGTTCACCGAAGAAACCGGCTATAGCAGAGGCACTTGCACTGAACCTGGCAGATAATTCAGATGCAAAGATAGAGATCATGAAGGAGCTTATGCAGGCAGCAGGAGACAACACGAATTGGCTGGGATACAACAAACTGATTGAAAGCAATATAAAGAAGACAACAATCTAATGTATAGTAAAAATCAGATAATACAGGTCAATATAGTAGATTTAAGTCATGATGGTGAAGGCATCGGAAAAAGCGATGCCTTCACCTGGTTTATTAAAGATACAGTTCCGGGAGATGTGGTAGAAGCTTCGGTTATGAAGGTGAAGAAGACTTACGGATATGCAAGGCTTCAGAGAGTCATAACCCCGAGTCCTGACAGAGCAGAGCCGAAGTGTCCGGTTGCAAGAGCGTGCGGGGGATGCACACTTCAGGCTATGAACTATGATGCTCAGCTGCGGTACAAGAAGAACAAAGTCAAAAACAATCTGGAACGTATAGGCGGATTTGATTTTTCAGGTACGGAATCAGATGTGGAGGTTGGCGATATTATAGGTATGGATACTCCATGGAGATACCGCAACAAAGCCCAGTATCCGATTGGAACGGACAGGAACGGCAAAGTGATTGCAGGCTTTTATGCGGCGCATTCACACGACATCATCACCTGCGAGGACTGTCTGCTTGGAATACCCGAAAATAAAGCAATAATCGATAGCATCAAAAAGCAATATCATCCGGCGATGAGGCATATTCTGATTCGTAAGGGCTTTAAGACCGGACAGATCATGGTATGTGTCGTAGCAAGTAAAAGAATCAGAGTTATACTGCCTGAAGAGCTGGGAATTACTACGACGGTACTTAATATCAACGATAAAGATACCAATGTGATTCTCGGCGATGCAACTGTCGTATTGGACGGACCAGGATACATAGAGGATTATATCGGAGATTTGAAGTTTCGTATCTCTGCGCTGTCTTTCTTTCAGGTCAATCCGGTGCAGGTCGAAAAACTGTACGGTAAGGCTGTGGAATATGCAGGATTAACGGGAAATGAAATCGTGTGGGATCTATACTGCGGAATCGGAACGATCACGCTTTCGCTTGCACAGAAGGCGAGGAAGGTCTATGGCGTGGAAGTGATAGAACAGGCCATCTGTGACGCAAGGCAGAATGCAGAAATCAACGGAATAACCAATGCTGAGTTTTATGTCGGCAAAGCAGAAGAAGTCATACTGAGAGATGATTTCGAAAAGCCGGATGTCGTGGTCGTGGATCCTCCGCGCAAGGGCTGTGATGGAGTATGCCTGGACACCATCCTGAAGATGCAGCCGGAACGGATCGTGTATGTAAGCTGTGATTCGGCCACATTGGCACGAGATCTGAAGATACTCTGTGATAGTGGCTATCGCCTGAGAAAGGTTCAGACGGTCGATATGTTCGGGCAAAGCGTGCATTGTGAGGTCGTGTGCTTGATGTCTAAAGTATAAACCCGAGCCGGGTTAACACTATAAAATACTTTTGGCGGACCCTGAAGAGGCGTATAATAAAAAGCAGAAACCTGTAGAACACAATCTAAATGGTACAATAGAAGGAGAAATATACAAACTGGAAGTACAAAAGCATGAAGGATGTTATGAGATTAAACGAGGAAAATATCAGAGATACGATTGAGAATATCGGAAGTGCACCGGAAATTGAAAAGATCGACCCGGTGGAAAAAGAGCGGTTTATTCATCTGGCGAAGGCTACGCTCGAGGATTATGCCGCAAACTTTGGTGAAGAAACAGAATTTAATATCAAACTTAAAAAGCGTTTTACGTGTACTGAACTGATCATCACCATTCCAGGAAAACCGTACAATCCGATGCAGAACGGACGGCATGAGTTTTTTAACGATACATACAGGATGGTCAGCAACTATCTGGTAGACAGGCTCTCTACGGCCTTTTTTACATATGCGCTTGGTAAAAATACGATTTCTATACGAGCACCAAGACATGTAAGTGATGATGCTACGGTAAAAACAACGGTTATTGCAATCGCATTGGGTATTCTGTGCGGAATTATAATGCGGCTGCTTCCGGAGACAGTATCAGGCTTTCTGATCAATGATCTGGTTAATCCTGTGTCTTCACTGCTTCTTGCAGTTATGTCAGGCATTATGGGACCGGTATTGTTTTTTTCATTGCTGAAATCAGTCACAATGCTCAATGATATCAGTGAACTGAACAGTCTCGGCAGGACAGTGATCAAACGTTTCATAATTGTAACCCTGATCGTTATGGCTATGGCTATCATGATATGCCTGATGTTTTTTGGAAATTTCAGGGGAACCGGAGAAATGATTGTACCGGATAAAATCATCGGTATGATTCTTGATGTGATACCGACGAATCTGTTAAATCCCTTCGTTGAAGGGAAGATACCTCAGATTATTGTACTGGCTCTGGGACTTGGCGCGGCCCTTCTTATAATAGGTGAACAGGGCAAGGGATTAAAGGGACTGATAGGAGAAAGTTCAGTCTGGCTTAATACTTTTATGAGAATAGTAGGCAGAGTCGCTCCGGCAATCACTTTTTTGAACCTTACGTCACTGGTTGCATCGGGAAAGCACGGCGATATACTCAATGCATGGAAGTATATAGTTGCAGTTATCATCTGCATGATGATATATGCTGTTTTGGACCTTTGTTTTGTATCGGTTAAACATTCTCTGAATCCGTTTGTGATTATTAAGAAACTCAAGCTGCTTATCATAAAAAATTTTGCGGCTCATTCAAGTTCGCAGACTATAGAATTCCAGAAAGAAACAGCTGAAAAGGTTCTTGGAATAAAAAGCTCATTTGTAGAATTCTGGGTGCCGATGAGTTTTGCCATGTTTTATCCGTATTCGGCAATTTGCGGCATTGCAGCAGCTTTTTGTGCAGCACAGATGTCGGGCACGGCAGTTACATTATCATTCCTTCTTATACTTTTTATAGTATCGGTGCAGCTTTCACTTTCTTCATCGAGTGTTACAAGCTCAATGGTTATTATCTTCGGTCAGCTGGGACTGCCGGCGGAGTATGTAGGTCTGTTTAATGCATGCTGTATGATCGTCAGAAAAATAGCATCAGTTTTCTCATCAATATATTGTGCGATGGAAGAACTGGATGTTGCATTTAAGGAGAATGCAGTAGATGAATCTATACTGAGGAAAACAGAGGCAGCGTGAGATGACACGAGGCTTGAAGAAGCATTCAACAATAGTTATTGCAATCCTGTTATTTATCGGGAAAAAGAGAAAGAGGTTTTAGGAAGGACAGTAATTAAATGTCAGTAATCCTGTATATTTCAGCATTAATAATCGGTTTTGTGCTTCTGGTCAAGGGATCAGATTTCTTTGTCGACGGCGCAGCCGGTATAGCAGAAAGATTCGGAATACCGCAGATCATCATAGGATTGACGATAGTGGCTATGGGAACCAGCGCACCTGAAGCAGCAGTCAGCATCACGGCAGCATTTGAAGGCAGTGCAGATATCACTATCGGAAATATAGTAGGCAGCAATATATTAAATGTGTTTATCATACTCGGAATAGCATCGGCTATCACACCTATAGCAGTAAAACCGGAGACAATAAAAATCGAGATTCCATTTATGATACTTGTTTCCGCAGTACTGTTCCTGCTGGGACTTGACGGAGTGATACAGATAGTTGACGGAATCATTCTGATCGTACTGTTCGCGGCATACCTGACCTTTCTGGCCGTGCAGTCCAAGAGGCTTAAGACGGAAACCTCCGGGGACACGACGCAGAAAAAGGCAGTTCTTATGGTTATTTTCCTGATTGGAGGACTGGTGGCGATAATATTAGGAAGCCGATTGGCTGTGTATGGAGCATCCGGGATTGCGAGTGAGCTGGGGATAAGTGAGCGATTCATAGGATTGACTGTAGTTGCTCTCGGAACCTCTCTACCGGAACTGTTTACAAGCGTTACAGCAGCAAGAAAAGGAAATGCAGATATAGCAATCGGAAATATAGTAGGCAGCAATATATTCAATATTCTTTTTGTAGTCGGTCTTACCTCTCTGATTACGGCAGTTCCTTATCAGTCCAAGTTCATTATCGACAGTGCAGTGATGGTAATGGCTGCAGCAGCACTTTGGATCTTCGTATTTAAAACAAAAAAGCTCGGAAGAGCGGCCGGAATATGTATGCTCATCTTGTATGCGGTATATTTCGTATATCTTTGCAATGGTTGATCTTTTAAGATTCTTTTACAGCAGTTGACAATATAACTCGTCGTGCTATAATGAGTTCACCATAATGAGAAGGCGAGAGACAAGCTCTGTGACCCTTCAGCAACCTTCCTGAAAAAAGAGAAACGGTGCTAAAGCTTGGATGATGGGTTCGACATAAAGTAATTAACAGCCTGTCATCATGACGGGCTGTTTTTGACATAATAGAAGATTCTTCCGGATTTCCTGTTATACCGAAACATTCCGCTATGAATTGAGGAAGAAGAAAAGAGGAGAAGAAAATGTATTATTACAGTAATGAGATCGTATTCAGAGGACATCCGGATAAAGTATGTGATCAGATAAGCGCAGCTATTCTGAAGGAGTGCATGCAGCAGGACAAAAATACCAGAGCAGGCATCGAGACTATGGGAGGTAAGGGTAAGGTGTTCATCACCGGTGAAGTTACCACCTCAGCAGTTATTGATGTGAAGAAAATAGCCCGGGATGTTCTGAATGATGTAGGATATACGTCTGATTATGAAATCATCGATAACATAGGCAAGCAGTCAGCGGACATCGCCCTTGGAACCAATGACGAGATTGGCGGTGCCGGCGACCAGGGTATGATGTTCGGATATGCATGTGATGATACAGACAGGATGCTGCCGACAGCTATGGTCATGCTTCAGGAATTTGCGGCATGGTACGATGAACTGCGTAGGGCTGATTCAAGATTTCTTCCTGACGGCAAGTGTCAGCTCACAGGTCTCTATGAAGAGGGACTTAAGCTTAAAAAAGTAGTTACATGGACTATTTCATATCAGAACACTGAGAAAGAACGCGAAGCTACAGATAGGATTATCATAGACAAGGCGTGTGCTATCGCATCAAAATACGGTATCGAGGTTGAAACTTTCCTTGTGAATCCGACAGGAAAATTCGAAATAGGAGGCTTTGACGGTGACGCAGGTCTTACAGGAAGAAAGATTGTTGTTGATGCATATCAGAGTTTTTCCAATGTGGGTGGTGGCTGCATGAACGGAAAGGATCCGACCAAGGTGGATTTCTCAGCTGCACACAAGGCACGTGAGATCGCCTGCAGATACCTTCATGGACATCACTGGGTAGAGGTTCAGCTTTCATATGCAATCGGAAAAGCACAGCCGCTTGCTATATATATCGATACGGACAAGGGAGCCGTTGAGGCACCACAGAGTCTGTTCGAGGAATGCACACCTGCACGAATCATAAAAGACCTCAGGTTGAAGGAACTTGATTATGTGGAGCTTGCAAAGTATGGCCATTTCAGATAAGAACACAATATATAAAGCTTACGGTACAGACTTTAAGGATATGACGAAGAGTCTTTTGACGAAGTCAGGTTTCATAGAAGATGTCACCGCGAGGATGAATGAGCTCGGACGTGACCCGGGCTCACTTCGAATCGCAATAAAACCGAACCTTCTGGACTGTACTCCGGCTGATTACGGTGCGACCACCCATCCGGAGATAGTTGAGGGTATCATAGAATTACTTGTGGAAAATGCTTTCGTGAACATCATGATAACCGAAGGAGCCTGGGTCGGGGGCAATACAGCAAAAGCATTTGAGTACTGCGGATATAATGCTATCGCACACAAATACGGGGTCGGTATCATTGACGGTCAGAAAGAAAAGTCCTACGAGGCTGACTGCTGCGGCATGAAGCTCAATATCTGCAACTGCTATAAGGACACCGATTATCTGATTAATGTTCCTGTTCTCAAGGGACACTGCCAGACTAAAATCACCTGTGCTCTTAAAAACATGAAAGGGCTGATACCGAACAGTGAAAAACGAAGATTCCATACGCTCGGGCTTCACAAGCCGATAGCGCATCTGAATACCCATATCAGACAGGATTTTATCGTCGTGGATCATATCTGCGGAGATCCTGATTTTGAGGAGGGTGGCAATCCGCTGGTTAGAAACTGCATCATGGCAGCACGTGACCCGGTTCTGGTTGATGCATACACTGCAGATATACTCGGGTATAAGCCATACGATGTGGAATATGTCCGTCTGGCTGAGAAACTGGGAGTGGGAAATGCGGATCTGAAGAAGCTTAAGATAGAAACTATTGAGGGTGATAATAATGAAGATATGCCTGATACGCACAAGGTCCTTTCTGTGAATTACGCGGTGGATGATGTGGACTCCTGCAGTGCCTGCTACAGCATGCTGATCGGTGCGCTGAACAGACTGAAGGATGAAGGCCTTTTGGATAAGCTTGAAGGAAAAATCGCCATCGGACAGGGTTACAGAGGAAAGAGCGGAGCCTGTGGAATAGGCAGCTGCACGGCAGCATTTGACTTTAATATTCCGGGGTGTCCGCCTGAAGAGGACAGGATATATGAGGCACTGCGTGAGCACATCATACAGTATGAAAAAGGTAGCAAGTGATGGATAGAGAATTTTTGAAAGAAAAAAATGCTATCGTGACCGGTGCAACCGGCGGGATAGGTATAAGCATCTGTAAAAAGCTGGCATCCTATGGTATGCACGTGGCAGCTGTAGGCAGAAATGAGGGAAAACTTAAAGCGGTTTCCGAAGCGATAGACAGCTGCGGAGGGGCGGCTCTGACTATAGCGGGAGACATCACGGATAATGAATTTCCCGACAGGCTTATAAACAGAGTCACGGAGACATTCGGAGGAATAGATGTACTGATTAACTGTGCAGGCATAGCCCAAAGAGATAAATTCGGGGAAATCACTCCGGAAAAATATGATAAGATAATGAACACCAATGTCAGGGCACCATATTTTCTTACTCAAAAAGCGCTGCCATACTTGCGCGAATCAGATTGTGCGATTATAATAAATATAGCTTCGGTTGTCGCGCATAAGGGGTATCCGCTGCAAAGTGTTTATGCGGCAAGCAAGCATGCACTTCTCGGATGGTCCAAGTCACTTGCGAATGAGGTCTTTGAGGATGACATCAGAGTGCACGTGATCGCACCCGGAGGGGTTTATACGGATATGGTTGCATTATCCAGACCGGATCTTACTCAGGAGGGGATGCCGGTACCGGAGGATGTGGCAGACACTGTAGGATTTCTGCTCGAGATGAGACATACAAATGCAGTCTTTGATGAGCTGGAGTTTCATAGAAGGAATAAAGCACCTTTTGCATAGGAGGAATATATGAATATAGTTAAGAATTATGACGGAAGCAAGCTGGTTATAGCACTTGAAGGAAGACTTGACACAACGACAGCTCCTGAACTTGAATCAGTTTTGAAGGAAGAGCTTCCAAAAGCGGAGTCAGCTGAACTTGATTTTGCTAAGCTTGAGTATATCTCTTCGGCAGGGCTTCGTGTGCTTCTTTCAGCTCAGAAGGAGATGGTCAAGAAGGGTGGCATGATTATTAAGAATGTATGCCCGGAGATCGTAGAGGTGTTTGAAATCACAGGATTTTCAGATATTCTTACAATTGAATGATAATCAAGGTATAAAAAAAGGACGGCCGTTTGTCGACCGTCCTTTTTGGTTTGCACTTCCTTTCAGAAGGGATGTAATCAAGCCTGTCCGTAATAAGCATTTGCGCCGTGCTTGCGAAAAAAATGCTTGTCCTGAAGAGGCTGAGGAGCAGGAGCAACATCCGGATTGATCATTTCGGTATAAAGAGCCATTTTAGCACATTCCTCGAGGCAGACTGCATTGTGTACTGCATTATCAGCTGATGTGCCCCATGTGAAGGGTCCGTGATTCTGGCAAAGCACTGCAGGGACTGCTTCGTAGTCAAGACCGCGTTCTTCAAATGTATCGCAGATGACTACTCCGGTATTGTACTCATAGTTTTCAAGTTCCTCCTGAGTGAGTACTCTGGTGCATGGTACTGGTCCGTAGATATAGTCGGCATGTGTTGTACCGTAACAAGGGATGTCGCGTCCGGACTGTGCCCATGCAGTTGCAAACGGTGAATGTGTGTGAACAACACCGGTGACCTTCGGGAATCGGTTGTAAATCACGAGGTGAGTGTTTGTATCAGACGAAGGGTTGAGCCTTCCTTCGACTTTATTTCCCTTAAGGTCCATAAGTATCATATCATCAGGAGTGAGCTTATCGTAGTCAACTCCGGACGGTTTAATGGCAAATATGCCCGCTTCTCTGTCGATTCCGGAAACATTTCCCCAGGTAAAAGTGATGAGGTGATGCTCGGGCAGCTTCATGTTGGCTTTATATACTTCAAGTTTAAGTTCTTCTAACATACAGGAATCCTCCTTATTTGTCATTTATTTTAGCACAGAATATAAGCTTTATGTTATACTTTCAGTATAATGAATAAGTTCGGGGAATTTTTAAAAAGAAAAGATATAGTTTTCTCGTGGAAGAGATATGGAATCGACGCCCTCAGCGCTATGGCTCAGGGTCTGTTCTGTTCGCTTCTTATAGGAACTATCATCAATACTATCGGAACTCAGTTTAAGCTCCCGTGGCTTATGGATCCTGTTGCGGTGATCGGAGGAGTGGAATATACAGTCGGTGGACTGGCAACAGCGATGAGCGGTCCGGCTATGGCGGTTGCCATCGGACGCGCGCTGAATTCACCGCCGCTCGTATTGTTCTCTCTTATCACGGTAGGATTTGCATCCAATGCTCTCGGAGGAGCCGGAGGGCCGCTCGCCGTACTGTTTGTTGCAATCATTACGGCTGAGATGGGAAAGGCTGTTGCAGGAGAGACAAAGGTTGATATACTGGTCACACCGCTTGTTACTATCGGAATAGGAGTTGCCCTGTCAGCACTCCTGGCACCGCCTCTTGGTGCGCTGGCTATGAAGGTCGGAAGCCTGATCATGTGGGCGACGGAGCTTCAGCCGTTTTTGATGGGAATACTGGTTTCAGTGATCGTAGGCATAGCACTTACACTTCCGATCTCATCGGCGGCTATATGTGCGGCACTTGGACTTACCGGACTGGCGGGAGGTGCTGCCGTTGCAGGGTGCTGTGCACAGATGATAGGATTTGCAGTGATGAGCTTCAAAGAAAACAGCTGGGGCGGGCTGGTATCTCAGGGTCTGGGAACCTCGATGCTTCAGATGGGAAATATAGTTAAAAACCCCAGGATATGGATAGCTCCGACACTTACGGCTGCCATCACTGGTCCCGTATCGACCTGCCTGTTTAAAATGCAGATGAACGGCGCACCTGTTTCGAGCGGTATGGGAACCTGCGGAATGGTCGGACCGATAGGAGTATATACAGGCTGGGTTAATGATGTGGCAGAAGGAAGCAAGGCCGCGATCACTGCGATGGACTGGATCGGACTTATACTGGTATGTATAGTGCTTCCGGCGGTCATCTGCCCGTTGATAAATGGAATTCTCAAGAAGATCGGATGGGTAAAACCCGGCGATACAAAACTGTAGGAGGTAAACGATGCGAAGAGGCGGAATACTGGACTGGTTCAGATGGGAATCAAAGGCCGGCAGAGAAAAAAGAGAAAAAGCATATACTAACAGGATGTTTCCATTCGGACCGGAACAGAGAGAATGGGAGATCAACATGATCAAAACACTGTTCCCGAAGGTCAGGAACAATACACAGGAAGTTCATTATGCCATTCTTACTCTTCGGGAGTTGCTTCTTGATACTCAGCTTCCCGAGGATGATGAGGCTTATGAGACGATGGAGACAGCTATGAACTACTGGGAGAAATCAGACATCACCCGCTCGATGAAAAAAAAGGGATATTATCCTTATGTGAAGGCGATGGCATTTCTTGAAAATGATGCCAAGAGTTTCGAAGAGCTTCCGACCGAGGAACAGATCAGGAATGAGGCTGAGAAATATAAGGTGAAATAATGTCGGAAGAACATATACATCATGAGCACAGTCATGAATGCGGGTGCTGTCACAAACATGATCACGGGCATTCACATGAGCATGGACACACACATACTCATGGACACGGTCATGAGCATGGTGACGAAGCTCAGGAGAGAAAAAGAACTATAATAAAGCTTGTTATGGCAGCAGTGCTGTTTACAGCTGCCTTGATAGTCGAGCATATGATAAACCGGGAGATATCTGTCCCGGTTTTTATCGTAGCATACCTTATTGTCGGATTTGGAGTACTGAAGGGAGCTTTTGAAAACATCAGGGAAGGCGATATATTCGGAGAGGAATTTCTGATGGGGATCGCCAGCCTGGGAGCTATTCTGATTGGTCAGCCGGCAGAAGCCGTCGCAGTCATGTGGCTGTACTGTCTCGGTGAATTCCTTCAGGATATTGCAGTTGACAGGTCCAGAGAGTCTATAACAGAGCTTATGGATATCAGACCTGATCACGCCTATATCATAGATGAAGCGGGTAATGAACACAAGGTCGGTCCGGATAGGGTAAAGCCCGGAGATATCATCGCAGTAAAGCCCGGAGAAAAGATACCCCTGGACGGAGAAGTCATCGACGGAGAATCAATGCTGGATACAGCAGCTCTTACCGGAGAGTCTGTTCCGCGCAGAGTTCATGCAGGAGATACTGTACTGAGCGGATGCATCAATACTACCGGACTTATCAGGATAAGGGTTACAAAGGAATATGGAGATTCTACAGCAAGCCGGATTCTGGAGCTCGTGGGAAATGCCGGAGAGCGCAAATCGAGATCCGAGAATTTCATTTCAGGATTTGCACATGTTTATACCCCGGTAGTCTGTATAGCAGCACTGGCGCTTGCCGTAGTTCCATCACTGATATTCGGCGAACCGCTGCAGTGGATCGGGAGAGCGCTTACATTTCTTGTCGTATCCTGTCCGTGTGCGCTGGTTATCTCAGTACCGCTGAGCTTCTTCGCGGGAATAGGCGCAGCATCAAGAGAGGGAATACTAGTCAAGGGCAGCAATTTCCTCGAGGCGCTGGCAGCCGCAAGGATAGTGGTATTTGACAAGACGGGAACATTGACCCATGGAGTATTTGAAGTTAAGAACATCATTCTTTCGAAAAATGCATCCGTAACCGCTGATGAACTTATTGAGCTGGCAGCATATACCGAATGCAATTCTACTCACCCCATTGCATCGTCTATAGTAAAAAGCTACGATGGCGAGATAGATAAGACGAGGATAGCATCACTTACCGAGATGGCGGAATACGGAGTCAGCGCTGTTGTTTCCGGAAGGGATGTATATGCGGGAAACGCAGCAGGGCTTAAAGCTCGCGGCATCAATCACGGGGATGTCAGAGAAACGGGAACCAAAGTATATGTTGCAGTTGATGGAAGATACGAGGGCTGCATACTGATTTCCGATGTGATAAAGGAAGATGCGGCTGAAGCTGTAAAAGGACTCAGAGCTTGCGGGATATCAAAAACTGTCATGTTTACGGGAGATAATCCCGAAATCGCGGAATATGTGGCCCGGACAACAGGAATGGATGAGTATCGCGCAGGGCTTCTGCCTGCTGACAAGGTGGATGAGGTCGAAAGGCTCATTGCCGGAAAACAGGAAAAGGAGAAACTGGTATTTGTCGGTGACGGGGTTAACGATGCTCCGGTTCTTGCGAGAGCAGACGTGGGTGTGGCTATGGGAGCGCTCGGATCAGATGCGGCAATCGAGGCTGCGGATATAGTCATCATGGATGATAAGCCGTCCAGACTTGTGACTGCTGTGAAGCTTTCGGGAAGGACACTGCGTATCGCAAGGCAGAATATCGTCTTTGCCATTGCAGTGAAGGTCATCGTGCTTGTGTTGAGTGCTTTCGGAGTGACAAATATGTGGATAGCGGTATTTGCAGATGTGGGTGTGGCATTGTTATGCGTGCTTAGTTCACTGAGAAACTTAAGACCCGTACGGAGCTAATCGGGCTGAAGAGGAGGCGAAATATATGAATGTGGTTCTGACCGGTTTTATGGGGGCAGGAAAAAGCACTATTGGCAGGCTGCTCGCACAGGAGCTGGGATTTGGCTTTGTAGATACGGATGAGTATATAGAAGAAAATGCAGGAAGATCCATACCGGAGATATTTGAGAAGGAAGGTGAAGCAGGTTTCAGGGAGTATGAGTGGGAGACTGCGCAGGATCTGAGATTTGCTGATAATCTGGTCATAGCGGTCGGAGGCGGCTTTAATGTTAAACCGTTCAAAGAGGATGAACACATAAAGGTGGTTTACATAAAACGGCGGGTCGAAGACATTTTACCTGAACTAACAGCTGAAAATACAGGCCGTCCGAATGCTGACGGAAAATCTCCGGAGGAGCTTATAAAACTGTTCAGAATCAGGGAACCCGGATATGAGGATAATGCGGATATCACGCTGGATATGACAAAATCAGAAATAAGTCCCGAAGAGGCTTGCAAAAACTTGATTTCTTTGCTAAAATAGCTATTCGCGACATATTATATTTTTCCTTGCTTGCGAGTGATTCGCAGGCCGGAGACCGTAAGGAGGTAGTAACAGATGACGAGCAAATATGAGTTGGCACTTGTAATTAACGGACAGCTCGAAGAAGATGCTAAGGCAGCGGCTCTCGAAAAGGTACAGGGTTACATCACAAGATTTGGTGG
>JAZLHO010000073.1:0-31802 GCA_045616865.1 Lachnospiraceae bacterium | reverse complement strand
TTTAGGCATATCTTCGATATGTCTGAGATTAGTCTCTCTTCTGATAGATATTCACATCGAAAGAAAAAATAAAACATGAAATCCACAGAAAAAGGAGCTGCGCACTCACGATTTTTTAATCGCTTGTGCGACAGCCCCTTTGATTTCTCTTTATTAAACTTCTACCCATCGGTCTGATGCATTTGACTCCAGGCAGGCATCAACCAGTTTGAGTACATACCATCCTGTCGCAAAAGTTGCATACGACTGCTCTTCTGCGTTATATGTCCCGGCTTTTATTGCTGAATAGAACTCATTGATTCCATTCATTAAAGCATCTTTCCATGCAACTGCATGTCCTTCAGGGATAGGGGCAAATCTGACTGCATCACCTGTTACAGTTCCTGAAGAAGCATATATAAGTCTGTTTCCATCAATTCTGTCACATACATGAAGCTTGTCAGCATTTTCCTGCTCCCATTTCATTGAATATCTGGATGTATCGATTTCAAGCATCAGATCATTTTTATGGCCTCCGCTTATCTGTGAAATCGTAGTGGTTCCCAAAGTTCCGTCCTCGAACTCGACCATGATAACCGCAAGATCCTCTGAATCAATCTTTACGTTCTCACCTTGACCATCATTCTTTGCAAATGTGGCAACCTCAGCAAGGGGTTTGATTCTCTCAGGAATAACCGTATTAAGCTTTGCAAAAACCTTTGTGATTTTCTTTCCGGTAGCAAACTGAGCTGTATCAAACCAATGTGAACCTATATCGGCTACCGCACGTGACACACCATTTCTTGAGGGATCAAGTCTCCACGAGAAATCTGTATCGTACATAAGCCAGTCCTGAAGATAATGACCGTGAACGAAGAATACCTTTCCGGCATCACCGTTTGCAATACGTTCGTGCATATCACGTACCATAGCATTATTTCTGTAATTGAAGTTTACAGCATTCGGAACCCCTTTTTCTTTTGCAAGCTTTGTCAGTTCCTCTCCCTGTCTTGAATCGAGTGCAAGCGGTTTCTCGCAGTACACTCCGCATCCCTGCTCCATAGCATATTTAGCAACTTCAAAGTGCAGGAAATTCGGTGTGCAGATATGAACTACATCCGGTTTTTCCTCTGCAAGCATCTCTTTATAATCTGTATAGTATTTCGGAATTCCAAGCTGCTCTGCATATCTCTTTGCAGCTGCTTCATTAACATCTGCAATTGCTGCAACCTCGACACCGGGTATCCTGTGAAGTGCCTCCGAATGAACCACACCCATCATCCCTGAACCAACGATAACAGATTTAATCATAATTCCTTCCTAACCTTTCTAAATATTATTTATTTAATTTAAATGATGACTTGAGGCTGACAATTCTGTTGAATACAGGGCGTCCTGGTTCTGAATCCTTGCAGTCAGCGCAGAAGAAACCATTACGTACGAACTGAAAGCTGTCATATGCTTTCGCCTCTGCGAGAGCCGGTTCTACATAACAGTTTTCAATAACAGTCAGAGAATTGGGATTAAGATTCAATGTTCCGTCTGCGTTGAGTTTGCCCTTTTCCTCATCAACTATGTTTTCATACAGTCTTGCAGTTACTTTACCGCATTCATTTGCATTTACCCAATGAATGGTTCCTTTGACCTTACGTTCAACTTCCATTCCATTCTTTGTCATCGGATCATATGTACAATGAACCACCGTCACATTTCCGTCTGCATCCTTCTCAAATCCGGTACATGTTACGAAATATGCACCCATAAGTCTGACTTCATTGCCGGGGAAGAGTCTGAAATACTTCTTCGGTGGTTCCTCCATAAAGTCTTCACGTTCAATCCAGAGTTCACGTCCGAATACAAGTTCACGCTCACCAAGTTCAGGATTCTCAAGATTTAGCGGCATAGGAAGTTTCTCATTCTGTCCTTCCGGATAATTATCTATGACCAGTTTGACCGGATCAAGTATTGCCATCATACGAGGTGCCTTGAGCTTGAGATCTTCACGTATACAATACTCAAGCATAGCATAATCAACAGAAGAATTAGCCTTGCTCAGTCCTACAAGTTCTACAAACTTCTTGATGGACTCAGGCGTATAACCACGACGCCGAAGGGCTGCTATAGAAACAAGTCTTGGATCATCCCATCCGTCCACTATTCCGTCCTCGACGAGCTTTTTGATATATCTCTTTCCTGTTACTACATTTGTCAGATACAGCTTTGCAAATTCGATCTGACGCGGCTTGGGATTAAACTCACATTCTGTTACGACCCAATCGTACAGCGGACGATGATCTTCAAACTCAAGTGTACAGATAGAATGTGTAATTCCTTCTATAGCATCTTCGATAGGATGGGCAAAATCATACATAGGATAGATACACCACTTGTCACCCTGACGATGATGGCTCTGATGAGCCACACGATAAATAACCGGATCACGCATATTTATATTGGGTGAAGCCATATCGATCTTCGCACGAAGTACTCTCGCTCCATCAGCGATGACACCGCTTCTCATTTCTTCAAACAATGCAAGATTCTCCTCTATACTTCTGTCACGAAACGGAGAATTCTTACCCGGAGTATTAAAATCACCTCTCGTCTCACGTATCTCATCAGCGCTCAGATCGCACACAAATGCTTTGCCTTTCTTTATAAGCTTAACAGCACATTCGTACATGGTCTCAAAATAATCTGAAGCAAAAAACAGCCTGTCCTCAAAATCAGCTCCGAGCCATCTGACATCTGCTATAATCGACTGTACGAATTCATCCTTTTCCTTAGTCGGATTAGTATCATCAAATCTCATATTGAACTTTCCGCCATACTGCTGTGACAGCCCATAGTTTGTAAGTATAGACTTGGCATGTCCGATATGCAGATATCCATTTGGTTCAGGTGGAAATCTGGTCTGGACATGATTATAAACGCCCTCGGAAAGATCCTTCTCTATTTCAATTTCGATAAAATTCCTTGAAACCTTTTCTTCTGTATTTTCTTCAGCAACATTTGTTTTGATTTCTTCACTCATAATTACAGCTCCTCTGTATTTAACCGGCTAATTTTTCTGCCTGATCTGCGGCGATCAGCCCATTCAGGATTTCATTTAAATCCCCGTTCATTATCTCTTTTATTCTATAAGATGTAAAGTTTATTCTGTGATCGGTCACTCTGTTTTGCGGAAAATTATAGGTTCTTACCTTTTCCGACCTGTCTCCCGTTCCAATCTGACTCTTTCGCTCTGCAGACTCTGCCTTTTGTTTCTTTGAAAGCTCCAGGTCATAGAGTTTTGATCGCAGCAAAGCAAATGCTTTATTCTTATTTTGCAGCTGTGACTTCTCCGTCTGCGAATATATCACTATTCCGGTCGGAATATGTGTAAGTCTAACCGCTGAGTCAGTCGTATTGACACACTGCCCTCCGTTTCCGGATGCACGGCACACATCGATTCTACAATCATTCATATCTATATGCACATCAACCTCTTCGGCCTCAGGCATGACTGCAACGGACGCTGTCGATGTATGAATTCTTCCGCCGGATTCCGTCTCCGGCACACGCTGGACTCTATGTACCCCCGATTCGTATTTCAGTTTCGAGTACGCACCCTTTCCGGTGACCATAGCCTCAATTTCTTTAATTCCACCCAGTCCTGTATCATTAATATTGACTATATCAATCTTCCATCCCTGCGCATCGCAAAAATGCTGATACATCCTGAAAAGCTCTGATGCAAAAAGTGCAGCTTCCTCACCGCCTGCGCCGGCGCGAATCTCAAGTACGATATTTTTGTCATCGTTGGGATCCTTCGGCAGCAGCAGTATTTTCAGTTCTTCTTCCAGCTGCTCCTGTCTTCTTTTCGCATCTGAAAGCTCCTCCTTAGCCATCTCCCGCATCTCGTCATCATTTTCCGTATCCAGAATCTCGAGCGCACCTGCCTCGTCCTCCCTGGCCTGCTTGTAACTCTTGTATGCCTCAACAAGCGGGAGCAGATCTGACTGCTCCTTCATCAGCTTTCTGAAACGGTCCTGATCATTAGCCACTTCCTGACTTCCGAGTTCCGCCATCAGCTCCTCATAATGCTTTAATATATCTTTTAAGTTGTCGAACATATGACTCTATCCAGTCCTGATAAATCCCTAATTACTTCAATATTTGTATACTTATGTTCTTCAAGCAGCCTCTTTACTTCCTCCGCCTGATCATATCCTATCTCTAAATACAGCTTGCCACCTTTACGCAAATGTTCCCGTGCCCTGGATGCTATTATCCTATAGAATTTCAGTCCATCTATATCACCGTCGAGAGCAAATCTCGGTTCATGATCCCTGACCTCTGTCATCAGTTCTTCACAGACTGAACTCTTTATATAAGGAGGATTGCTAACTAATACGTCCAGATCTTTAAGTCTGTCAAGCTGCTCAAACATATCGCTCTCATAAAAAGTGATTTCTGTTTCGTTTGCAGTAGCGTTTCTGTCTGCTATCTCAAGTGCTGCTCTGGAAATATCAGACCCATAAACCTTAGTATATCCTCCAAGCTTTGCCAAAGCGATTGCGATACATCCACTTCCGGTGCACAAATCAAGAACCGATAGGTTTCTGTTTATGTTATCTCTCAGTACTTTCTCAACAAGAACCTCTGTATCAAATCGCGGGACGAGTACATTTTCATCAACATACAGTTCAAGTCCGCAGAAATTAGATTCATGAGTGATATATTGAAGCGGCATACCAGATTTTCTCAATGCGATTGCATCCCTGTATTTTGCAGCTTTTTCCTCATGTATTTCAGATGTTGTATATTCAGAAAGCAGTTCCGGCATTCCTATTTCGCATGCCCAGAGAAGCAACAGTCTGGCATCATTCTCACCCTCCTGCAGTTTAAACAGCTCGATTCGTCCCTCGTCATATAAATCAAAATAACTACTCATCTGCCGACGACTCCTCAGAATCTTCCGGAAATCCGTTCGGATATAGTTCCGGAAAATTTTCAGTCAAAAACATCTTCCAGTCAAAAACTCTGGTGGTGGCAGCAATTGCAACCTCACACATATCTGATGTAGGCTCCTTTGTAGTCAGGCCCTGCATCCACATTCCCGGTCTGCTCAGAAGATTGATTATCGGATTTTCACTTCTTCCGGCAATTCTCAGGAACTCATATGATACCCCGGCTATGACAGGTATAAGCAGAATTCTGCTTAATGCTCTCAATGCCAGATTATCAACCCGAATCACCATAAAGAACAGGATACTTATTATCATTACAATTATGATAAAGCTCGTACCGCATCTCTTGTGCTCTTTGGAACTTGACATGACATTGTCAACAGTCAGTTCTTTTCCCAGCTCAACACAGTTTATACATTTATGCTCTGCTCCATGATACATGAAAGTACGATTGATATCTTCCATATGGGAAATGAGTTTTATGTATCCTACAAAAATCGCTATTCTAATCAATCCTTCAATCAAAGCCATAATGACATGATTGGTGATAAAGTTCTTCATCAGATTACTTATAAACATAGGAAGAAGCATAAACAGTCCGACTGCAAGTATGATGGCGATCACTATGGCAATATCCATTATAATCTTTTCTGTTTTATCTCCGAATTTATCATACATCCATTTCTCAAATCCGGTCGGTTCCTCCTCATTCTCAGTTCCAAGCATATCTGCTGAAAGTGTAATGGTTTTAAGTCCGAGTGTAAGCGAATTTATAAATGAAAAAATGCCACGGATAAAAGGCCAGCCGCAGATCTTATGCTTGCTGGCAGGTGATTCTGTCTTACAGATCTCAACTGCTATTTCTTTATCCTGTTTTCTTACAGCTATGGCATATCTGTCCTTATTCATCATCATGATGCCTTCCAGAACTGCCTGTCCACCTATTCCACTGTATATTCTCTTCATCTATCAGTCCTTTTTGAAATATTACGGGAGATTAACGAACAACGAGCAGCAAAGCTGCTCGCTGTTCGTTAATCCCGCTCTTCCTTTAGTTTTACTGCTGAGCAAGTGTTCCGTACTTCTTATTGAACTTATCGATACGTCCACGAGCCTGTGCAGCCTTCTGCTGTCCTGTATAGAAAGGATGGCACTGTGAACAAATTTCAACGTGAATTTCCTTCTTTGTTGATCCTGTTGTAAAAGTATTTCCGCAGTTGCATGTTACTGTAGCCTGCTGATACTCAGGATGGATTCCTTCTCTCATAATATTTACCTCTTTTCCAAAATTGCTGATTTCCAAACAGCTTGATTAGTATATCACATAGTCATATTAGTGTCAATAATGAGGCCTACCGGGCAGTGATCTGACCCCATGACCTCCGGATAAATGACAGCATCATCGATTTTCTCAGCCAGTCTGTCTGAACAGATGAAATAGTCTATACGCCACCCGATGTTTTTAGCTCTGGCATTCATTCGATATGACCACCATGAATATGCATCAGTTCTGTCAGGATACAGATATCTGTATGTATCTGTAAAGCCACTGCTTAGAACAGTAGTCATTTTATTCCGTTCTTCGTCTGTAAAGCCGGCGTTTCCTCTGTTTGCCCTGGGATTTTTCAGATCTATTTCCTCATGAGCCACATTCAGATCTCCACAGTATATAACCGGCTTTTGCTTATCCAGCCTACTGATGTATTTCAGAAAATCATCTTCCCATTTCATTCTGTAATCTAATCTTGTAAGCTCATGCTGGGCATTTGGAGTATAACATGTAATCATATAGAAATCACTGAATTCGGCTGTTATCATTCTGCCTTCATGATCATGTTCATCAATCCCTATTCCATAGCTTACAGATATTGGTTTTTCCCTGGTGAAAAGAGCTGTACCCGAATACCCCTTCTTGTCCGCATAATTCCAGTAATCATAATAACCGGGGATATCCAGTTCTATCTGTCCCTCCTGAAGCTTTGTCTCCTGCACACAGAAGATATCCGCGTCGACTTCATGGAAAAAATCCAGAAACCCTTTACCGACTGCTGCTCTAAGGCCATTCACATTCCAACTGATAAGCTTAATCATCTGACGCCTCTGATTCTGATACTGTATAAACAAATCGCTTACGTGCGGTCTCATCACTCTCGAGATATTCGTCATATGTTGTCATCTTATCTACGAGCTTTCCGTTTATGATCTCCATAATTCTGTCGGCGGTTGTCTGTACTACCTGATGATCACGCGATGAAAACAGCAAAACTCCCGGAAATTTCATAAGTCCGTTATTTAATGCCTGTATAGATTCCATATCAAGATGATCTGTAGGCTCGTCAAGAATAAGAACATTTGCTGCACTTATCATCAGCTTTGAAAGCATTACTCTGACCTTCTCTCCACCGGAAAGTATCTTGACAAGTTTTACTCCGTCTTCGCCTGCAAAGAGCATTCTTCCCAGAAATCCCCTGACATAAGTCACATCCTTGATGGCAGAGTATTGTGTAAGCCATTCTGTGATGTTCTCACTTCCCGAGAAATCCTTCGTATTATCCTTAGGGAAGTAACTTACCTTTGTCGTCAGTCCCCACTTATAGTCACCTTCATCAGGCTCCATCTCTCCGGAAAGAATTTTAAACAGTGTTGTCTTGGCCTTTTCATTCGGTCCTACAAATGCGACCTTGTCCGTACGATTCAGTACGAAGCTGATATCATCAAGTACCTTTTCTCCATCAATAGTTTTGGATAAATGTGATACTTCCAGAACCTCATTGCCTATTTCCCTTTCAGGTCTGAAATCAATAAAAGGATATTTTCTTGAGGAAGGTCTGATATCATCAAGCTCGATTTTTTCAAGTGCCCTCTTTCTGGCAGTAGCCTGCTTTGACTTTGCAGCATTGGCAGAGAATCTTGCTATGAACTCCTTGAGTTCCTTAATCTTCTCTTCTTTCTTTCTGTTAGCCTCCTTCATCTGGCGCACCATAAGCTGAGAAGATTCTGACCAGAAATCATAATTTCCTGTATATAACTGTATCTTGCCGTAATCAATATCGGCTATCATAGTGCAGACCTTATTAAGAAAATACCTGTCATGGGAAACTACGATAACTGTATTTTCGAAATTGATCAGGAATTCCTCAAGCCAGGATATAGCATCCAGATCCAGGTGGTTAGTCGGCTCATCAAGAAGCAGGATATCCGGATTGCCGAAAAGTGCTCTCGCAAGAAGCACCTTGACCTTAAGTGCACCCGGAAGATCCTTCATCATCTGGTAATGATATTCTGTATCTACACCAAGTCCGTTCAGCAGATTATCAGCATCCGATTCAGCCTCCCAGCCATTCATCTGCGCAAACTCGGCTTCAAGCTCAGCCGCTTTTATTCCGTCCTCATCAGAAAAATCCTCTTTCATATATATGGCATCTTTTTCCTTCATGACATCATAAAGATGCTGATTGCCCATTATTACACAATCAAGTACCTGGCAATCATCATATTTGAACTGATCCTGTTCAAGAAAAGAAAGTCTCTGCCCCGGTGACATGGATACATCTCCGTTGGTAGGCTCTATCTGCCCGGTAAGCACCTTAAGAAATGTAGACTTGCCTGCTCCGTTGGCACCGATCAGTCCGTAACAGTTACCTTCCAGAAATTTTATATTTACATCCTCAAAAAGAGCTTTTTTCCCAAATCTCAGTGAAACATTATTTGCCTGAATCATATCCTCTATCCCCTCCTCATTTGATGACCATAAAAGTATATCATATTTTTTCAATTACTGCACAGACTGTATATAAGGTTTAATAATAGCTATTTTAATATATTATATAAATACTATTGTAAAATAGCTATTTTCATGCTACAATTTATTCAAATCGGGAGAGGATCCTTAGTTTATGAATATTGATTCAAAAACAATCATCTCTGTTACCGCAGCAAATCAGAATTTTTCAAATGTTGTGAAGATGGTGGACGAGAACGGACAGGCAATCATATTCCGGCGTAACAAGCCCAAATATATGATGATCGATATCGATAACACAGGAATCACAGACAAAGCCTATGAACAGTTGAAAGACTGGCAGAAAGAAAACAAGAGGCAGAAAAAATGATAAGCTTCCGTACAGACAAACAGCATAAAAACACAGATAAATTGACAAGGTCAAACAGATGGAAAGTTCTTATAACCATCAATGTCTGTCTGGCCATCATGTGCGCAGCTGTTTTTGGTATTTCGGCATTTACTGTTCGTGCGAATGCTGCATATTATAATGAAGAGAAGTTCCTGTCCACTGATTGGTATGAAGTTGCAGATGATGGCAGGACATTAAATATCCATCTCGATAATGAAATGAACGGTTATACCTGGAAATACGGTATTTCAAATGACAAAATCAGGGAATTGACTCTTTTTGAAATGACAGATGATTTGCGGACATGGGATAAAGAGTATGACTGGAATGCCCATTTCACTTCTGAATCTGACATATCCGGTGATGTGGTTTTGACGCTTCAGTATGTTCTCAACGGTGAAACCAACTCCATAGATACCAGAACGATTCCTGTTCATATTGATAATGGAATCATCTCTCTGCAATAATTGCTTTTTAAGGACGATCTTACAGGCATCTACCTGTTCTGATAATTATTGACAAATATCTCTATTATGAGCTATAATATCTCGCGTGCCTGAAAGGCAATCGGGGTGTGGCTCAGTTTGGTAGAGTACCTGGTTTGGGACCAGGGGGCCGCAGGTTCGAACCCTGTCACCCCGATTAAAAAAGCTTGCGGAATGATCCGCAGGCTTTTTTATTTCATCTTGCTGTTCAATGTTCTGATGCCGGTCAGGTATCCTCCGGGTGTTCCGTCAAGCTTGTAGATATTGCCCTCTGTAATATGGGAGTAGAGCTTGACATTATCTACAGATACCGGAACATCTGCTGATATTCGTATATCTCCTTTTACCTGTTTTGCAAAATCTATTGTTACAGTTTGACTTCCGGGAACTATATCCGTACTCCTGCTCTCTCCTCCGACTGTAATATTGATTTTTCCGTTTTCTTCTGTAGCAACTGTTATCTGTGCCTTTGTATTGAATGAGTTGCTGAATCCTCTTCCCAGAAGTTCCTGTGATATATATCCGCCTTTTTCCAGATGAGCCTTCCTGTTTCCTTCCATATCTTCAACAGAAGCATTAAAGAATTTCCAGCCCTTCTCACCCTGACCAAACTCCGGATTATATATTATACTGTCTGCATAGTCTCTGTAAGTCCAAATCCCATATCCGTTCGTCTGTGAATTGAAGACTCCGGCCATGTTTGACAAATATGCATTTACATCTGAAACCTGCGCCAGTCTTTCATATCCCGGTGTTGTCTCCATATACAGAAACTGATCGATAAATACCGGCTTACCCGCTGCCTGCATTCTGCTTATCATTCGAGAGCTCATTGCTGCAGCTTCAGCCGGATCAACTACAGAACCGTCCGGAAATCCCATGCTCACTGCCAGCATCGCAGTAGAATACGGGGCATCGGCACATCCGAAGGTTTTTTCGTGTGAATACGGTTTTCCGCCTGACATATCATTATGAAGTCTGCATTCCATTGACAGACCCGGGAACACTTCCTGTGTATCGGACAGCAGCTTCATCAGATTCTCATCCATCGCAGCATATCCTGAATAATTAAATGCAAGAGAATTCCAGAAATCTTCCCAGGTTATGAATCCTCCTGTAAAATTGGAATGTGCCGATGAGATATCAAAAACTCTCTTCGCATATTTCATCCAATTACTTCTGTACTGACTATTCTTAAACAAGCTGTTGAATCTGTTTAAAGATGATGTATAATCCGCATAATCCCAGGTGTATCCAAGTCTCAGTTTTACTGAAAGTCCTGATGTCCCGGCTCGTCCGATCATTTCATCAAGTTTTGCAAGTGCATCATCATCGAACTCCCCGTTGTTCCCCGGCTGAACCTCTCTCCACGGTACACAATAAATAACCGTATTGAATCCATCACCCTTGATTTTTTCAAAATCCTCTTCTGCCTGTGCATGTTCTGAATTCAGAAAATTTACAGGCCATTCATTTCCAAAATATGTGACAGCTTTTGTTCCTGCATACGAACTATCTGTATTTCCAACCATCATAAATCCCGCTGCCAGAAATAACAGTATCGCCTTCAGGTTTATTTTTATCTTTGGTTTTATTCTTTTATTGTATAGAATTCTCATTTTTTCAATCAACATGTCATATATCATCAGTATCAGAATCAATGCAATAAATGATATCATATTTAAGATCATTCCTGCAGCCCTAAAGTCACTCAGCACTGTATCCAGCCTGAATATGAAAATCAGCAGAGCATACATCAGTCCGATCACCGCAGAAAACACTGCCAGTTTAACTGCGATTCTCAACAGCTTTGGCTTTATTTTCTCCAGCTTCGGCTTTAACATAGGATAAAAACCTGTAAAAATATAAAATGCCGCTGTCTCCTTATCTGCCAGCAAAACAAGCGCGAGAAGAGAAACTGCAGCCCAGGCCATCCATCCCCACTTTTCTCCCAGTTCGTCAATTACTCCTATCAAAAGGAGTCCTGCAAAAAGCGGGGATGCATATGCCAATATAGGAATAAAATTGCTCAATGATAAGATGACCACGCTTAGCGCGGTCATCAAACCACTGAATGCAATTTTAAAGCTTAGTTTAATAGTACTCACCCGGTACTACAAGTACCAGATCACTGAGTGCAAAGCTTGCACATGGATGTATCTCTCCGGTCTTTTTATCAGCCCAGCGTCTTCCATCCGTCTCCTCAGGAATAAACACATCTCCTGATACAAGTCTTGAACGGCACCATCCGCACTCACCGCTGCGGCAGCGTGACGGAGATTTGATTCCGGCTCTTTCAATAGCTACCAGAACAGGCTCATTTGCACTTACATCAACAACAAACTCATCCGCTCCCTGTTTAACTGTAAGCTTGAATGTCTTGTCCTTCTTATCCTGCGGATATCCCGGCTGCTCCCATACTTTCTTGGTAGCACCTAAAAGTTCACGACGCACATGTTTTCTGTCGAGTCCCAGTTTAGCAACCTCACCTGCGGCAAACCTGTACATTGCCTCTGGTCCGCATATAAATACGCTGTACTCATCAGCCGGAGCATATTTCTTTATAAGCTCCGCTGTGATAAATCCGTTCTCATACCCTTCCTTCACTTCATCAGAAAGAACATGCACTACCTTGATCTTCGGGCAGGCTTCTGTGATTGTCTCAAGCTCCTTTTTGAATAGAATAGCATTCTCTGTCTTGCTTCCGAAAAGAATAGTAAGATTGAAATCTTCAATTCCGTCACGAATAGCATATGCCATTGAAAGGAATGGTGTGATTCCTGAACCGCCTGCAAGAGCAATTACATTCTTTGCATCACGAAGTTCTTCATAATAAAACTGTCCCTGTCCGTCTGATCCGACAACCTCATCTCCTGTTTTGAAATTATCAAGCATCCAGTCTGCTGCAAAGCCTCCTGGATTTTTCTTAACTGTAATAGCAAGCTTTCCTTCAAGTGCCCACTTCGGTGAAGATGATATAGAATAAGGACGTGTCACAAAGCTGTCTCCGATAGGAAGCTTAAGAGATATGTACTGTCCTGCTCTGAAATATGCTGCAGGCTGTCCATCTGCTTTTTTAAATATAAATGTCTTTGCATCTGCTTCTGCATGGTCGATTATCTCATCTATAACAAGCTTCTGATAATCCGGATGCATCGTCTTTGCAAAATTATTGATTGGATAATCTGCTGTAATCTCTTTGGCAGGAGCAGCATCAATTGCCTGCTGACGTGTCTTGCTGAGGTTAGCAAATTTGAGCATATCAAGGAGTCCTATAAGACCTACTTTAACATTTAGTGCCATTATTTGTTACCTCCTTCCTTAAGTTCACTGCAAGCCATTGCAGCGCACATATCTCCGTTGATCCATGTTGATGAATATCCATCGCCTCTGAATGAAGCCGCACCGATATGGCGAAGTCCCTTGATCGGGAACTCCTCAGGAATCATCATCATACGTGCAAGCATTGCATCCCATCCACCTAAATCAAAACCATATGTTGATCCTTCAGGTGTTCCGAGATATCTTGCAAATGTCATAGGGGTTGCTATCTCGACCTCCTCGATGTATGGCTCGATATCAACTCCGTATTTCTCCTTCATGGTTTTAAGACATTTCTTTGCAAGCTTGTCTTTAAGCTTATAATAGTCTTCCGGCTTAACATCATTCCAGTCGTCCGGTCCGTACATTGATGTAAAGCTACATACGCAGGTCCCTTCCGGTGAGAAATCAGGAATCAATGTATTGTAGCAAAGGAGAATGGTGAAATCATTTGTATCGATATGTTTAAAGCTTTCAAATTCCTTGCGGGTGTCACTTGTTCCAGGGAAGAAAACTGTATAATCTTTAATTCCCAGTTCCTCTGCTGTCTTGTTAAGAGCGAAATAGCATACAAACATTCTTGCTGAATAGTTATGGTTACGTGCGGCTGAAAGCTTCTTCTCTCTTTCAGGTACAAGCTCCTTCGGCATCATCTTTGCATAGATGATATCCGGGTTGATATTTGCAAGAACCTGCTTACATTCTACTGTTCCAAGGCTTGTCTTAACTCCGCAGATACGATCTCCGTCAAACAGGAATTCCTCAGCTCTGCAGTTGAACCATGCTTCGCCTCCGAGCTCATAGAATCTCTTCATGAAAGTCATGGAAATCTCATGAGATGTATGATGCGGAATAACTGCTCTTCTGGTGATATACATATCCAGCATATTCCCGAAATGAAGGAAGTTGATCTCATCAAGTGGAACTCCCAGATAGCACCAGTATACAGAAAGAATGTCGATCGCTTTCTGTGGAAGCTTAATGGCTTTCTTCAAAACATCAAGTGCAGGATATCCGCATGTTCTGAGTGTATTCGGAAAATGCTCCTGCATATACTTTGAATCATTTGGAGTGCCGTCATTCATGTATTCAACTGCAGCCCTTACTTCTTCAAAGAGGTCGAACAGGGTATTCATTTTCTCTCTTGTACCCGGAACATATTCCTCCATCTTGTCGATGAATGCTTCGCGTCCTGTCGGCATGGAGACATCCATAGGTGTTCCGTCTGAATACTTTGAAATGCAGCGGTAACAATCCGGAACAGTGATCCAGTCCACATTAATACCGTTTCTTTCCATCATTCGTCTTACATGGCCTTTGTTGTCATCCGGACCGAAGTCACAGATTTCATGGACACTTGGGTCGAATTCAAACCTTCCCCTCCTGAAGCTGGAAGCACATCCACCCGGAAGATTATGCTGATCGATCAAAAGTGTCTTCTTGCCTTCACATACAGCTTTAACCGCAGCACTCAGTCCGGAGTTTCCCGCTCCAACAACTACTACATCGTACTTTGTTGCCATAAAGCCTCTCCTTTCTTTAATATCTCAATTTTTCTTTCATAAAATTTGAGAGAATCATTGTGTTTATAATATTCATCACATCCATATCTTGCGATAAATCTGGATGAATAATATCCTATCGTAAGCTCCGTAACCAGAATCAGCATTTCCTGCCCGTCTTTCCATACTTCTTCAGCAAATACAAATAAACCGGACAACTGCTTTTCTGAGTTCCCTGCATCAGCCTTCATTTTAGCAACCATTGAATCATAGTCTTTTTTTATTGTGGCAAAATCTGACTGTGCAGTGATATGCCTGTTCAGGAAGCTGATTACATCCTCATACCGTTTTCTGTTGTCTGCAGAAAGTACTCCCATCTTTCTGAATCTCAGGAACAGCTTTTCCTCTTCCTCTGTTGCTTCCCTGATGCTCTTTCCGGCTTTGACGTCCTTTAATACCTTCAGCAATTCTGATATCACATCTTCCTGCTTCATTACTGATGTCAACCCGGCATTGACCTTGTCCATCAATAATCCAAGCAAGCTCAGTCTTTCATCAAATTCCGCATCTCCGGCGCGCTTCTTTATCTCATCAGGAGTATTGCCTTCGAGTATTTCATCGAGCCTGTAATCCGACTTATACTTATTGAACAAATCATAATATACAGCAAAGTCATCAGCAATATCAGGATTCTGTATATACTGTCCTATCAGCTTTCTGTCGACCGGAATATCATTTTTTTCATACAGCTTTATGATGTCACTCAAATCAGTCCATCCCCGGGCCGTTACAAATTTTTTACCGTCAACCGTCTCTTCCAGCTTGTAAAAGTTCTCTTTTCTTGCATCAAGATATGTCAGTACTGATGCGTGCGTTCCGTGCTTATATGAATATATCTTCCATGAATCATAGTCGGGTTCGATATCAACTCTTTTGAGCCTGTCCCATGTAACGATATCAAATTCCCTGGCACTTCTGTTATATGAAACCGGATTGCCTGCTGTCACTACTATCCATCCATCAGGAACCTTATGCCTGCCGAACATCTTGAACTGCAAAAACTGAAGCATGGTCGGTGTAAGCGTTTCCGAAGCACAGTTTACCTCATCCAGAAACAGTATACCTTCCTTTGCTTCGCTCTGTTCCATGCAGTCATATACCGATGATATGATTTCACTCATCGTGTATTCAGATACATCGTATTCTTCTTCGCCAAATGTTTTATGGACGATCTTCGGAAGTCCTAATGCGGACTGCCTTGTATGATGAGTAATTGAATATGAAACCAGCGCCAGCCCCAATTCTTCTGCAACCTGTTTAACAATTGCAGTTTTACCTATTCCCGGAGGCCCCATGAGAAATACCGGTCTCTGCTGTTCAGGTTCCATGACATAATTGCCGTGTTCATCACATGTTGCATATGCCCTTACTGTATTTAAAACCTGCTCTTTTGCTTCAGCTATATTCATAGTTCAAATTCTCCTGTATTATCTGTATCCTTCCCCTTTGCGGCAAGAAGCAATGATACTATCTCTGTCTGCTTATCCTCATTTGCAGTTGTCACATATCCGTTTATGTTTTCCTGTTTCAGCAGCTTTAACCTGGAAATACCATTCATCGCTGCAGTATTATTGAACTTAAAAATACGTTCCATTATCAGCGCTTCATTATCCCTGATATAACTGACCGCATGTTCACATGTCTTTACGGCATGCCTTTCCGGACACGAACACCACAGCAACGTATACAAAAGTTCTTCCGGAGGATTGCATATCTCAGGATATCCGCATGCTATAAAGCCCTCAAGCAGGTTCCGGCAGTCGCCAAATGCATCCTCGCCAATCAATGTGTTTTTGCCTTTTACCTCAATTCGTCCAAGCGCTTCACATGAGAAAAAAGCTTTTTCATCTATTTGCTCCACGCCCTCAGGTATTATGACAGTCTCAAGTCCGCTCTCTCCGAACGCTTCTTCACGAATAATTTTCAGAGATTCCGGAAGATACACCGTATGAAGCTTCGAGCATCCGAAAAAAGCAACTTCTCCTATATCATCAACGCCCTCGGGAATGATAATTTCCGTAAGTGTTTCATTCTGGGCATATGCTCCCTCAATCAGGCGTCCATCGCTTATCAGTCCTGCATCTGCAACCGGTATACAGTTTTTACCTTCCAAATCTCTCATTTAAGATATCTTCCTCTGACAGATAAAGCTTCATAGCCCATTCCGGAGTCCACACATCGGACAATCCATCGTCATGAATGATAAATGCTGTGTCATAGTCCGGTTTTTCCTCCGGAAATGTTCCCCTGCCATCTGTGAAATATATAAGGCCTCGTAAATCAGTCAGTTTTTTCTGTTTAACAAGTTCACCCACATATGCAAATACCGGTCTGAAGTCTGTCTCACCCAGTCCCTTTATTTCCATATCCTTTAGATAAGAATCAAAATCGTCTTTGTTTTTGATATAGGCAACATCCTGAATTCTGTCATCACATTGAATGATATACATATTGACCTCAGTACTGAAATTATTCTGAGCAGACAGAATATCATGAGTATGTTGTACGAATTTCTGCACTACATCACCTTCGACACTTCCTGATGTATCGATAGCAATAACAAAATCACGTATCTTATTCTGATCACTGTATTCAAGCGGTTCGATGAGAGGTATGTTTCCGTATAACTCCAAACCGTATGTATAATAATTATTATCAAACTCCTCATCAGAGAGTTTCATCACTTCACCATGTATACCAAAATGCTTCAGAAACTCCGTATAATCGTGTCTTGCGCGATTGATATCCCTGAGACTCTGTGTCAGAGCATTTTCATCACCCACAATCAGTTCAAGCTCTGTTTCCATCCTTTTGGAAATATCCTCCCAGAGCTTTTCCAGATCTATTTCCGATTCGGCAGCATTTGCAGAGTATCCGCTGCCATACCATATGCTATGATCGTCACCGACAAATGTAATTCTGTTCTCATTGAGTTCACTGTCCGGAATATTGTTATCCAGCAGCCATCTGTAGATCCTTTCAGCTGTCAGCACCGGTATCTCTTCCTTCAGGGTTTCGATAAGTCCGTGCTGAAAACCTGCACGCCTGCAGGTGATATCCGAAAATTTTAATTCATTGATCGCATTCTCTACTGCAACATCGCATGCCAGATCCCATGCATTCCTCTGAATGTCCTTACCGATAATATAATGCCGAAATACACAATGCAATAAACTGTGCAGTATATTTCTTGTAACTACAGTTTGTTCTGACTGATATAAACTTATGACAAACCAGGGACTGTAGTATATATTCCTTCCGTCAACCATAAATGTAGCCGTCATCTCAGGTTCAAATCTGATATTCGCAATTGCACGATCCAGATACCTTATATTAACTATCAGCTGATTGCGTGAAAGTACCAAAATATCAGCCGCAAGTTCCTGCGCCTGTTCAAGTTGACTACCGGTTTTGTCCCTTTCAGTCATTTGTCATAATTATAACAAAATCGTGGGGAAATGTGTATCCCCACGAAAAAATCAAATCTGATGTTTAACTACCTGATATTCATCTCCGTTTCTGTAAAACGGGCATTCCTTATAATGATTCATCTGAAGGCGGTAGACTTCATCCTCATCCATATCAACTTCGCAGAAATACTCTTCATATTCCTCATCCCAGGCGAAGTAGGTGCAAGTCTCACATCCCATTATACCGTTCTTTCTGCCATGCCAAGCGCATTGTAATAATATTCATGCTTTGTCTTGTACTGCTCGTTGAAGAACTCATCAGTTCCCTGATGAAGCTCATGGATGTAATCATGGTGGGACTGCATGACATGTTCATCTGTTAATGCCAATGTGTATACTCCTATATTGGAGCACTGATCGGCTACACGTTCAACATTTACCAGTACATCGAGAAACTCCAGGCCGGAATACATATTACAGCGACCCTCACGAAGTCTCCTGATATGATTGTTTCTCAATGTGGCTACAAGATCATCAACTACCTCTTCAACAGGCTCAACCTTTCTGGCTGCCTCGAAATCCGTATGGCTGAATGCCGCATAAGCATCCGAAAGGATATCACGAAGTGCACTTGAAAGTACAAGCAATTCATTCTTTGCCTGAGGAGTGAATGAAGCGTCCTTATCCCGAAGGTCGGCAGCATTTTCAGTAAGATTAACTGCATGATCTCCGATTCTTTCAAACTCACTGAAACACTGTATGTAATAATTCAGGATATCGTTGTTCTTTCCGTCCGGTATATGCGTTCCCAGACCAACCAGATAATTATCCACTGCATCCGCAAGACGATCTATGCTGATTTCATTTTCATTGATGATATCGATTGTTTCCTGATTGAATTCATCAAATTCATTCATCGCATTGATGACAGCTTCCTGCGCAAGCTTTGCCATGGTTTTAATTGCTTTCTTTGCAGACTGCAATGCAAGTGCCGGTGATTCATACAGCTTGATATCAAGCATGGACAATTCGGCATCAATGCTTGTTCCTATCTTCTTATCGTCAGGAATTATCTTAAGTGATATCTTCTCATATACTCCGGCAAGCGGCATAAGAAGAACAGCGCATGTCAGATTGAATACTGTATGTGTGTTGGCAATCATACCTGAATTCATAGTTGAATTCCATATTCCGTCAAGTACCCCGACTTTGTGAAGAATTGTTACCGTCAGGAACACAAGAATCGTCTCACACAGATTGAACATGATGTGAATCGCACCGGTCCTCCTGGCATCAGCCTTGGCACCGATTGAGCAAACCATTGCAGTAGTTACACAGTCACCGAGGTAAACACCGATGATGATCGGATATGTCGCTTTGAAGGTCAATGCACCTGTGATTGAAAATGCCTGAAGGATACCGATAGTTGCCGAAGATGACTGAAGAACAAATGCTACTGCAACACCAACTAAATATGCAAGGAACGGATTATCTCCAAACTTCACAAAAAGGTTGGTAAAAGCCGGATCCTGTGATAAAGGCTCTACAGCTCCCGTCATAGTAAGAAGTCCGGTAAACAGAATTCCGAATCCCATCGCTACGGTTCCGATGGTTTTGACCTTAGCCTTCCTGTTGTTCAGGAACATAATACAGATAATACCGATAACTGCTGCTACCGGTGCAAGTGTAGACGGTTTGAAAATGTTAAGCCATGAAGAACCTGAACTGTCGATATCGAGCAGTCGGATAATCTGACCCGTTACTGTCGTACCTACATTAGCTCCGAGGATGATCCCTACTGACTGATGCAGTGTAAGTATGCCTGCACCTACAAGACCTGAAGTAATAACGATAGTTGCTGTTGATGACTGAATGATAGCGGTCATCAGCAAACCTACAAGAAAACCCTTGATCGGGTTATTGGTTACTTTCTCAAGTACGGACTTAAGAGTATCTGTAGATCCCTCTTTTAATCCGTCACCCATTACTCTCATTCCATATAGGAACAGAGCAAGGCCTCCTAACAATGTTATCAGATTAAAAATTGACACCCGTGTAATACCATCCTTTCGTACTACCAATTTTTAGTTTTTTCACAATTTCTGTTTCATACATTATATCATCAAACATCGTATAATCAAAGGGCCGGGAGAAATCTCCCGGCTCTTGAATGCTGTTTATTAATTATACAATCAATCAGAACAGAAACTTATCCTGGAAGTATGTTCTGAGTTCTGCGATAGGAATTCTAACCTGTTCCATGGTATCACGCTCACGGATCGTTACACATCCGTCTGTCTCCGAATCAAAGTCATATGTAATGCAGAATGGTGTACCTATTTCATCCTGACGACGATATCTCTTACCGATAGTACCTCTGTCATCAAATTCGCAGTTCCAATACTTGCTCAGCTCTGCATAAACCTTTTCAGCACCCTCATCAAGCTTCTTTGAAAGCGGAAGCACACCGATCTTTACCGGAGCAAGTGCGGGATGAAATCTGAATACTGTACGTACATCTCCTCCTTCAAGTTCCTCCTCATCATATGCTGCGCAAAGGAATGCCAGAGTTACACGGTCTGCACCAAGTGATGGTTCCACAACGTATGGGATATACTTCTCATTTGTTTCATCATCAAAGTATGTAAGGTCCTCACCTGAAACCTCCATGTGACGTCCCAGATCATAATCTGTTCTGTCAGCGATTCCCCAAAGTTCACCCCATCCGAATGGGAATGTGAATTCAATATCTGTAGTAGCCTTAGAGTAGAATGAAAGCTCTTCTTTATCATGATCACGGAGTCTTAACTGCTCATCCTTAAGTCCGAGAGACTTAAGCCAGTTGAAGCAGAATCCTCTCCAGTATTCGAACCACTCGAGATCTGTATCAGGCTTGCAGAAGAATTCCAGTTCCATCTGCTCAAACTCACGTGTTCTGAATGTGAAGTTTCCGGGAGTGATCTCATTACGGAATGACTTACCGAACTGACCGATGCCGAACGGAAGCTTCTTACGTGATGTTCGCTGAACATTCTTGAAGTTTACAAAAATACCCTGGGCTGTCTCCGGTCTGAGATATACAACATTCTTTGCATCCTCTGTAACACCCTGGAAAGTCTTGAACATAAGGTTGAATTCACGAATATCAGTAAAATCATGAGCTCCGCATGTAGGGCATGCGATATTATGCTCTTTGATAAAGTCCTGCATCTGCTCATGTGTCCATCCGTCAACAGATGATTCAAGAGTATACTTATTCTCTTCTGCCCAGTCCTCGATAAGCTTATCTGCACGGAATCTCTCATGACATGATTTACAATCCATAAGAGGATCTGAAAAGCTTCCGAGATGACCTGAAGCTACCCATGTCTGTGAATTCATAAGAATAGCACAGTCAACACCTACATTCCACGGTGATTCCTGTACGAATTTCTGCCACCATGCCTTTTTAACATTATTCTTCAGTTCAACTCCGAGATTACCATAGTCCCATGTATTGGCAAGTCCGCCATAAATCTCTGAACCAGGATAAACAAATCCTCTGGATTTAGCCAATGCTACGATTTTGTCCATTGTGTATTCCATAATCATTCTCCCTTATGTATATTAATTAAAGTTATTTTCCTTCTTCATTAGCCTCTTTAGCCATCTCATAGGCTGCTTCCTGCTCCTCGTCTGACACTCTGCTGGCATCTGTCAGTCTGGCAAATGAAGCCATACTTCCTGGCTTGACTCCCCCGTTTGCATCGGCATAAGCCTTATCTGCTGCAGCCTTTTCTTCCTTTTGAGCTTCAGCAGCAGCCTGACCCTCTTCACTGAAATCATCAGTATTGGGATCAAAATACTTTCTTTCCCTGAATGCCTTGAATCCTCTTATAAAGAAAAACACACCTGCAACTGAAAACAGGACTACTGCAGCAATCATAATTATCTTTTCAGTGCCCTGGGTCTTAACCAATGCACCATCTTTGATAAGCTTGAAAACAATGTAGCAGAGGTAAACTCCAACTACCATTCTTATGATCACCTGAAACTTTGATGGCAGATTGTCCGGATTTCTTCTTTTCAGATCTTCGTCCTTCTCTTTGTTTTTTTCAAAAAACCCCATGATTTTCTCCTTCTTTTAGGCATAATCCTTCATTATTTTACTTTGATTATGTACTAAATGCAACCATAGAATGCTTTATTTCCGCGCACTGCGTCTATGTTTACCATTATCTTTAGCCGTCTGGAGACTGATCTGTCTCGGAGGTATCAGACAGTGTTTTCTGTCAAAGCCTATCAGATCTTCTCTGCCTGCTTTAAGAAGTGCCTCTTTGACCAGTTTATAGTTTTCCGGATTTCTGTACTGAATCAGAGCCCTCTGCATGGCTTTCTCATGAAAGCTTTTCGGTACATATACCGGTTTCATCGTTCTCGGATCGACTCCCGTATAATACATACATGTGGAAATCGTCGATGGCGTAGGATAAAAATCTTGAACCTGTTCCGGCATATAGCCCATATCCCTTACACTTTCAGCAAGTGCAATTGCATCTTCAAGTGTAGAGCCCGGATGAGAGGAAATAAGATACGGTACTACATACTGATCCATATGCAGACTCTCATTTATCTTTTCAAATCTTCTGCAGAAATCATCATATACCTTTTTCTTAGGTTTACCCATCAGATCAAGCACATGATCCGATACATGCTCCGGAGCAACTCTCAGCTGTCCGCTCACATGATATCTGCACAACTCCTTCAGGAATGTATCATCCTTATCAGCCATCACGTAATCAAACCTGATTCCCGAACGTATGAAAACTTTTTTAACCTTTGGAAGTGCCCTGAGTTTTCTGAGAAGCTCCACATAGTCCTTATGATCCACCTTCATGTTTTTACATATCGACGGATACATACATTGCCTGTCAGTGCAAGCTCCCTTTTCTGACTGTTTATCACAGGCTGTTCGTCTGAAATTTGCTGTGGGTCCGCCAACATCATGTATATAACCCTTGAAGTCCTTTTCTTCAGTCATCATTTTTGCCTCTTTCAATAATGACTCGTGACTTCTCGTCTGTACTACCCTTCCCTGATGAAAAGCCAACGCGCAAAAACTGCATGCGCCAAAGCATCCTCTGTTGCTTGTCAGGGAAAACCGGATTTCACTGATTGCCGGAACTCCTCCGGCTTTTTCATAAGAAGGATGATAGCTGTTCATATACGGAAGTGCATACACATCATCCATCTCCTGCTGATTCAACGGTCTGGCAGGAGGATTCTGAATGACATATCTTTTTTCTCCATATTTTTCCACAAGAACTGCAGCACTGACATAATCAGTGTTTTTATACTGTATGTTAAAGCTCCTTGCATATTCCAGCTTATTATTTTCCAGCAGTTCGTAATCAGGTAATTCGATGTATTTTTCTGTGATACTGTCTGTTCCGCGCGATTTGTACACTGTACCACTGACATATGTGATATCTGACACTGCCATTCCGCTTTCAAGTGCATCGGCTATCTCAACTATCGGCAGTTCGCCCATACCATATATCAGTATATCTGCTCCTGAATCAAGCAGAATAGATCTCTTCATTTTATCCGACCAGTAGTCATAGTGTGCCAGCCTTCTCAGGCTTGCCTCGATACCACCTATGATAACGGAAACATTTTTATATTTCTTTTTTATCAGATTACAGTATACCAGCGTTGCTCTGTCCGGTCTCCTGCCTGCCACTCCGCCGGGAGTATAGGCATCGCTGTGTCTTCGTTTTTTATTGACAGTATAATGATTGACCATCGAATCCATATTTCCTGCTGACACAAGAAATCCCAGTCTCGGACATCCGAATACATCTATACTCTCAGGATCGTTCCAGTCGGGTTGTGAAATGATAGCAACCTTGTAACCTCTGGACTCCAGCACTCTGCTTATAATTGCCGGACCGAACGATGAGTGATCCACATATGCATCACCGATCACATACACAAAATCAGGCTGTTTCCAGCCTCTCTTTTCCATTTCCTGTTTTGTTATCGGAAGAAAGTCTTTCAATTATTTCCAACCTTTTCTGGCAAAGAATCTGTCCAGCCCTGCAAGAATTGCTGCATGATCCTCACTGTCCGCAAGTCCGGAACAACCGATAAATCCAATCACACATCCGCCCTTGATGCGAAGTGGAAAGCCGCCTCCGCATGCAACGTATTTTGCCGGGTCAAGTCCCTCATCTTCAAGACTGCTCCCGTTATATGCAAGCTTGGCTTTGAAAGTCATGGATGCCATCCCGAGTGCTGTGACAGTATTTCTCTTTCTGGTCAGCCACATATCATGAAATGCTCCTGTTCCTTCCGGATAATATGCAAAAGCTTCAGCACCATTGATCCATACAGTTACTGCAAGAGGTCCTGAAAATGCTTTCGCAGCCTCTACAAGATCACAGCCGAGATCCCATACATCACTTCTTGCAAACTCCGGAAATATATATTTCTTTTCTTCAGCCAGACATTGCTCATAAAAAACTTTACTGTCCATAATATCCTCCTTTGTCATGCTTTCGCATTATCTCTTAGATTTTTATATGCAAGGATTCCCGCAATTGTTTTTGAATCCGTCATTTCTCCTGCGTATATCTTCTTTACAAGTTCATCCACATCCCACGGCTGAACATCGATTTCTTCATCAGGATCCAGATTCTGATGTGTCCTGACCAGGTTTCTTGCCACATATACACCTATGAATTCATCACAGAAAGCCACGGTTGTATTGATGTCGATCAGATGTTGCAGATTATCCGAACGATATCCTGTCTCTTCCTCCAGTTCACGTCCGGCGCACTCAATCTTCGGTTCATCAGGTGAATCCACTTTCCCTGCCGGAAGTTCGAGAGTGTATCTTCCAAGTGCATGTCTGTACTGTCTTACCATCAGTATTTTCCCGTCATCTGTCACCGGAACCACCGCTGCCGCACCATCATGATGGATGAAATCCCAATGTGCACGGGTGCCCTTTATCTCCACTTCATCATCGTATACAGTCAGTACAACTCCCTCATATGCGTTTGTTCTTTTGATAAGTTTGACCGGGATATCCATATCCGCACCTTCTTTCATTTATAGTCAGTATTCCATCATTAAACCACTCTGCTTTTATGGCATGTCATGTAAAGTATCTGATAGTTCAGCGCAAGTGCTTCGATCATCCTCTTTCCGCCTGCAAGACGCTTATCATCAAAGTTGACAAAAGGATCATCCATTACGATCATTGGCTTCTCATCCCTGAACATGGCCTCTATAAGTCCCATCCTAAAGCAAAGTTCTATCTTATCCATACTTCCGGCACTGTAAAATCCCGGCTTACGGAAATCACCATGGTCCTCCACTCTGAGATTCATATTAACATCAAATGAATATTCCTCTCCGTCTGTTTCCTCAAAAAGTCTGTAGTATTTTCTGAATCCGTCAGCAACCGGTTTATTATATTTCGCTACGAACCCTGTTTTTGCTTTTTCAAGCAGATCCCTTGTTTTGATCAGAATCATTTCCTGTCTGGAAAGTTCGATGTAACGTTCCTTCTCTTCTCTCAGTCTTTCCTCTTTGGCATTCAGTTCATCCAGTTCTTCCATAAGCTGCGATAGCTGGCTGCCCGAAGTATTAATATCTTCATACAGCCTTTCGGAATTTTTGTTTAATGCCTTGATTCTGTCACTTATTTCCCTGGCATCTCCTGTGATCAGGTTCTGCTTTTGTTCGAACATCGTCTTTTTCTCTCTTGCTGCAAAAAACATCCTGCAGTCATTTTTGATATCGGTAAGATCATTCAATGCCGTTTCATAGCTGAATGAAATGTTGAATTTTGACAGATATTCTTCGGTTTTCTTTTGAGTAATCCTGACGATTCTCTTTTCCCGCTCAATCTCATCACACAGTCTGTCATATTCCCGGGTATCAGGTTTCTCATCCTGTTTTCTATCAGCAAATACCTTCATGACAAATCCGGCAATTGCAAGCACCACACCAGTACAGAACAAAACAGCGCCCGGATTAAAATGGGCAACAAATACAACTGCGGCTCCGGCAATTCCGAGTAACAGCCCGACAAAGACCAGAATTATCCATGTACTGCTCTCTCTCTTTTTCGTAACCGGCTTCGATTTAATATTTTCCACCAGCGCCTCTTTTGATATCAATGCAGACAGCTTGCTCCTGGCATTTGCCACCTCATCAATGAGACCTGATATTTCTTTTGTTTCATCACCATTAAACTTTGAATTATATTTCGCCAGAATTACTATTTCTTCGGGGCTTAGTCTGTAAGCAGCAGCGTCAATTTCCTGACCTCTTATTTTTTCGAGTTCTGAATATAATATCTCCTCTTCTGCCTTGTATTTGTTCAGCTGCTCTTTGAGATTATCAATTGCCTCTGTTTTCTGCTTTATAGAATTTTCAACATTATCTTTATTTCTTATATCATTTTCCAGTTCAGTTAAACTATTCCTGAGTTGATACAACATTCCTGTCGATCTGGTATGAGAGATATGATTGATCCTGTCCTTGATTTTTCCTGCTACAGTATCATAACTGTCTATATCATCAGTCACTTCTGAGATATTCCCCAGTTTGGCATTTATCCCATCGGTTGTTCCGGTCTCCATGTCATTCTGATTGATCATCACAGTCCTGTTGAATGACCCTGCATCCAGTCCGAATAATTCTTCACCTATTCTTTCCGAGTAATCATCGCTCGGTATTCCTGTATCTTCATCATAGAGACTGAACTCATCATCTTTCTCACGGGATCCAAACAGTCTGACAATACGGTATCTTCTTCCTCCGGTTTCCAGAATCAGACTTCCTCCGTATGTTCCACCCTGCCAGGGCTTGTAACGTTTTCTTTCTTTTTCCAGATCATTACGCCTTGACTCACCTTCAAATCCGAACAGCATAACACGTATAAATGCAGCAAGTGTGCTTTTGCCCCATCCATTTTCTTCGTTTACCGTATTCAGACCTTCCGAAAAATTCATACTGAAATTTGAAAGCTTCCCGAAATTTTCTATTTTGATTCCTATAAGCTTCATTGCTTTTAATACTCCTCACCCATCAGGGCTTTGATTCCGGTCCTTATTATCTCTGCTTTGTCCCCTTCAGAAATATCGTTTTCAGCTTCAACAGTTCTTATGAACTCTCCTTTAAGTGACTCATCGAATCTGTATTTATCGTAATCAACATGAAAGTCGGTACAATCCTTTATCTTGAAATCAAAGAATCTGTCCTCAATTCTTTTTTCGATATATTCAATGTTTTTTTCACATTCAAAATCGACTGATCCTTCCAGTTCGACTTTTACCATATCTCTCGAAGAATATCCTGCCTCCCTCAATGCTTCATCTATCCTGTTCAGGATATCCATTGAAGTCATGAGTCCGCTGATATCTACTTTTAACAGATGGACGTCTCTGATTGAATTGTCGATTTTTACTGCTGAGTATGTACGATCTCTTCCATTTATATCGAGCAGGACAAAACCGTGTTCACCTGTTTCGTCATACCCTCTTGACTCAAGGCATCCCGTATAGCACCATGTTCCCCTGCTGTCCAGCTTATCTGTCCTGTATGTATGAATATGTCCGAGTGCCAGATAATCAATATTTTTATTTTTCAGATCCCTGATACTGACAACCTGTGTCTTATCCTTTGCTGCTGTCATAGTTTCCTGTCCATGCAGCGTCACGATATTGAATTTTGTCACTTCAAGATTGAGTCCGGTATATAAAGCAGCTGCATTACCGGAATTCAGTTCTGCTCCTGTGATACAGATGTTTTCCCCCAGATCATACGATGTCCATTCATCTGTAAACAGATAAAGATTTGAGGGTACTTCATCATTCTCATCAATAAAATCTGATTTATCATGATTACCTTTGAGATAATAAAAAGAAATTTCCGGATTCTCTTTTATTGATCCAATCACGGCATTTTTTGCAGTAGCCGATACATGACTCTGATCAAACAGATCTCCGGCAATAATGACTGCCTTTATACCTTCTTTTGACGCAAAGTCCATCATATTGGTAAATGCCCTGATAAGCTCGGCTTTTCTTTCCTTCCTCTTATCTGTATTATTCAGTTTTGTCAGCGGTGAACACAGATGAACATCTGCACAATGTATGATTTTCATTTACTGATGACCTTTCTGTTATCGTTCGATTATCCGGCGTCTGCCATTAAACGCTCAGGATATCATGATGAACAGGTTTATAAAACAGTCTGCATGCCTCCCTGCTGTCTCTGGTCTGTCCGAGCGTCCACATAAGTTTTGCAAAAGCAGCTTCTGTAGTCATATCATAAGCTTCAAAAACTGCGTCCACGCCCTTCAGGTTGTTTCCTACACGATATACTGATATGTCACTTCCTTCATTCGGAACCTGCGTAGTTAAAATAATGATTTTACCTCTATTTGCAGCTGAAACTATTTCATTGAAAAAATCAGAATATTCCGGTAGACCACCGACACCAAACGACTCGATCAGAAGCCCGTCATACTGATTCAGCAAGTATCTCATTATTTCAGGTTTTAAAGTAGGAACCAGCTTTAAGAGTCCGACATTGGGATTCACATAATCATAGAAAACAGGATCTCCTTCGTAATGGTCTTTTACGAACCTGTATATTTTATTTCCCTGAATCCTTGCTATCTCAGGGAAATTAATACTTCCGAATGCATCAAAACGCTTTGTATAATTCTTACGTGCTCTTGTTCCGATAATTACTGAACCTGAAAAAACTATCTGAACCCCATGACTGTCCGAATCCGATGCATAAAAAAATGCATCAATCAGATTCCTTGAGGCATCAGTGTTTTTTTCCTGAAGTGGAATCTGAGCTCCTGTAAGTACTATCGGTTTTCTGCTGTTTTGAATCAAATAGCTAAGCGCAGCCGCCGTATATGCCATAGTATCTGTACCATGAGTGATCACAAATCCATCATACTTATCATAATTTTTTTCTATTGTATTTTCGAGTATCAGCCAATGGCCCGGTCTCATATTTGTACTATCCAGATTGATTGGCTGAACGCAATCTACCTCACAGATATCCCCTATCTCAGGTACTACGTTCAAAAGCTGCTTAATATGCACATCAGGAATCAAGCCCTCATTGCTCTTTATGGAAGCGATTGTTCCGCCTGTCCCTATCATCAGTACTTTCTTCATAATTCAATACCTCAATCATATGCCTTGAAAAACAAATCCAACATGTGCTGTCTGCACCATTGAACACACAGAATCATTGATTCCACCTTCAGTATAACCTCCCACCATCACTTTCTCAACTATTCTTTTTCATGACAGCTGCGTCTTATTTCTGACCTCGTTCTAACGAACCGAAATCAATGCTCCGGTCTGGTTCGAACACCATTAAGAATCATGTTGTTTGTTGCATATTTTGATTTATTATTCATAATATTTTTTCATACATTCTTGACATCTTTTTATCCTCATCACCTTGCACAGGACAAAGATATTTCCATCCATACCGTTCATAAAAGTCTGTATGTTCTGTCAAAAGATAGAGGGTATCGATACCTGCCTGCTTCATATCTTTGCAGACAAAACTGAGAAGCCTTCCACAGATTCCCTGATCTCGATATTCCGGTTCTGTATATACTGCACAGACATTCGGTGCCAGATCCGGTCTGTTGTGAAAATCATTTTCAATCACTCCCATACCGGCTACGATTTTGTCACCGTCAAGGCATAGATACCAACCATAATCTGTATCACCATTCAAAAATGCATCCATACATTCAAGGTATGCTTCTTTTGGTACACGCCACTTACTATGAAACCATTCAGCGGCTTCATCCTTAATCGATGGCATTTCTGTCAGATTAATATATTTTAGTCCATTCATATTCATCCCATTAGCTCATATTTGTTAATCAGCTTTTTTCCACCGCTTTAATGTCGGGAACAGTTTTTCACAATAAGCTTTCATCTCCTCGTTGGTCATTCCGGCCTGTTCGCCGAACTGACTGCACATTCCAATATATTCCTCCATCGATACCTTATCGATAAACTCCCCATTAGTATAACAGTATTTGCAGTAATCCTCGCTAATGCTGCCATCAGCATTGGTACCGTACATTTCTTCCGATTCCATCGGCATTCCACAGCTCTGACATATTTTCAGATCTGCCTTTTTCTTTATCGGGACCCATATTCCGCATTCGTAATCCGGCGACTGCGGGTTCATGGCAGAATAGGTTTCAAGAGATGATGGGGCTATCTCATACATTTTTTCAATGCTTGGTGCCCATTCTTCCCATACCTGTGTGTTAACTGCCTGCAGCGATTCCGGAAGCGGCCCTTTTGCTGAAAAGATTGCCCAGTCACTTTCCGGGAAGGTAAAAAGCTCCAATCCATCCGGAACATCTCCGCCCTTATAAAGACCTGCAATCCAATATGAGAATCCGTTTTCTCCGTCAGCGCATATGGCATACATTCCGATATTGTTCTCCAGAATCGCCTCTTCAACCGGTGTCTTCGGTTTCATGGTCTGCCAGAGATTGGCATATTTTTCATTGTATTCCTTGTCCCAGAATTCAGGACATTTCTTATAGCCTTCATCGGGAGCAATTTCGGTGTGAAAACCGATAAAAGTCAATTCATCTTTGTGTTCGTAGTTCACATTCATTTTCATATCTCCTTTTATCTTCATCATCTTTTTACTTGCATCGAACATATAACGGTCCTTCTTCCCCGACTTCTCCTGTCGGAACAAAACCTGCTTTGGACAGAACCTTTTGCGAAGCTATATTCACCTCTTCTGCTTCTGCCGTAATGCACATAACACCGGTTTGTCCAAATGCCCAATCAACAGCTGCGGATACTGCTTCGGCTGCATATCCGCATCCCCGGTATTCTTCTGCGATGCCGTATCCGATTTCAGCAATTCCGTCTTCTGAAAGTCCTTTGAAGCAAAGTTCTCCGATGTGTTTTCCGTCCTTCAATTCAATCATCCAGATAGCATGCCACTCCCACTGAGCCGGATGATTGATTGCTCCATCCAGCATTTCCGTGTAAGCCGCTTTAAGACCATCAATCGATTGTTCCGCAATAAATGCCTCCATCTGTTCCCTGGAAGCAGCATATATTTTCAAACGCTTTGTTTCTACCATGTTGTATTCACTCCATTCATAGTTGATTAGCTCGACAAACCGTGATTTGTCATTCTGCTGTTTTTCTTGATTCAGCCGTGCAAAGGGGACTTTAGTGTCCCCTCCGCTTTGCCTTCATCTTTATCCGTTTAGAAAATCTGTCCCGGAAGCTTTAGCTTCACTTTGTATGGAAACTCGGCATCAAACTTTTCTGCTTCCTCCTCGTCAACAAGATAAGATTCCGGTGTTGCATAAACTCCGGTTATTCCGTTCAGATAACCCGGAATCAACTCTTTACAAAGAAAGAATGAAGCGTCTTCACCTTCCGGCAGTCCGTGATATCTGATTCCGAATTTAGAAGCATAATCAAACCCGCTCTTACCGTAGAAGTCGATGTTTCCTTCGAAACAAAGTGCACCGCATCCGAGCTTTGCTGCCTGTTCAAGCGAATAATCCAGAAGAAGCTTCCCGTATCCCTGTCTTTTCAGCTCAGAGGTGATGCAGATAGGCCCCATCGTCATAATGGGAATATCTCTTCCATCATCTGCCTTAATAACAGTTCTGACAAAGACATTCTGACCGATGATCTTTCCGTCTTTTTCCATCACGAAATTAAGCTCCGGCACAAAATCCTTATCCGTCCTGAGCTGATGCAACACGTAATGTTCCAGACAACCCGGTCTGTAAACATTCCAGAAGCTCTCCCTTACAAGGTTCTCAACTTCTCTGTGATCTTCTTCTTTTTCTAAACGAAATGTAATGTTGTTCTTATTCATTATTTTACCTCCTGAAAACTGTCAACGTGGCTGCATTACT
>JAZLHO010000072.1:0-9296 GCA_045616865.1 Lachnospiraceae bacterium | reverse complement strand
AGAAGGGCGAAAACTTGCAAAAGATAAATCCGTAAAAGGCTATAGCAGTATAGACGAATTAAAGGAATCTCTTGAGATATGAAATACGAGATTAAATACACGACTCAGTTCAAAAAAGATTTAAAACTGGCACAGAAGCAGCACAAAGACATTGCAAAGTTACTTGACGTTATTAGTGATTTGGCAGAAGGAAGAGCTTTGGATGTAAAATATCGAGATCATGATTTGTCTGGTGATTATACAGGTTGCAGAGAATGCCATGTTGAGCCTGATTGGTTGTTGATTTACGAATATGTTGATGATGTTTTGGTATTGATGCTATATAGACTTGGATCGCATTCCGAATTGTTTAAAAAATAATCGAGGACGAAAAATCGAAAACAACCTCTTGACTCGTCTCTTAGAGGATAGATTAAATTACCAGATGTGGGAAGGAGATTTAAGAAAATGCTGAAAATAAGGGAATTTTCAAAGCTCTCACATCTGACTGTAAAAGCTTTTGTAAAAAGCAAGTAAAATCCAGTACTTTTCGGCAGTTAATTTCCAGCACTTTTCGGCAGTCAAAAACCAGCACTTTCATAACTGCTTTTTTATCCCGGGGATTCCTCCCCGGGGTTGTTGCTGATAGTTTTACGGAATAACCTCTCGGCAGTTGACAAAATGTACGTTTTATATATAATGTACACAAAGGAGGTGGCGTCTATGCCCGCTACACTTTACATTAACTCTACAGAAGTTAGAAAAGACTTTTCATCCACGATTGATAAAGTTATTCATTGCAAGCCTCAATTTGTCCAGCGTACACATAATAGGATGATAATGATAGAAGAGGGTGAATTTAACAGCCTTCTTTCAAGCATAGTGATTCCTGTAAAGGTTATAAAGAACGATGATGGTAGCTTTATAGCGACAAATCCTGTTATAGAAGATGTCATTTCTGTCGGAGCAACCAAAGAAACTGCAATAAACGAATTATGCAAAGATCTGATTGAATATGCTCAAGAGTATTACGATGATTATGATCTATACAGTAAAACACCAAATCGAAAAGATCATGCTCCGTATGTTATGAGGATTCTGTCTTCTCCATCCGTAGAATCGGTAAGAGGTATGCTGTATGCCTAAATGGAAAAAGTGAATATTAAAAAAAAGTCAGTCAAACCGGGTTTTGAAAATCGTTTTTTAGGTTATTTTCAGATAAGGAATGTTACGCAACAATTACTTAATAGCAGTAATCCTGGGAACATAAACATTTTTTTGAAAGGATGTCACATATGAAATTGCAAATAAAAAGAAGAATATCAGTCCTTCTTGCGGTGGTAATGGTACTTGCGATGGCTGTTCAGTCATTTGCCGCACCATTAAGCTATGCAAAACCCACAGCACCAGAGGGGGGGTCTGAAAAGGTTACAGGAACCTGGAGCAAAGATGAAGCAGGAAACTGGCACTTTGGTTCAAAAGACGGAGCCGCAAAAGACGGGTGGTATTATCTGAACACCACCAATAAGGCGACAGATTACAACTGGTTCCACTTTACAAACGGTGTGATGAACACAGGCTGGGTACAGGATAAGAAAGACCCGTCAGTCTGGTATTATACGGGAGTCACAAAAGACAGCAGCGAAGGCGGTCTTGTGAAAGGCTGGGTAACAGATCCCCGGGACGGAAGGAAATACTACATGGATCCTTCAACAGGCATTATGTGCTATGGCTGGAAGCAGCTTGACGGCGTATGGTATTACTTCGGTGAGAAGCAGTATGAGAATGCGTCACATCCGTATGGAGCTATGTATGTAAATGAAAGCACACCGGATGGATATTATGTAGGTTCAAACGGAGCATGGCATCAAAATACAAGCAGCGGAGGCAGCTATACACCGCCGACTCCAGTTACAACATATACAGTAACATTTGATATGCAGGGTCACGGAACGCAGATTAATCCGATTACTGGTGTTACCTCCGGTTCAAAGATTACAGCACCGACACCGCCCACAGAGACCGGTTTGATCTTTACGGGCTGGTATAAAGAAGCATCATGCACAAACGTATGGAGCTTTGATGCTGATACAGTAACAAATAATATAACACTGTATGCTAAATGGGTCGAAGGAAAAACAATAGCTGATATTCTTGGCACGGTTTCCGGCGGCTTCCCAGGTAAGCAAAATGCTTGGGTGGCGGATACTGGTAATATATGTTTTAAAGAAGTCTGGTCAAGCGATTTGACTTTTGAACATAATAACCGTGGTTCGGATCTTCCTGTTTCGTTATCGGTGACTAAAGATGACAATAACTATGTTTATGAAAATGATTTTTTAAAGATCACGTTTACTATGGACGATGGTAGGCTGATAAGTATTGCTTTTTCTTCTGTTGAATATGCAGATTGGAATGGCACTTACAAGGCACCGGAACCTGAATCAAAATACATAGCTGATGTTCTTAAAACGGTTGATGGTGGTTTTCCTAATCAACAAAATGCATGGAAGACAAGTGATGGGAAAAAGTGTTATAAAGATGATGCGACAAGTGAGTTGTGCTTCTATGCTGGCGGAGAAGGCACTTGGAGTGCAAGTATTTTTGAATCAGTATCAGAAAATGGCGAGAACTATGTCTATGAAGGCTATCATGGAAATATTTTGTTTACTATGCAAAATGGTAAGCTGATAAGCATTACTTTTCCTGAGGCTATAAGCAGTACTTACGCCGGCACATATAGCGCACAGACACCGGATGTCTCGGTTACAGGGGTAAGCATTAATCTCACAAAACTTAATTTGCAAGAAGGCAATACCTGGAAGCTCACAGCCACCATCATACCAGATGACGCTACAAATAAGAACGTGACATGGAGCAGTAGTAACGACGATGTTGCTACTGTAAGTAATGGAATCGTTTCAGCGATATCTGCCGGGACAGCTGTAATTACTGTAACCACTGAAGACGGAGGTAAGACCGCTACATGCATGGTGAACGTAAGCACATCTATAGATGAAGATGACTATACATTGGGGGAAAAAGACGCATGGTTCACAAAGCTTACTACCCAAAACGAGATTGGCAAAACTAAAATTTCAACAATCACTTTTAGCACTGAGCTTCCGCAGGGTGTAAAAGAAGAAGATGGAATAGATCTTACAAAAAATGAATCAGGAAAAGTAAAAGGATATATCTCCGGTAGCGAGAACAACTACGAGATTTATATTGTAGGTGATTACATTTTTGGCAATGAAAATTGTCAGACTATGTTTTACGGGTTTTCAAATCTTGAATCCATCGACTTCGGTAATTTTGACACGTCAAATGTAAAAAATATGACAGGTATGTTTTACACTTGTTCAGGTCTTTATAAAACACTTGATCTTAGTAGCTTTGATACATCAAAAGTTACTACGATGGAGAGTATGTTCAAAAACTGTGAAAGACTTACATTTTTGGATTTCAGTAGCGTTGATACATCAGGACTTAATAATACTAAAAATATGTTCAGCGGATGCTCAGGTCTTACAGAACTTAATCTTAGCAATTTTAACACGTCAAATGTTACAAATATGGTTGGAATGTTCGAAGGCTGTTCAAGCCTTACATCACTTGACCTTAGCAAATTTGATACATCAAAAGTTACAAATATGTCGTCTATGTTCAAAGGCTGCTCAGGACTAGAAGAACTTGCCATAGAAAACTTTGAAACATCAAGTGCTACTACTATGAGTTCTATGTTCGAAGGCTGTTCAAGCCTTACATCACTTGACCTTAGCAAATTTGTTACATCAAAAGTTACAGATATGTCGTCTATGTTCAAAGACTGTTCAAGCCTTACATCACTTGACCTTAGCAAATTTGTTACATCAAAAGTTACAAAAATGTCGTCTATGTTCAAAGGCTGCTCAGGACTAGAAGAACTTGCCCTAGAAAACTTTGAAACATCAAGTGCTACTACTATGAGTTCTATGTTCGAAGGCTGTTCAAGCCTTACATCACTTGACCTTAGCAAATTTAATACATCAAAAGTTACAGATATGTCGTCTATGTTCAAAGGCTGCTCAAGCCTTACATCACTTGACCCTAGTGCGTTTTATACATCTAACGTTAATAGTATTTCAGGTATGTTTGCTGGCTGTTCAAGGCTTACAGAGCTTGTCCTTAGTAATTTTGATTTATCGAAGATATCTAATAAAAGTGAAATATTTGCTGACTGTTCAAACCTTGGGAGAGTTGTGATTGAACAACAGGATTACATAGAAAAAGAGCTCGAAAAGTTAGGCAGTAATTGGATTTATGAAAATGGAGCTTATGTAAAAGATAACCCAGCACCCAAGACCCTTAGAACCATACTCAACAAAACCTCCAACCTGTCGACAAATCCGGAGGACGGATGGGTAAGCCAAGAGACTGTTAAGAGTCAGGATAATACGGACAAAGCAGTTCTTAAGTCAGCGATGCCGAAGAGATCATTACTTAAAGCAGTATCTGTACCGAGTGCATCGGATAGCACAGCTGAATATGACGAAGAGAAAGTAGAATTACCTATAGTAGAAGAATCTACAACAGCCGGAGAGAAGCTTGTTACTGCAACGGAAAGCTATTGCTGCTATCTTTCTGATGAATGCTTGATTTTCCAAAACGGTGAAGATACTGTCAGCTATTCACTTGACGAAGAACTGCAGTCCGACGGAGATAACTGGAAGCTGATAAAAGATGACGTTACAATCACATTTGTCATAAAGCAAGGCAAACTCGTAAGCATAATATACTCAGGAGATGAGAGATTTGATGCAACCTATATCTCGCCGAACAAACAGGATGAGAACGTGGAGAGCAAGACCGATACCGGTGACGATAACGAAGAGGGGTATTCAGCTGTGCCATACCCCTTCAACATAGAGGAAGATATGGAGTTGGAGAACGATCGGAAGGAGTAGTCAATTCACTGCTTAAGTAAGTATATATGCTATTGCTCTGAAAAGAAAGATAATAGTGCATCTGTTGAATCATATCAGAAAATTGATTATTTTTTATGAGGAAGATTGGACAGGAGTACATATAAAGGACATCTGAAACGTCCGGGTATTTTTGACAAGAAGTGAAGCGCAATACATGATAGTTAATGAGGAGGCATGACATGTTATTTTTTCTTGGGCAGGCAATACTGGCATACCACTGGCTGCTGATACTTGCGGCCGTGATACCGGCAATAGTAATGATGGTAAAGGTCTACAAATCAGACCGCATTGAAAAGGAAAGCCCGCAGCTTATACTCAGCCTCGTGACAGCCGGTGTCCTCTCGACCCTTATCGCACTCGTTGAGGAAAATGTCGGCGAATGGCTGTTGTCAAGATTTATCCCTGCGGAAGATCCTGCATTTAACATAATCATGTACTTCGTTGTAGTCGGCCTGTCAGAAGAGACCTCCAAGTACATTATGATGAAGAGACGCACCTGGAACAATCCGGAATTCAACTGCCAGTACGACGGTGTAGTTTACGCGCTCATCACATCTCTTGGATTTGCGCTCTGGGAGAATATCAGCTATGTTTGCTCCTTTGGATTTTCAACAGCACTTGTTCGCGCGGTAACGGCAATTCCGGGACACGCAAGCTTCGGCGTGTTCATGGGAGTATTCTACGGCGCAGCAAAGAGAGCATCAGTAAACGGAGATGAAAGAAAGAGCCGCATCCTCCGTATCATCGGTGTCCTTACAGCAGTGACCATGCACGGTGCTTACGACTACCTTGCAACAGTTCTTGACGAATCCAATACTATCTGGTTCTTCATTTACATGGTAGCTCTTTTCATTATCGCCTACATCACAGTAAACAAAGCTTCACAGAGAGATACATATATCAGATAGGGATAGGAGTGATAAGTTCATCTATCCCGGATTTCAATCTTGTAGATTTCATGAATGAATGGTACTATATTGAAAAGTATGCATGGGATGATACGATGGAATGGTATGAGGCAATGCAGAGCGAAGGATGGTTTGACTGAGAGGGAGATTAAAACTATGAAACAGAGATTCAAAGCTTTATTCGCCGTTATTTTGGCCGTATCTTTGATTATCGGTGGGTCCACGGTTTCATTTGCAGGAACAAAAAAGGCATATGGAGTATCCGGCAAGGTTACACGGGGTATGTACGAGGCATTTATCGGAACGCTCAGAGCACATGCAAATGAAACTCCGGGTACTCTTTACAGTACAGGTATAGTTTGTTCACCTGATGATTTTGCGATGATGCGCGAATCACTGAGACACCTATTCCTCGGCGAGCAGCATGTAGCTATCGTTCTTAATACTACTGGTGCTTCAAACGGATACATAGGTGATTATGATGATATTCCGGGCAAGGAGCATACATTTACAGCCAAGTTCTCAAACTTAACAGGACTTCCGCCGACCATATATGTAGGTTTTATTCCGGGACATGATCCGGCTGCAATTATGACTCAGCATGATGCAGCTGCAGCAGCTATGAATGCAGGTCTTGCAGGAGCTCCGGCAGGCAATCGTGAGTTTTATGAGTACGTGAACAACTGGGTAGCGGGAAGAGGGGCATATGTTGATAACGGAACAGATAAGAACCATTCGGCATATGGCTATGTAGTCGAAGGCGCAGGTGTATGCGAAGCACTGGCATCGGCATATCAGTATATGTGCTGGGCAAGCGGAAGGGAGTGTCTGTTTGTTCTTTCTGACTCGGGTACACATTCCTATAATGCATTCCCGATCGACGGTGTATGGTATGCAGCAGATGTTACGGAATTTAAGAATGGCAATGTTCCCGCCATCTACCAGGCACCGGCAGAGCTATTTCTCTAATATTCCATATCCGGCAAGCTCGTTTACGATCTTTGCACTGTCGGCAGCGGCAGTTTGTGCGGATACCTCATATTCCCCGGTAATCTTCGCAGTAAGCTCTTCCTGCGAGATACCGGGATTTGTTTCTATTGTTCTGCAGATAAATGCAGCTGCCTCATTCAGAGATACAGCACCGTCAAACTGCGATATGTTTTTTCCTGTCGGCAGGATGACTTCTTCACCGGCTATCTCGCGCAGTGTGAATCCTTCTTTTATTTTCATGTTACGATCTCCTTTTATCGTGAGCATTCGTCGTCATCATCTTTCTCAGAATCCGGTATCTCGAACATAGTTCTCACTTGTTATCAGATTCCAGAGCTTCATCATTGAATTTTCGTCCGGTCCGGCAATTGCTTCGAAGACGGGAACATTTTCCAGAAGCATTTTGAGATTGGACATCGACTTTGCCGCAAGGTCAGTATCCCACATCGGGATGAAGACCTGTGAAACTATCATTTTGAACGCTTCCCTTTTTTCTATTCTGCGTATGCTTTCCTTTGCTTCAGGTCCGCATTCATCCAGTCTTTTTATTTTGAGTATGGAATGCAGAGGGGCTGATGTGTTCAGGTGCAGCTGCTCCTTTCCATCCCATGGCACTCCATATGCGAAGCTGCTGTCTAAAAGCGGACGGTCACCGCTTATCATCGGGAACTTATGCGGAGTCATGGCGCGGCACAGTGCTGCGGCACGTGTTGATTTGCCTGTTCCTGAGGGTGCGGTGAGACATACAGCACCGAGAGGTGTGTTGATGCATGATGAATGCAGTATGACTTTGCCGTCAGAAATGAAGCGGCTTTCCAGAGCGAGTCTTGTCAGCTGTGTAAGTCCGTATCCGGGTGTGAATAACGCAGTATGATAGCTGCTGTCGGTATACATGGTGGCCGGAGTGCAGTGAGCTTTATCGGTCACGGTATCCGGGATCACAGCTTCATAAAGGCAGCCTCCGGAATATTTTGATATGACGAACTGGTCCTGACTGACGGAGAATTCCGCCTCACCGGGAACTGATATACAGCCTTCTTCGTGAAGATCAAATCCAAAACCATCTGCTCCCTGCAGTGATATGTGCTCATCTGTCAGGAAATTCTGATAATCGGGCCCAAACTCACATGCTGAAGAAATTTTAAGTCCTGCTATATTATATTTGATCATAGATTCTTTCTGCATCACATATCTATTCTGCATTTTCTGATAGATAAAATCAAGTGGATGGATGATATATTTTTGGCAAATCAGAGCCGGATGTGGTATCATTATGTTATAAACACTGACAAGGAGACAGACTATGATAGACATAAGCGTTTTAAATAAACTGAACGCATCTTCAAAGGAAGAACGTCTGGCTAATCTTAAGGAGGCAGTTGCACAGGCACAGTTTCCTGAGGTAGTTCCTCAGTATATCAATAATCATATTCATACTATATATTCGTTTTCACCGTATTCACCTACAGCGGCTATCTTCGCTTCAAGGATGGAAGGACTCAGTACGGCGGGAATCATAGACCATGATTCGATCTCGGGAGCGAGAGAGTTTCTCGAGGCAGCAAGGATCGCTGATATTCCGGTAACTGTAGGTATGGAGTGCCGTGCATCTATGGATGGAACATCTATGGAGGGAAGGCGTACCAACAATCCCGACCAGATAGGTGTAAGCTATATGACTATCCAGTCAGTTCCGCATGATAAGATCGATGAGGTAAATGCTTTCTTCAGGCCATATCGTGCAGCCCGTGGAGAAAGAAACAGAAAAATGGTGGCAAAGATCAACGACCTGCTTGGTTTTGATCTTGATTATGAGAAGGATGTGCTGCCGCTGTCGATGGCACACGAGGAAGGCGGTGTAACAGAGCGTCATCTCATGTTCGCACTTGCCAAAAAAATGGTAGAAGAGGTCGGCAAGGGGCAGGCAATGGTCGATTATCTCAAGGGACTGGGAATTCCGCTCAATGAGAAGCAGACAGTTCAGATGCTTGATCTGGAGTATCCGTTCTACGAATACGATCTGCTCAGCCTGTTAAAGGGTGAGTTCGTTCCGAAGATATTTATCGATGCGACAGATGAGTGTCCGAATGTTAAGGATGTGGTGGCCTTATGTGATAAGGTCGATGCACTTCTGTGCTATGCTTATCTGGGTGATGTGACCGCTTCGGTTACGGGAGATAAGAAGGCTGCCAGGTTCGAGGATGACTATCTGGAAGAGGTCATCCAGTGTCTCAAGGATACGGGAGTTAAGGCTGTAACATATATGCCAACAAGAAATACACCGGAGCAGCTTAAGCGCCTGCGCAGGCTTTGTGATGAGAACGGACTGTTCGAGGTATCGGCAGAGGACATCAACGGACGGCGCCAGTCATTTATCATAAGAGCTATGTAGAATCCGGGCTTTTCCAATCTCATAGATGCAACCTGGAAGCTTATTGACCATGAAACCAAG
>JAZLHO010000071.1:0-11430 GCA_045616865.1 Lachnospiraceae bacterium | reverse complement strand
ATCATATGCGCCCCGGTTCAGCTGTCTTTATTAATGATGATAATGATATGCTGCACACTGCTTCTTTTCCGGAGGAACTCCATATCTTCCGGTATGGCTTGGAGCATAAATGTGATGCGTATGCCGAAGATATATCCGAATCCGATGGACATATTTCATTTACAGCTGTGATTAATGGTAAAAAAGTTCCTGTGATTCTGGGCATTCCGGGCAGACATCATATTTATAATGCGCTTGCAGCTCTTGCGGTGTGCGATTATTATGGCCTGGATATCGTGCTGGCTGCGGATAAATTAAAGAGTTTTAAAGGGTATTCTCATCGTGGACAGATACTCCATAACAAAGGGATAACTATCATAGACGATACCTATAATGCTGCACCGGATTCAATGAAGGCAGCAATTGATATCTTGAGTTCCATGTCATGTAAAGGGAGACGAATAGCCGTTCTTGCAGATATGAAAGAACTTGGGAGTAACGAAGTTGAAGAACATAAATCTGTAGGCAAATATATGGCTGACAAGGGCAACATAGATTTATTGCTTACTTATGGTCCTCTTGCTGAAAATATGTCGGACGGAACCGGTATTTCTGATTTTATCAATTTCAGCACATCAGATCAGCTCGAAAAAGAACTTTATAAAATTCTAAAGCAGGGCGATACAGTCTTGTTCAAAGGTTCTAACAGCATGGGACTTTTCAATATGGTTGAAAAGGTGATGAATCATGAGTTTTGCTAAATACGCTGATATCATAGTTGATATATCCAGTGCTAATGTTGACAAGCCGTTTACATATGAGATTCCGGGTGAGCTTTGCGGACAGATCACTGCAGGCACACCTGTTATAATACCGTTCGGTAATTTAAACAAAAAACGCAAGGGCTATGTTATAGCTGTCTCAGATGAGCTGAAATCAGAACTGAACGGACTTCAGTTGAAAAAGATAGATTCAATAGCTCCTAAACGTGTAAATATTGAAGACGAGATGATAGAGCTTTCAGGATGGATGAAGGACCGTTATGGATGTACTATGATTACTGCTTTACAGACAGTTATGCCTGTAAAGGTAAGAGCGAAAGCCAGAAGAAATTATGATTTTTCATCTGTAGGAAATGCAGGATCATATAGGCTGCATGATTCCAATTCTGAGCAGCAGTCTGCTATTGATACTTTTATCGGGAATTATGATAAGGGTGTAATGAAGACATATCTTCTTTATGGCATAACCGGAAGCGGAAAAACAGATGTGTACATGCATATGATCCGTCATGTGCTTGATTCCGGAAGACAGGTGGTTCTGCTTATTCCTGAGATATCTCTTACATATCAGGCAATAGAACGATTATATTCTATATTTGGAAAAGATATTGCGGTAATACACAGTAAGCTTTCTCCAGGTGAACGATATGAGCAAATTGAAAGATGCATGAAGGGAGAGGCAGGGATCATCATAGGTCCAAGATCAGCATTATTTGCGCCATTCAGGGATATAGGTCTTATAGTAATAGATGAAGAACATGACAGTGCTTATAAGAATGAAAATATCCCCAGGTATAATGCAATAGATGTCGCGAAAAAAAGAGCGGAGATGCATAATGCATCGATAGTATTATCGAGCGCCACCCCTTCTCCTGAAAGTTATATGAATGCCGCTTCAGGTAATTATGAGCTGCTTAGATTAAACCAACGTGCCGGAAATGCTGAAAAGCCTGATATAGATGTGGTTGATATGCGTTTGGAAATGCAGAATGGTAACAGAAGCATTTTTTCTGTACATCTCGATGAACTGATTCGGGACAGGCTTGCAAAGCATGAACAGGTTATTCTGTTTATGAACCGAAGAGGATACTCCAACTTTCTATCGTGCAGATCATGTGGAAACTCTGTCAGATGTCCTCATTGTGATGTAAGCCTTACAGTTCATGCCGGACATATCCTTAAATGTCATTATTGCGGATATTCAGTAAATGTTCCCGCAACCTGTCCTGACTGTGGTTCTTCTTATATTGCCGAGTTTGGAACAGGAACACAGAAGCTTGAAAACATTACTAAAAAAATGTATCCTGAAGCCCGGGTTGCAAGACTGGATACAGATTCGGCATCAGGAAAGAAAGCATCAGAGGAAATATTAAAAAACTTTGCAGAAGGCAATACAGATATACTGATCGGTACCCAGATGGTTGTAAAGGGCCATGACTATCATAATGTCACTTTAGTAGGGATAATGGCTGCAGATACTTCTCTGTATGTCAGCAGTTATATGTCAGGGCAGCGAACCTATGAACTTATTGCTCAGGCAGCCGGCAGAGCCGGAAGAGGTAATAAAAAGGGATGTGTGGTCATACAGACTTATAAACCTGAGCATTATGCTATCGAAAGCTCTGCAGCTGATGATTATGACAAATATTATAAAAACGAGATGGCATATAGAAGGATACTGAATTATCCTCCTGCTGTGCATATATGGACTGCACAGCTTTCATCGAAAAATGAAGAATTGCTTATCAGGGCATCTGAATTGTTTTCAAATATCCTAAAAGAAAATGTAGAAGTGTATTCCGCACAGTTTAACGGACCAATCGATGCTTCCGTATATAAAGTTAATGATTATTTTAGAAAACTGACATATTGTAAACATGATAATTATGATATACTCTTGAAAATCAAGGAAACAGTTGAAAAGAAATTCAAGGAATACAACTCCTTTGACAGTATATCTATTTTACATGATTTTACATAAAATCTCTGATTTAAGGGGGACTTTGATATGGCGCTAAGACAGATAAGAGAACTTGATGAAGACATTTTACGAAAGACAAGCAAAGACATCAAAGATATGACTCCAAGACTTATGGAGCTGCTTGCCGATATGTGGGATACATTGCATGATGCACAGGGGGTAGGGCTTGCGGCTGTTCAGGTTGGAGTTCTGAAAAAAATGTTTATCGTTGAGATAAGCGATGACGAAAAATATACATTTATTAATCCTAAAATAACACTGACAGAGGGTGAACAGACAGATAATGAAGGATGTCTCAGTGTACCGGGTAAGATAGGGGAAGTGACGAGACCTGAACATGTTGTTGTCGAGGCACTTGATGAAAATATGAATCCCTTTACTCTTGATGCACATGAACTTCTTGCACGTGCTATATGCCATGAGTATGATCATCTGGATGGAAAGCTATATGTAGATATAGTCAATGGTGAACTTTCTGATGCTGAAGAAGCATCTGAAGAGGAATAATTAAATTCAGCATTTAATACTGATAACGAGGATCAATTAATGAGAATAGTCTATTTCGGCACACCTGATTTTGCAGTTGAACCTCTTAAAAAGCTGGTGGAAAACGGACATGAGGTCTGTGCTGTAGTCACGAGAGAAGACAAACCCAAAGGCAGAGGATATGAGCTTCAGCCCACACCGGTCAAGGAAGAGGCGCTCAGGCACAACATTACGGTGCTCCATCCGGTAAAACTGAAGGATGAGAATTTCCTGGAACAGCTTCAGTCATATGATGCAGACGTTTTTGTAGTTGTCGCTTATGGGAGAATTCTCCCCAGACAGCTGCTTGAAATTCCAAAGAAAGGATGTATCAATGTTCATGCATCAATTCTTCCTTCATACAGAGGCGCGGCTCCGATCCAATGGGCTGTCATAGATGGTCTTGCAGAAACCGGTGTTACCACTATGCTGATGGATGAAGGTCTTGATACCGGAGATATACTTAAGCAGTATAGAATAACGCTTGATGATGAAGAGACCGGAGGCTCATTGTTCGATAAGCTTGCTGTGCTTGGCGGCGAAGCGATAATTGACACACTGAATGATCTTGCAGCAGGAAATATCATTCCTGTGAAGCAGGGTGAAACAGATACTGATTACGCCAGAATGCTTACTAAGGCAGACGGCAATATTGATTTCACAAAAACGGCTGTTGAAATTGAGAGAATGGTAAGAGGGCTGAATCCATGGCCTTCAGCATATACATATTTTAACGGGAAAACATTGAAAATATGGAAAGCCAGAGCATCGGAGATATGTGATAACGATAATCCGTTATGTTTTAAGACCGGCGATGGTTATCTGTATGCAACAGAGGTTCAGCTCGAAGGCAAAAAGAGAATGGATGCAGATACATTCCTTCTCGGATATAAAAATAAGGAGAAAAAATAATGTTCTTTTTAGATCCCACGTATGTTCTTATAATTATTGGCCTTATCATTACAATGATAGCCTCTTCAAAACTGAAGAACACATACGCAAAGTATTCTAAGATTCCTTCTGCCAGCGGACTGACAGGAGCTCAGGTAGCTCAGAGAATACTTGCCTCAAATGATGTTTACGGTGTTCAGGTTGAAGAAATCGGTGGTGAACTGACGGATCACTATGATCCTGCAAAAAAAGTAGTTAATCTGAGCAGACCTGTTTTTGAAGGTACTTCTATTGCCGCGCTGGGAGTAGCGGCACATGAGTGCGGACATGTAATACAGGATAATACGGAATATTTTCCGTTAAGACTCAGACATGCACTGGTTCCGATTGCCAATATCGGAAGCAAGCTGGCGCTGCCGCTTATCTTCATTGGTTTTCTTTTTGGCGGCTTTATCAATGCTTTTACAGGAAGCTCTACAGCAGCTGATACCATGATCAATATCGGTATTATTGCATTTGCTTTGGCTGTGATTTTCCAGATCGTCACACTCCCTGTAGAATATAATGCATCAAACAGAGCACGGAAACAGCTTTATGATTTAGGTATCATTTCAGCGGAGGAGAGGAATGCTGTAAAGGCAGTTCTTTCAGCTGCTGCTCTGACTTATGTTGCATCTGCCTTATCCGGTGCACTTTCATTATTAAGACTGATTCTTCTTACTGGAGGCAGAAATCGTCGCTGATAAACAAAAAATAAATATCCGCGAACTTGTTAAAGACGCCCTTCTTCAAATAAATGAAGATGGACGTCATTCGAATATAGTGATCAATGAGGCTCTTGATAAATATGCATTTCTTGATGGTCGCGATAAGTCAATGTTCGTAAAGATAATACATGGCTCTCTAGAGTACAGGATAAGAATAGATCATATAATTGACAAATACAGCAGTGTCAATGTCGAAAGGATGAAACCTCTAATCAGAAATGTACTGAGAATGAGCGTATATCAGATCCTCTATCTTGATAAAATACCTGACAGTGCAGTTTGTGATGAAGCTGTAAAACTTGTAAAACGCTCTGCATTAAAAAATCTTTCGGGTTTTGTCAATGGAGTACTAAGAAATATTGCAAGAGACAAAGATGCAATCGAAATTGATGATATTCCAACGGATCTTTCTGTCCGGGGCTGGATGTATGATATTCTTGTTGAATCAATCGGAAAGGAAGAAACAGAAGAATTTCTGAAGTATGTACTTGCCGAGCATGGTGTCAGTGTAAGAAGTGTCGGGACGGATGAGGTGTATATTCTTGATGATGCTGCATCATTGACAGCTTCAGAAGCATGGAATAGCGGAAGAATAATAGCGCAGGATTACAGTTCATCACTCCCTGTTATAATTGCAGGAGTAAAGAAAGGCGATACAGTTCTAGATGTGTGTGCAGCTCCGGGCGGCAAAAGCATACAGGCAGCTGAGAAGGTCGGAGAAGAAGGACATGTGATAGCATGTGATCTGACTGAATATAAGATAGACAAAATAAAGGAAAATATCAAAAGACTGGGAATTACGAATATAGAAACCAGAGTCCGGGATGCTCTCATCAGAGACGATATGCTTGTGGAAACAGCCGATGTAGTCATTGCGGACTGTCCATGCTCGGGTATCGGGACCATTTCAAAAAAGCCCGAAATAAAAAACAGACTTTCAAAGAAAGATTGTCTGCAGCTTGCTGATATCCAGAGAAAAATACTCGATAATGTCTGTGATTATGTGAAAAAGGGCGGGAAACTGCTTTACAGCACCTGCACTTTGGATCATTTTGAAAATGAGGATAACATAAAGGCTTTTCTTGAAAGGCATAAGGATTTCCGCCTGGCTGAAGAGAAAATAATGATTCCTTCGCTGCATGAAGATAAACCGTATGATGGTTTTTATATTGCATTAATGATAAAAAATGACTGATATCAAATCTCTAAATTTAACAGAACTGACTGATTATATTATATCTCTCGGAGAAAAAGCATTCAGGGCCAGACAGATTTTTGAATGGCTGCATGCGAAGCATGTGTCTGATTTCGATGATATGACAAATCTCAGTCTGGTACTCAGAGAGAAACTTAAGAAGAGCGCATATATTTCCGGTATGAAGATCATGACTGAACTGATATCAAAGGAAGACGGTACCAGAAAATATCTTCTTGAGCTTGATGATGGTAATATAATTGAAAGCGTGCTTATGCGATATGAATACGGTTTATCCATATGTATTTCCTCTCAGGTCGGATGCCGTATGGGCTGCAGATTCTGTGCCTCTACTATAGACGGTCTGGTGAGAAATCTTACAGCCGCAGAGATGCTTGATGAGATACATATCGTTCAGGAGCATATCGGAGAGAGAATTTCTCATGTAGTCATAATGGGATCAGGTGAGCCTTTGGATAATTACGATAACTTCATAAGATTTGTCGAGCTTACAGACATAAGTCATAGAAATATCACTGTTTCCACCTGTGGCATAGCACCGAGAATATACGATCTCGCAGATACACATAATCAGGTTACTCTGGCATTAAGCCTTCATGCTCCGGAGGATGAACTGAGAAAATCCATCATGCCTGTTGCAAATGCTTATTCAGTCACCGAGCTTATGGAAGCCTGCAGTTATTTCTTTGAGAAAACAGGCCGGAGGTTAACATTTGAATACAGTCTGATATCCGGTGTGAATGACTCGGAGGAATGTGCCCATAAACTTGCAAAGCTGGCAAAACCATTGGGTGCGCATATCAATCTGATACCGGTCAACCCTGTTGAAGAACGGGATTTCAGGCAGCCATATATCAAAACCATCAATGCTTTTAAGTCAAAACTTGAAAGATGTGGAATTAATGCTACAATTAGAAGGGAAATGGGCAGAGACATTTCAGGAGCTTGTGGACAATTAAGAAGGCATTATAAGGATATTAAATGAAGGGTATAGCACTGACTGACCGCGGAATGGTCAGAAAAAACAATGAAGATACTGTATATTGCTCTGTAGATAAGGTTGGGAGTATTCCTAACCTGTTTGTTGTGGCTGACGGAATGGGTGGTGCCAAAGCAGGTGAGTATGCTTCGAGCTTTATTATCAAGAATATGGTCAGTCTGATAAAATCAGAAACTCAAACAAAAGATCATTCGATGACTATCAGGCGGGCTATAGAGGGTGCGAACGCCCTTTTGTTCCGAGAGTCAAAAAGAGATCCTGAACTCAGAGGATGCGGAACCACGCTGGTCGCGGCAATGATTGATAAAAACCATCTTCATGTTGCCAATGTAGGGGACAGCAGGTTATACATTATCAGTGATCATATCGAACAGATAACCAGGGATCATTCCTATGTTGAAGAAATGGTAGCAAAGGGGTGTATGGTTCGTGGAAGCAGGGATTATATCTCAAATAAGAATATAATTACCAGAGCTGTCGGTATTGAAAAAACGGTAGATATTGATTTCTTTATTAAAGAAATCAAAGGAGATGAGACTATACTGCTTTGTACAGACGGACTTTCAAATATGCTGGAAGATGAAGATATATTTAATATAATTACCACATCATCTTCAGTAGAAGAAGCCGGACACAGACTGATCAGTGCAGCTAATGAGCATGGCGGGGTAGACAATGTGTCAGTAGTACTTGCATCTGATTTGAAGGAGTAAAGTATATGTTAAGAGAAGGAACTTTCCTGCAGGACAGATATGAAATAATAGACCGCATCGGTTCCGGCGGAATGAGCGACGTGTATAAGGCCAGAGATCGCAAGCTTAACAGACTTGTGGCGGTTAAGGTTCTGAAAGAAGAATTCTGCAGTGATCATGACTTTGTAAGCAAGTTCAGAATGGAAGCCCAGTCTGCGGCAGGACTTTCACATCCCAATGTAGTTAACATCTATGATGTTGTAGATGAGGTTGAACTGCATTATATCGTCATGGAGCTTGTAGAGGGTATCACTTTGAAGAATTTTATCCTTGAAAAAGGGAAACTTCAGCTTAAAGAGACTCTTGGAATTTCTATTCAGGTTGCGCAGGGTATTGCAGCTGCTCATGAACAGCACATAGTGCATAGAGATATTAAGCCGCAGAATATCATTATATCAAGTGATGGAACTGCAAAGGTTGCAGATTTCGGTATTGCAAGAGCTGCATCTCAGAGTACGATGAATGCAGCTGCTATGGGTTCTGTTCATTATATTTCTCCCGAGCAGGCCCGTGGAGAGGCTTCAGATGAGAGAAGCGATATTTATTCCCTTGGAATAACCATGTTTGAGATGATAACAGGTCATCTTCCTTTTGAAGGGGATAATTCAATAGCCATCGCACTTGCTCATATCGAGAATGATATTCCTGTTGCCAGTTCAATTAATCGTGAATCAACTGCTGAGTTTGATAATATCATATTAAAGTGCTGTCAGAAGAAACCGGAGAGAAGATACCAGAATCTTGACAGTCTTATATTTGATCTCAGAAAGCTTCTTACAATAAGACCTGAACCTGAAAATATCAGGGAAGAAGCAGAGCAGCATACCCGGATCCTCACACCTCAGGAGGTCGGAGAAATCAATGCCCGCGCCAAGGTTAATAAGACAAAAACACAATCTCCAAAGCCGAAGAAAAAGAAAAAAGAAATCTACGATGAATACGATGATGATAAAGGCAGCACATTTGATAAGGTTCTTGCAGTGGCAGGAATATTGCTTGCAGTTATCATAGTTGGAGCTGTCGTATTTGCAATTCTTAAATTCAGTGGAGCTATCGGAAACAGCGCTTCTCAAATCAATACTGCACTTGATGTGGTTTCAGGTGATATAACACCTCTGTCTGATAAAGAGACCTATGTTCCGGATGTAGTTGGCCTGGATTATGAACTTGCAACTAATAAGCTTAAGGACTATAACCTGAGTATAGAGGTATCTGCAGAGGAATACAGTGATAAGGCTGATTCAAATACTATTATTTCACAGGATCCGATTCCTGATACATTGGTTGATAAGTATTCAAAAGTGCTTGTTGTGGTAAGCAAAGGCAGCGATAAGGAGGATTTGTCCGGATTCATATATCAGGATGTAAATACTGTTACGGAAGAACTTAAAAAGAAAAAACTTTCGGTTTCAGTAATTGAAGAATTTAATGATGAATACGGACAGGGAGTTGTTTTTGATATAAACCCTGTCAAACCTGAAATTGAAGGCTCGGTTACACTCAAAGTGAGTAAAGGACCGGAAACTCAGATAGTTAAGGTACCAGTCCTGATCGGAAGGACTGAAGAAGAGGCGATCGGTCTTCTGGCCGACAGCAGGCTTCAACCCGGAGATCCGGAAATGATACTTCTGATGCCCAGTGACACAGTGCCTGCAGGAACTATCATCAGTCAGGCGATTGCTCCTGATACTGAAATAAGTGAGGGCAGTAAAATCGGATATACAGTAAGTTCAGGTTCTGAAGAACAGGAAGAACCTTCAAGTTATATCGGATCAGTAAAAGGACAGTACAGCCTTACTGATCATATAGGCCCCGGTTCTTCAGGAACGCAGATTCTTGTAATGGTCAGACTTCACCAGGTTGTAGACGGTGAGGATGTATATACGACGCTGATGGAACCGAGAAGAGTCACAGGTAATACTATTCTTCCGATAAAGTTTGATTTTATTGAAGGAGCATATGGCGTTGATCAGGGTGAGGTTGAAGTTGTTGATGTAGATACAGGAGAGGTTCTCAAAACATTTGAAGTTGAATTTTTCAATCAGTAAAAGATGATCGGTAAAATAATCAAAGGAATAGGCGGATTCTATTATGTTCAGACAGAAGATAAGGTTTTCTCCTGTAAAGCAAAAGGTGTATTCCGTAATGAAAATATTAAACCGCTCATCGGGGATGAAGTGGATTTCTCAGTACTGGATAACATTACTCTTGAAGGAAATATTGACAGTATACTTCCAAGAAGGAATCGGCTGCTCAGACCTGCACTTGCCAATATCGATCTGATAATGGTTGTTCAGGCGCTGGCAAAGCCTGCACCGCAGCTATATCTGCTCGACAGATATCTTGTAAGTACGGGAACATTGGATATACCGACTGCAATTGTATTTAATAAATCGGATCTGAACCATGAGCCTTATGATAATATTTATTCCCGGGCCGGATACAGTACCTTTGTGACATCTGTAAAAACGGGTGAAGGCTTTGATGAGTTAAAAAGTTTTATTAAAGGCAAATCAATTGCACTGGCAGGACCATCAGGAGTGGGTAAATCTTCAATCACGAATTACCTTTGTCCGCAGGCAGCAATGGAAACCGGCGGGATAAGCCGCAAAATAGAAAGAGGCAGACATACCACAAGACATTCGGAATTCTTCTCATTAGGAGATAATACGTATCTGTGTGATACACCTGGATTCACATCGATAGTTTTTGAAGGGATAGATTCTGACAGAGTCAGGTATTATTTTCCTGATATATCTGAATATGACAGCAAATGCCGGTTTAACGGATGTCTGCATCTGGCTGAACCTGATTGTGCCGTTAAAATTGCCGTGGATTCGGGTAAAATCAGCAAATCCAGATACGATTCATACACAAAAATATATAACGAGATTTATACTCAGGAAAGGAGATATTGATGAGACTTTCACCATCAGTATTAGCTGCAGATTTCACCAGGTTAGGTGAACAGCTAGATATCGTTGCCGGTACAGGGGTTGACGCTGTGCATTATGATGTTATGGACGGGGATTTTGTTCCGGCTTTATCATTTGGAGACAGTATCCTTAAGAGCATAAAGAACAGATTTGGGGACAGACTTTTTCTTGATGCTCATCTCATGGTTACAGAACCGGCAAGGTTCGCAGAGGTCTTCAGGAAAGCCGGTGCTGATAATATTACGATACATATTGAAGCTTGCAAGCATATCGACAGGAGCATAGAGGCTGTCAGAGATACAGGTGCTCAGGTGGGTATAGCATTAAATCCAGCAACACCTTTGGATAGTATTTCTGAAATCATTCACAAGGTTGATCTCGTTCTTATCATGAGTGTTAATCCTGGTTTCGGCGGACAGAAATATATCGATTACTGCACAAATAAGATTGCAAGACTCAATCAGTGGAAGAAAGATCTTGGCCTTGATTTTTCAATTCAGGTCGATGGCGGTATAAGTCCATCCAATGTAAAGACTGTTCTTGATGCCGGTGTAGATAATGTTGTTGCCGGATCTGCAGTTTTTAAAAATGATATCGCAGC
>JAZLHO010000070.1:0-28417 GCA_045616865.1 Lachnospiraceae bacterium | reverse complement strand
ACCGCACAGTACGAAGAATAGTTTTGTATTCTTCCATGCTGTATCAATTACTTTTTGAAGAACAGAATGAATATACGGGCACTGTTTTGCCAGATACGGATACTCGTCAATAAAGAATATTATTCTTTCATCTTTGGATTTACTTCCGACAAATTCAAACAACTTCTCAAAATCAGGGAAGCTTACTATACCAATCAATTCAGGTGCCAGAGAAGAAAGTACAGTTTCGGTCATAATAGACAGCAGTTCTTTTTCACTTTGTTCTGCAGCTGTAAATGACACAGCTTTGCATTCCTGTCTGCCGATAAATTCATTCATCAGCTCTGTTTTTCCTATACGCCTGCGCCCGTAAAAAACTATCATTTGAAACTTATCTGTATCGAATCTTTTCTGCAGAACACCGAGTTCGGCTGCTCTTCCTCTGAATTTGTTCACAACATCACCTCCGAATCCTTACCGAAATGGATTCAGCCTAAACTCATTTAGGTCAAATCCGTTTCGCTTATTATACACCATCCCGTTCATTGTGGCAAGGCTCCAATGAATGTCGGATATCTCTATAATACGCAGTCGCCAAATGTAAATAAATTTGCGCAGGGCTCGCCGTTTTATGCTACAATTAATCAGTTGGAATTATTTTGCTTTATTATATGATGAAAGAGACGAGAGATGGCTTCAGTAGACAAAAAACTTAATATAGGACCGATACTGGTGTTCCTTTCGGGCGTATGCTTCTCACTCGGAGGTCTGTTCCTGAAGTATATTCCGTGGAATCCGCTTGCAATCAATGCGGCAAGAAATGCAGTAGCTTTTGTGTTTGTATTTCTGTATCTGAAAATCATAGGACACAAGATTGTATTCAACAGAACTGTTCTTATCGGTGCACTGGCGATCTCAGTCACGCAGGGACTATACTGCATAGCCAACAAGCTGACGACAGCAGGAAATGCAATCATACTTCAGTTTACAGTTCCGATCTGGGTAATGGTTATATCAGCTCTGGTATTTCGAAAGAAGCCAGGTAAGCTTGATATCAGTGCGGCAGTGATAGTAATGGTTGGAGTTCTGTTCTTCTTCATAGACGGAATTCAGGCCGGAAATATGCTTGGAAACATGCTGGCACTTGTATCCGGAGTCACATATTCTGGAGTATTCCTCATGAATGCAACTCCTGATTCAGATTCATATTCATCGACCCTTTTTGGAATGATACTGAATATGCTTATCGGGCTTCCATGGTTGATAAAAACTGATTTTGCCGCGACACAGAGTATAACCTGGATGGTAATACTTCTCATGGGAATCATACAGGTTGCGTGCGCATTCATTCTTCTGTCCACCGGACTTAAGACAACTTCACCTATAGCTGCAAGCCTTATCAGCGGAGTTGAGCCTGTTCTCAATCCGGTCTGGGTAGCGATATTCTATGGTGAGGTGCTTACACCGCTTTCTCTTGTGGGCGCGGTCATGGTACTTCTTGCAGTAACAGTTTATAATATTTTGCTGATCAAACAGCAGCAGAGGTAAAAATGAAATTCTGGAAAATGAACGGAGCCGGCAACGACTTCATCATCATCAACAATATAGAAGAAAAACTTCCGGCATCTTGTTTTGGAAAACTTGCCAAGACACTTTGTGAGAGACATCTGAGCATAGGTGCCGATGGATTTATGGTGGTTGAGAACCCGGAAGTAAAAGCGGATTATAAGATGCTTTTCTTTAATTCTGACGGAAGTATGGGTGAAATGTGCGGTAACGGTGCGAGATGCATCAGCCGTTACGGATATGAGACAGGACTTGCAGGCAAGACACAGGTTATCGAGACGACTGCAGGCATAGTAACAGGACAGCGCATAAGCGAGAGACTTTACAAAGTAAGACTCAATGATCCCGGAGTTGTTAAGCTCGATTATCCTATAGAAGTTGATGGCGTGATATATGAATGTTCATATGTTGAACTGGGGGACCCGGGCATTCCTCATGCTGTAGTTCCTGTGAAGAACCTGAAGGATTGGGATGAAAATGAATTGCGCGAGCTCGGACGCAGGATGAGATATCATAAAGCATTTCCCAAAGGAGCAAATGTAAATTTTTACGAGATAATCGGAGACCATCTTGTATATGAGCGTACCTTTGAAAGAGGCGTAGAAGATTTCACATATGCATGTGGAACTGGAACAGGAAGTATGGTAACAGTCTTGAGACTTAAGGGGCTTTCAGACGGAAACGATGTTCACGTAAAAATGACAGGAGGAGAACTCATTATTGATTCAACCGAAAAAGATCTCTTTCTTACCGGTCCGACCAACATAGTGGCCAAAGGTGAAATAACAGATGAGGACCTGATAATCTGACAATGACTGAAACCCGTAAAAAGAAAACTGAATCAAAGAAGAGTCAGGCGGAGCGCATCAGCCGCATCCTTGAACTGCTTGATAAAGAATATGGAACAGAGTACAGATGCTTCCTGAATTATAAGACACCGTGGCAGCTTCTTATTGCGGTCATACTCAGTGCCCAGTGTACAGATGCCAGAGTCAACATAGTAACGAAAGATCTGTTCAGGAAATATAAAAAACTCGAGGACTTTGCAAAGGCTGACCTCAAGGAACTGGAAGAAGATATACACAGCACAGGCTTCTATCATAACAAAGCAAAGAACATCATTGCCTGTGCCCAGGTGATTGTTGATAAACATAAAGGAAAGATACCATCGGACATCGATGAACTGACAAACTTACCCGGAGTAGGAAGAAAGACAGCTAATGTAATCCGTGGCAACATCTATGACATACCAAGCGTAGTGGTGGATACTCATGTTAAACGCATCAGCCGCAAGCTTGGACTCACCGAATCCGACAATCCTGTAAAGATCGAATTCGAGCTGATGAAGATACTCCCGGAGGATCACTGGATACTCTGGAACATCGACATCATCACTTTGGGGCGTACGATCTGCATCGCCAACCACGAAAAATGCGGCACATGCTTCCTCAAAACTGTATGCCCATCGTGTAAGGAGAAAAAATGAATATACTTGTTTGCAATACAGGTAGCACCTCTCTTAAATTCAAACTGTACGACATGCCTTCTGAGACCGTTCTCATGTCTCAGAAATACGAACGCGTCATAGACTACGAGGCAGGAATCCGCGACTTCCTGAAGATGATTCCGGAGGGAACGAAGATCGACGCTGTCGGATTCAAGACAGTACTGTCAAAGGATCATTACAGTGTCCATGTCATCGATGATGAGGTCATCAAAGGCATGGAGGAATATATGGTGGTGGCACCGGCACATAATACATTCTATCTGAAATCAATCAGAGTGTTTCAGAAGCTGATGCCGGACACGCCATTGGTTGGAGTGTTTGAAACAGCATTCCATCAGACGATTCCGGAGGTTAACTACATTTATCCCGTACCGTATGAATGGTATGAGAAATACGGCGTGCGTAAGTTCGGATACCACGGCGCGTCGCACGGATATGTGGCATCGAAACTGACGGAAGAACTCGGCGGACATTACAAGGCGGTCAGCTGTCATCTCGGTGGAAGCAGCTCAATCAGTGCGATTGTTGACGGCAAATGCTTCGACACCAGCTTCGGAATGAGCTTGCAGTGCGGTGTTCCGCAGTCGAACCGGTGCGGAGATGTAGATCCGTATATCACATTTTTCATGCATGAGTATGCGGAACTTTCATACGATGAGATCGTGGAGACGATGCAGAAGCGGTCTGGTCTTGCGGGCATCTCAGGTATCAGCAACGACTTAAGAGATATCATAGAGTCAGCAGAGCAGGGAAATGAGCGTGCAGAGCTGGCATTTGATATATACTGCAAGGAAGTCACAGGCTACATCGGAAGATATGCGGCTGAGATGGGAGGGCTGAACGCGGTAGCATTTACAGGGGGCATAGGAGAAAACTCACAGCTGCTCCGTGACCGCGTGCTTGAGAAACTGAAGTTTCTTGAAGGACTTAAGGTATTCGTGTTTCCGGCTAATGAAGAACTTGGAGTGGCAAGAGAAACATATCAGGCGGCACGGGCGATCAGATAACCAACAGTACTATGAAATTTCAGGATGTAACAGTATTGCTATGAAACATTTTATTATTTGCATAATTTTATCACTCGCTTTTATCAATACAGCGTATGCTGCAGAGTTTGCTGATGCAGACCCTGCTGATTTCGCTGGTAAAAAAATAGGTGTAGCAGTAGGTTCCATGCAGGAAAAATGGGCTCAGGATGACTTTAAGGAATCTGAACTGGTATATTTTGCCAATGTTCCTGATGGTATTCTGGCTGTAGAGACAGGAATGATTGATGCCATGTTCTATTCAGAGCCGACCTTCAGATATGCAGCAGGTGAAAAGAAAGGACTGGAGATTCTTTATGCCGGAAGCGGAGAGATTCCCGTCGCACCTATCTTCACCAAAAGCGAAAAAGGAGATAAGCTGCGAAAGCAGTTTAACGAGTATCTGGCCGGAATCAAAGCTGATGGAACACTTGAAAAATATAAGACAAAGTGGATGGACGGACCTGAATCAATAAGGGTATTTGATGATCCCTCCGAGCCGCAGAATATAAACGGAAAGATTGAGATAATAACACAATCAGGAGCTGCACCTTTTGATTATTCAAAAAACGGAAGTATGTACGGCTTTGAAATAGAGCTCGTGAGAGAATTTTGCAGGACATTCGGATATCAGCCGGTCTTTTATGATGCAACAATGGATGCCGCGATAATAGGCGTCCATTCAGGAAAGTATGATATGGGTGCTGCGGCACTCATGATTACGGAGGAACGCGCAGAGTCAGTTAACTTCGCTGATGTTTTTTGTGTGTGCAGAGGAGCTCTGCTGGTCAGAGAAGGAACATATGGAGGCAGTGAATCTGTACAGAATTCAGAATCGCAGAGTGACTTGCCCAAGGCGGATATTAAGGAATTCTATGGAAAACGTATCGGTGTCCAGAGTGGTACACTGGAAGAAGCCAATGCGTCGAAATTATTTAAAAATCCACAGTTAAGTTATTTTTCTCAATACACGGATTCTGTGGTTGCACTTCAAACGAATAAAATCGATGCCTTTTATGCAGATGATATTCCAAACCGCTATGCAGCAAGCGCTGCTACGAATCTTATGGTACTTGATATTGGTGGAGAACCGATATTCTCAGCACCGATATTTCAAAAAACAGAGCACGGTGATCTGCTGCGCAGTCAGTACAATGTATTTCTGGCAGAGTATAAAAAAAGCGGAAGACTGGATGAAATCACGAAAAAATGGGTTGACGGACCCGAAGAAAAACGTGTGATGGATACATCCGAACTGCCGGGTACCAATGGTACTGTTATCATCGGAACTGAAATAGGATATGCGCCACAGGAATACATCAAGGACGGAAAACTTGTCGGCCTTGAGGCTGAGCTTATCAGAGAATTCTGTAAGGCATATGGTTATCGCCCGGAGTTTCTCAATGCGACGTTTGATTCACTTGTTATGGGTGTCTACACAGGAAAATTTGACATAGGAGCCTCTGCGCTTACAATTACGAAGGAACGTGCTGAATCAGTTAATTTCGGAGATCCGTTCCTTGCATGCCATCCGTCTCTGTTGGTAAGAAAAGATGGCGGATGGACAGGAACCGCTGATGATGAAGCGGATGGTGCAGACAAAGGAAGTTCGGAAATCATAAAAGGATTTAAACGCACGTTTTTGGAAGAATCCAGATGGAAACTGTTTGTCAATGGTATCGGAGTCACTTTTATAATTTCAATTCTGTCTGTATTGTTTGGTACTGCCGCAGGATTTGCAATCTACCTTTTGTGCCGGAACGGGAATGTAATTGCCAATGCAATTGTCAATGGAATCAACTGGCTGGTTACAGGAATGCCTCTGATTGTATTTCTTATGGTTCTTTTTTACATTGCATTTGCAAAGTCGAATCTGAGCGGCACTGCAGTTGCAATAATAGGTTTTTCGGTAGTGTTTGCATTGTCGACATTCCATCTTATTAAACTTGGTGAGGGTGCAGTCGATTCCGGACAGAAGGAAGCTGCATATGCACTTGGATATAATGATACCGGTGCGTTTATACGTATTATTCTGCCTCAGGCTGCAAAGCATTTTCTGCCGTCTTATCAGAGTGAAGCAGTAGCATTGATAAAAGCTACAGCCGTGGTAGGATATATCACGGTTATGGATGTAACAAAAGTAGGGGATATTATACGAGGACGTACGTATGATGCTGTTTTTCCACTGCTTGCAGTTGTTGTGGCATATTTCCTGTTATCAGCAATATTTAAAGCAGCCATAGGAATCATAATCAAAAAAGTTGATACCAGAAACCGGTCACAGTCAGAAATCATGAAAGGAGTGGAAATCCGATGATAGAGCTTCGTCATGTGACTAAGAAATACGAAACCGCCACACCCTTGAATGATGTGAGTGTGACTATAAATGAAGGCGATGTGATAGCAGTAATCGGTCCTTCCGGGACAGGTAAATCAACATTGCTTCGCAGCATTAATATGCTGACCCCACCAACATCCGGCCAGATATTTATCGGCGGGGAAGAAATTACGGCAGAGGGAGCTGATGTCGGACGGCTGCGGCGCAAATGTGGAATGGTATTCCAGCAATTCAATCTGTTCGGACATCTGACTGTCTTAGAGAATGTCTGTGAACCGCAGATTCATATATTAAAACGCTCAAAGCAGGAAGCATGCGATATCGCTATGAAGTACCTTCGCAAGGTAGGAATGGCCAAACAGATATACAAATATCCGGATGGATTGTCCGGAGGACAGAAACAACGTGTTGCAATCGCACGTACACTTGCCTGCGATCCGGAAGTTATTCTGTTCGATGAGCCGACATCAGCACTTGATCCCGCAATGGTGGCAGAGGTTGAATACATCATCAGACAGCTGGCTGATGAAGGTCGTACGATGATGATCGTTACCCATGAAATGGAGTTTGCAAGACATATAGCAAACAGAGTATTCTACATGGATCAAGGCGGAATATACGAAGAAGGAACCGCAGAGGAAATATTTGAGCATCCTCAAAAAGAACTGACACGCCGTTTTATTAAACAGATAAACTCCCTGCAGCTTACCCTGGAGGCCGACAATGCAGACTTTATAGGTATTATTTATGAACTGCACAATTTCTGTGAAAAATGCCAGCTGTCCCGCCGTGCTGCCACACATATTGATCTGTTCTTCGAGGAACTTCTCTTCAATACAATGTTGACTAAAATGCAGAGCGGTGAAATAATAAATGTCGGACTGGAAAGTGCACAGGGAGGCGAGAATGTCAGCATCCTTGTAACATCGAATACGGATGGAGCGATTGTGAAGGATATTCTTGATGAAATGGATGAGATATCAGGAAATCTGGTCAGACAATGCACGAAAAGTATTTCTGTCGAAGACGGTAAAATTGTCGCAGAGTTTTAATAATAATAAAGTTCATTATTGATATTATATGGCCTCAGATGCAGACCGGAAAGGAAATATATGTCACTTAGAATTCCTGAAAACTACAATCCGAAGCTTGATGTGCGTCAGACGCAGAACGCCATCAGATATATACATGATGTATTTACCAGAGACTTCGGTAAGGAACTGAATCTGGAGCGTGTCAGTGCGCCGCTTTTCGTAACACGTTCGAGTGGACTGAACGACAACCTCAACGGTGTCGAGAGACCGGTAAGCTTTGATATACCATCAGTTCCGGTCAATGATGTGGAGGTTGTACAGTCACTTGCCAAGTGGAAACGTATGGCTCTCGGCGAGTACGGATACAAGCCGGGTGAAGGCCTCTATACAAATATGAATGCCATCCGGCGCGATGAGGACCTGGACAATACGCATTCGGCTTATGTCGATCAGTGGGACTGGGAGAAGGTCATCACACGCGAAGAGCGCAGCATGGAAACACTTGAGAATACGGTCCGCCGTATCTGGAAGGTGATCAAGCACCTGGAGCATCAGCTCTGGTACAAGTTCCCGGATGCAATCACATGCACCCTTCCGTATGATGTTCATTTCATCACATCACAGGAGCTTCTTGATATGTATCCCGACAAGACTCCGAAGGAGCGTGAAAATGCAATCGCCGAGAAGTACGGAGTTGTCTGCATCGAGCAGATCGGAGAGATCCTGTCAAACGGAGAGAAGCATGACGGACGCGCACCGGACTATGACGACTGGCAGCTTAACTGCGATATCCTCGTATGGTTTGATGTACTGGGCTGCGCACTCGAGCTTTCAAGTATGGGCATACGTGTTGATGCTGAGTCCATGGCATCACAGCTTAAAAAGGCGTGCTGCGAAGACCGTGCATCGCTTCCTTATCATAAAAAGGTACTTGCAGACGAGCTCCCGCTTACCATAGGCGGAGGTATCGGACAGTCAAGACTGTGCATGATTATGCTCAGAAAGGCACACGTAGGAGAAGTTCAGTCCAGCATATGGCCTGAAGAAATGAGGAAAGAATGCTTCGCACACAAAATGCTGCTTCTGTAATACTTAAAAAGGGCGAGGGCCGCACGGTTAAATCCGGCGGCTCTTGGATTTATGATAAGGAAATCAATTATGTCGACGGTGATGTAATATGATAAAATAATCCTATGCAGACAGAATTACTTAAAATTAACAGAGAAAACTTCACAGATGCTGATCTTGCAAGGGCAGGGGAGATAATCCGAAACGGAGGACTCGTTGCATTTCCGACAGAAACCGTGTATGGACTTGGAGGCAATGCCTTTGACCCTGAGGCAGCTTCAAAGATATATGCGGCCAAGGGAAGACCTGGCGACAATCCGCTGATTGTACATATCTGGGATATCTCAGGGCTTGATGATATTGTAAGTATGGTTCCGGATGCTGCAGTAAAGCTTGCAGAGAAATTCTGGCCGGGTCCGATGACGCTGGTCATGAATAAGAAGTCATACGTACCTGACAGAACCACAGGAGGGCTTGATACTGTTGCTGTGCGTATGCCGGTGGACGAGATAGCAAGAGCGCTTATAAGAGTAAGCAGTGTACCGATTGCGGCACCGAGTGCCAATCGTTCAGGAAGACCAAGTACTACTACAGCCGCACACTGTGTTGAGGATCTTGACGGAAGAATAGAGATGATAATCGACGGAGGACCCGTTGACATCGGACTTGAGTCAACCATAGTTGATGTGACAGGCGACATACCTATGCTTTTAAGGCCGGGTGCAGTCACACTGGAGATGTTAAGAGATGTGCTGGGGCGTGTGGATATAGATCCTGCAATCATCGGACCGGTGTCGGAAGATATAAAGCCAAAGGCTCCCGGAATGAAATACAGACATTATGCACCGAAGGCAGGACTTACCATAGTAATGGGAAAACCCGGCGATGTGCAGAATAAAATCAACGAACTTGCAGCCGAAGACATGGCAGAAGGCAGAAAAGTCGGAATAATAGCGACGGTAGAAAGCAGAAATGCTTATCATAACCGGACGGCGCTCAAAATCATGGGGGTCAGAAATGATGAGAGCACAATAGCACACAATCTTTTTGCAATACTAAGAGAATTTGATGATACGGGAGTGGATGTGATCTACTCTCAAGGATTTGAGGACAGCGGAATAGGACGCGCGATAATGAACAGACTGCGCAAAGCTGCCGGTTACAACATTCTGGAGGTGTAAAAATGACAGAGAAAAGAAAAGATGCTATTTCATGGGATGAATACTTCATGGGTATCGCTCAGCTTTCAGCACAGAGATCCAAAGATCCCAACTCCCAGGTCGGATGCTGTATAGTAAACGAGAAGAACCGTATACTCTCGATGGGATATAACGGCTTCCCGCGCGGGTGCTCGGATGATGAATTTCCGTGGAACAGGGACAATGCTGCCGAGGACATGTATAACGCAAAGTATGCGTATGTAGTACATTCGGAGATGAATGCGATACTCAATTATCGCGGCGGCGGTACACTCGAGGGCTGCAGTATCTATGTGACTCTCTTCCCATGCAATGAATGTGCCAAGGCGATCATACAGTGCGGAATCAAGACTATAGTATACGCTGACGATAAGTACAGCGGAACACCGTCAGACCTGTGCAGCAAGAGAATGCTCGATGCAGCCGGTGTGAAGTATTACAAGTACGGGCCGACAGGACGTGAACTGAAGATACATGTGTGAGACACAGGGAGATCAGAAAGACCAGGTGACAACGGGGACGGTTCTACTTAGAACCGTCCCCGTTGTCACCTACACCATAAAACTCGGCATTTTGAAAAACTCGGTATTAGTTCCAAAATTCCGATATCGGCATTTTGGAACATCACTTTCGAAGTGTCATAAAGTAAAGCGCGGCATATATTGAAACCTGCGCTTCTGTAAAAAGAGTGTGAGGCTTCACTAAGAAAACTTCACACTCTATAGTTAAACAACATCAGAACAGTCTGCCATTTTTCATAAAATCGGCCAGATTTATATGATTGATACCATTCCGTTTTTGAATAAGAGAATCCATTGTTCCGACATATTTTGGATAGTTATCATTTATGGATTCCAATGGTTTGTATTCTCTATCCTCTGTATCTTTTGATAAAGCTATTGTATATGAGATCTGCGCATAGGAATAATTCATTTCATTATCCCTGAATATGAAATCGCATTCAAGTTTTCCAATCCGGCCTACGCTGACAGAATAGTCATGACTTCTTGCATATACGTATGTAATGTTTTCCAGAACCGGACCATAATTTATCCGGTTATCTGTATTTTGTACAAAATAGAAGCTGAGATCTGCCAAGTAGTATTTTTTCTCTCCACTTAGTGACCTCTTGGATTTCATATCGAAGCGAGGACATTCATATAAGATTTTTGCATCAAGCAGAGCCTTGATATATCTTGCAATAGTTGCCTCGCTAATACGAATAGAGTTTTGATTTAAGGCCTTCTTGAGACTCTTGAGGCTTGTTGTCGATCCAAAATTATTAACTATGTATTTCTGAACAATGTCAAAGGTGCTTTTATTTCGGATTTTAAGGCGCCTGCGAATATCCTTTTCATAAATTTCATCAATAACGCTTTGGACGTATCTGCGTTTTGCAGCTAAGGAATCTAGGAAGATTGCTCTCGGGAATCCTCCTTCGAGGATATAGTTTTGCATTTCTTCCTGACGATCTGCGGCAATGTCTTTGTTATAGTATTTCTTGATATCTTCGTATTCTTCAAAGGAAAGCGGAAACATCTCAAATTCGATATAACGACCGGTAAGCTTGGTCATAAGCTCTCCGCTTAGAAGATAGGAGTTTGATCCGGTGATAAATATTGACCATTCATCTGTACTGCGGAAACCGTTAAGGACCGTCTCAAATCCTGAAACGTTCTGGACTTCATCGATGAAAAGATATTTTGTCCCTTCAACCGCGCTTACATTTTGAATCAGATTTTCAAGCTGTGGGGCGGTAAGTATTTTATTGTAATCCTTATCATCAAGATCGAAGTAAATGATATTTTCTTCATTAATCCCGTTCTTCTTAAGCTCGTCAGCAATTGTTTCCATAAAGCATGACTTACCACACCTTCTTACGCCGGTAATAACCTTAATAATGTCCGTTGCGTGGTAGAATTCTCGTATTTTCTTCAAATAATTCTCTCTTGGATACAAATCCATAATGCTCGCCTTTCGATTATTTTTAATTGTATCTCTAGGTAAAGTTTATCAACAAACACCTAAAAAAACAAGGTTAACGTGTGCGATTTTGCAAAAGTGTCAAAAACGCATACGTTAAACGCGTTAAATCCCATTCCATTGACTACTATATGAGTAAAAAGTGTAAAAATGAGAGGATATTGGTTTGAATACATAGCTGGGTATTGGAGTGTTCGAATTGATGATAAAAACAGAATAGTATTCAAAATTGTGGACTCTCAACTTGAGATATGGCAATGTGGTTCTCATTACAAAGAAAAATGATCAGTATGAAAGGAGCTGCACACTCACGATTTTTTAATCACTTGTGCGACAGCTCCATTGTCACCCTTGGCAGGTAAAAATTAGTATGATAGAATGAAACGCTAAGATATAAAGGAGTGAAAATGCAGGAATCAAACGGCATAAAAGCATTTTTCATAAAAAATAAACATATAATCTATTATCTGTTGTTCGGAGCAATTACCATAATGGTCAGCTTCGGTACATACTGGTTATGCTATGACATCCTGCACATCCCGAATCTTATCAGTAATCTGATCTCGTGGATAGCAGCAGTCACAGTTTCATTCATAACCAGCAAGATATGAGTATTCAATTCAAAAACATGGACAGTGAGGATAGTTATACCTGAAATTATCAAATTCGTCGGTGTCCGGTTTTTTACGTTTTTCTTCGAAGAAATAATCATGGGAATCACAGTTGATCTTCTTCACTATAACGGGCTGTTAATGAAATTTGTCATCGGCATCACGGCAATCATACTTAACTATATTTTCAGCCGAATCTGGGTCTTCCGCAAGAACGGACAGATTGCCCGGGCATTATGGAAATAACATGACAGCTACGGGACATTCAAAGGGCGGCAACAAGGCTCAATATATCACAGTAGTTACCAACAGGATAGGAAGATGCGTTTCCTTCAGCCATTATGGGATTTTTTTATGGTATTTGTATTCCTTTTTGTTATCATACCAATCAAGATGCCGTCGGCCATTGGCAAGGGTTCAGGATTGGTTCTGTCTTATATACGCGCCAATACCGAATATCTAAAAGCGCGTAATCATAAATCCGAATCATAGATTCCCGGATTCATGATTACTGTATCATTTTTTTCAAGTTCACCGGATACCACCTGGATCCTGACCCCGTCGTTTATTCCGGTTTCGATAGCAGCTTTTCGAATGCTCTTATCTTTATTTAAAACATAAACACATGTCTCATCACTATTCTCCAGGACTGCATCCATCGGTACCGTAAGAGCGTCTTTTGCAGTCAGAACCAGTTTTGCCTTTCCTGATATTCCCGTCATCCATTTTTCCTGAAGAGCATTGAATTCAACAGTGACAGGGACTACTACCGAACCTGTTTTCGGATCTGTTTTCCCGGATGAAGCAATTTCAGTAACCTTTCCCAAAGCCTTTATATTCCCCATAGCCTCTGATGTGATTTCCGCATCCTGTCCCACATATACAGAAGGCACATGTTTTTCTTTTACGTCTGCTCTGAGTATATAACCGGACTGATCCTCTATTACAAATGCCGGCTGCTGGAGTAATGATACAGAAGCATATCCTCCTTCGGAACAGTTGATTTCAGTCACTACTCCATCAATAGGACTGGTGATTTCTCCGGCATTTTCAATATCATATGACTGGCATAAAAGTTCTGCCTTGTCAAGAGCGCTTTTTGCTTCTTTCAGGGAAATCTCAGGAACTGAACCGCTTTCTGACAATGCTGTCATGTTGTCATAATTTCTCTTTGCGCTATCATAATCAATACATGCTGCATCATACTGCTGTTTAAGTTTTTCTATATCCAAAGATGCCAGGGTCTGACCTTTTTTTACTGTATCTCCCTTTTTAACGGATATATTTAATACTTTATTTGGTGAATCGGAGTATACTTTCCTTTCATCACGTCCTCTGACAGTACCCTTTATTGTAATTGACGAACTGATATCCGATATCTGTACAGTATCAGTTATATACTCTTTCTTTCCATTATTCATAAATTTGAAAAGGCAAAACACAAGCGCTGCAAGAATCAGCAGAATTATCAAAACAATTATTGCCTTTTTACCATTGTGTTTTTTCATAATCGTCCTCTCATATTTGCGCGAATACTTCTTCGTATAAACTCATCATCATTCATTCGTAAACAGCTTGTGCGGAGTGATATTCCGTATAGAATACGAAAGCAGTATCGAACATACTATTATAAACATAATCAGCACAATACCTGATCCCACAAGATACGAGTTTTTTGTCGGAGTTCCGAAAGATAATATACCCATACCGTTAAAAGCCAGAGTAAAAAGCGAAACAGATCCTCTTTTTGAGACCCATAAGCCTGCTGCGGCTGCTATAACGCTCGTCGGCAATATGCTTGCGACAGTCTGGTAAATGATATCTCCGGTCGTAAAACCGAGCGCCTTATATATCGCATATTCTCTTTTTTTGCCTGATAGAAGTACGCTTAACAGAACGTAGAGAATAAACCCTGTTACCACAAAGCTAAGCACCATGACAATCGCTGTTGTCAGCTCCAGTATCCTGATATATGAATCAGCGACTCCATTCACATTTCTCCTGTAATTTATACTGTACATTACATCACAGTTTTCTCCGATTGAACTGTTAAATGTATCTATATCGACGCCGTCCTTTAAATCGACGTAGTACCTTATGTCTTTCAGCACGGCAAATCTTGTATACCCATCCCTTGTTAAGAAACAATCACGTCCCGAGGAATATGCTCCCTGTATGATTCCCGTAACAGTAAATCTGACATCTTCGTCATCCTGTTTAAAGGTTACGGTATCACCTGTTTTAAGTCCGTTCTGTTTTGCGTATGCTCCGTTTATTGCTATTTCATAATCCGTAGACGGGAGTCTTCCGTCGATACACACACGCTGCGCATCAATATATTCTGCGGATTCAATGACGTAGGCAGACATTTTGGACATACCTGCCGGTGCAACGGCATTAATGGTGAACATATAGTAACGATCAACATCCTCATTATCACTAAGTTCGTCTTTCAAAGACTGCTCATGTGATGCATCAACTCCTATGACACTGTCAGTCATCTGCCCGCAGACCAGCTTCAACACATCATCACCGTTAACGACAACATTTTGATATAAAGCACATGCAAATCCTACACTAAATGCCACTATACTGATAAAGATAAAAATAACTGCATTACGAGCCTTCCCTGATATCCAGTTTTTAAGTGCAATGGAAGTGTTAATACCGAAACGTGACATATCCAATGAAAAAAGACTCGTTTTATTTACTTTTGTACGGTATTCACGAATGGCATTGACGGGAAGTATCCGTCTTATCTTCAGCACTGCAAGGAATGCTGTAATAATTACTATGCCGGTGCATATGGCAACAGCCAGTACGGCTTCTTTCGGTAAAAAGTGTACATGATACGGAATCCCCACCTGTTGTTCCATTGCATTATTTATAACAGGAAGCAGTAAATAGGAACCGGCAACTCCCACTGCAGACATGACCAGAGAAATGACCATAAATTCACATACAACAGATACAATAAGAATATCCGACGTGTATCCTATAGCCTTAAGAATACCGAGGTTTTTGATGCTGCTGCGTATATAGTTTGAAAGAGTAATCGCTATTATCGTAAGCAATACCGCAATGATTACAATGGCGGAAACGACTATGATTGCTTTGAATATCGTCGTAGTGACATACCTTGCGGTTGACAGTTTCCTTATGGAAGAAGATGCAACAAGTAACAGTGTCGGCAGTGAAGAAGATATGTCCTCATTTATTTCGGATTCGATGATATCTGCTTTGCTCATATCACGCAAACGTATACTTACACGATATGAAGGTGCACCGAAATTTTCAATGTCATCATAACAGTCGTCAGTTAATAAAAGCGCTGTATCACTGCAATTGACTGTACCGGTATCTATATTATTGTAAAAACCGGCTATTCTGAAAGTTCTGCTTTGACTGCCTATCGTGACAGTTACAGTATCTCCGACGGAATAGCCTGCCCCCACTTTAAATACATAGCCGAGATATGCGCCGCTTCCTCCATCGGATTCCAGAATCTCATATTTTCCTATCTGCTTCTTTTTTACATCTTCATAGCGCAGCAGGGAAATGCTGTTGAATACCGATGTATCACCATAATCAACGGTTCCTCTTCCGGAGTAGCATTCGTCTATTTCAAACTGTCTGATAGCTGAGTTTTCACTCAATATATCAGCAAGATCATCTTTTTGATTTGTACCGTACGAAGTCTCCGCAAAAAGCAAATCAATATCTTCACCGCTTAAGCGTTCTTTTTCGCGCATAAAGCTCTGCTTGTAATCCACAGAAAGAAACAATGCCGTATTTAACAACGCTGATGCAATGATAATAAGCAATGCAATCGCAACAATACTCCCCGGAGAGTGACGTATATTTGATAAGGCAAAATTTACATACTTATTTTTTACCATCCCATGTCACCTAAGAATCCGTTAAGCTTGTTTATTCTTTCCTGGCTGTTTCCGTCATATTTACCAAGCCTGCATTCATTGATCAGCTTTCCGTCGCGTAAATACAGTACACGGTCCCCGCGTATTGCGCTTTTTATATCATGTGTAACCATAATGATAGACTGCCCCAAACGATTAAAACGTGTAAAGAGGTCCAGGACATCCGCTCCGGCTTGTGAATTAAGAGAACCTGTAGGTTCGTCGACAAAAAGAATCTCCGGTGAATTTATCAATGCTCTCACTATGCCTACACGCTGTGCGCGTCCGCCTGAAATCTGTGACGGATATTTAGACCAGGAATGTTCTAAAACCTTCACCGACAGTAGAAGTTCTTTTGCTTTTTTCAAAAGCTCATCTTTGTCGCACTTGTTCAGAAGTCCGGCAGAAAGAACATTTTCCATTACAGACATTGAATCAACGAGACATATCTGCTGAAACACAAATCCGCAATGCTTCCTTCGAAACAGTGCAAGCTCATCTGAGGATAGTGTCGTAAGATCAGTATCATTAAAATAGATATGTCCTCCGGAAGCTTTATCTATTCCGGAAAGACAATACAAAAATGTAGACTTTCCTGATCCGCTCGATCCCATGATGACTGTGAAATCTTCCTTGTATATGTCAAGGCTTATATCTTTCAGAATTCTTTGAGTTCCGCTGTCTGTTTCAAAATCGCGACATAAATGTTCAATTTTCAGCAGCTCTTTCATCATAACTACCTTTTATACTATTAATCCAAAACTTCTGGAAAAAAAACCAAAGATAAAATGCACAAATACAATTGCCCAGATGTTTTTCTGATAATGGTAATAAACGCCACTAATAACCGCCAGAGCAAATGCTCCTAACATTAGTAAAGCCGATATCTGGATATGCAGCATTCCGAATACTGCTCCCGAAACAATAACTGCAAGCAGCCATTGATCCTCCGGAAGTGTTTTTTCAAATCCATACTGCATAACAGCCTTAGATAATACTTCCTGAACAATAACAACAACAGGATAGTATACTCTGTGAGTATAATTCAAATATAAGCCGAAATATGGCCTTTGTGCCATCCCGGGAATAAACTTCTGACCAATAATCCTTGCCAGAAACAAAGCCACGAAGGAACCTACGCTAAGGACGAGTATATGTAAAACCGTTTTCTTTTTATCGGCTGAAGGCACCTTCATTCCAAAGCCCGGCTGAACAAATACAGTGTTTTTCCAAAGATATATTCCCCCGAACAGCATGATGATTTCTGTTATTCTGGAGCCTAACTGTGAAGGAGCATACGGGAAAACCGTATATGCGACCTTAGATACGAACTGCACAATAGCAAGTAAAAATATGCCTATTATATAAAAGAATACCGGATCTGATTTTTTCATTATGTTCTTATACCCTTTCTCTTATCTGTCGCGCAGTCTCTTCAAATTCCGTATCCCGTAATATGTAAAAGAAAGTAACATAAATCCTATACAGATTCCGATAATGATGTTTGATACATCCGCCGGGATACCGCCCCAAAGAATGTGTATCATCGCAGTTATATTAAGGGATAGCGACGTAAGCTTTCCGGGCCATTCTGCCGAGTCAACCTCGTTGGTTTTGTTTATTGCCAGCAGATGTATGACTCCCGTTATGATTTCTTTGATTATGAGGATAATAAGCAGTATCAGCATGTTCGGGAATCTGCTAAGCAGACAGAAAAATATGGCTACTTGTGTAAGCTTGTCCACAATAGGATCAAACAGTTTCCCGAAATCACTAATCATGGTATAACGGCGGGCAATTATTCCATCCAGAAGATCCAGCAGTCCGGCAGTCAAATATACTATAAATGCCGGCACATAGGCCTCCTTGCCAAGATACATCCAGATAAAAACCGGAATCAGCAATAATCTGAGCAGGGTGATGGCATTTGGAATTGTAAACAGGTTTTTGGGGTTGATAATATTTCTCATAGCATATACCTACATCACTAAAATTATACTATTTTTTTTAATGTGTATCAATGCTACCGGAGACATAGGGAGACGGTCCACACATTACTCTCTCGACAGATTTTTTCGAAGCTCCTGTGTTGTGTATCCGCATGACGCGGGACCTTCTTTGTCTGAAAGGACTATCCTTGCGTGACAGGGAAGTTCATATGGATTTTTTGAATACAGTTCGCAGATTTCGACGGTTTTTTGGAGAACGGGGATTCTGCGGAGCTTAAGAACATATCCGCAGTGTTCATCAGAGCAGATGCGGTTAAGCTCGGATATGATGCCGCCTTCGAGAAGCGGGAGAGCAGAAGTATCCTCTGCTTCAAAATCACCCGGAGTGATATAATCCTCACGGAAGCGGGCATCTATCTCATCTTTATGCTGCATATAAATGCGGGCAGCACCGAGGCTGCCCGCATTTCCGTATATTTCGATATATTTTACCGCGTTTTCTCTCATCATATTCCCTGAAGCGCCCACAGGAGTGTAGGGATAACCATAGCCAGAACAAGTATGATGACTATGACAGCAGTAATTATCTTTTTTGTTTTTCTATTCCTTAAATCGAGCATGATACTCTCTCCAATTCTGTCTCATTTAAAACCTATAGTATTTTAAGCCATATCGAAGATTAAATCAAGCATTTCAGGACTTTGGTTTTCCGTCCCAGACACCGTTCTTATCAACGTAGTATCCGTCAGTAGTCCTTCTGTTGACCCACATATCACCTTCAGGGCCTACGAAATACCACTTATCCTGATATTTAAGCCATGAATTCTGGCACATATATCCGAGTTCATCGAAATAATACCACTTGCTGTTTATCTTCATCCATTGCTTGACAGGACGTGTTCCGTTCGGAAGAGAATACCAGTAGCGTCCATTGTTAGGATCCCTGAGGAATGCACCCTGTGTGTCCTGAGGAATATCTCCGGGACCTCCCTGACTTGTGCCACCGCCTGTTCCGGGGCCGCCGCTTGGATTGTCCCAGCCCGGATCATCTGCCTCATCGACTTCATTAAGTTCTATCTTGATTGTAAGTGATTTACCGCTTGATGCTGTGCTGGCGTATGTAGGTTCACCGCCTGAAACATGAACATTGGCCTTGTATGATGCAGAAGTCGCAAATCTGTGGCTGTCAGGATCATCAACAGCAAGCTTTACCGTCAGTACCGGGATATCGCCTTCACGGTAGCTTGACTTGTTAAGACTCTGTGATGCTACGGAATACAGAGTACCGTCACCGCAGAAGACATCAACATCATTGCCGTTGTATTTTTCTTTTGCCTTGAAGGTATCATATCTGAGTTCCAGGCTTACGCTGTCGATATCCCCGGACCAGCTGTTGTCTGTTGCTGCGAATGAAACACAGCAGAAGCTCATGATGAACATGATTGCTGCAAGTAATGTGCATAAAGTTTTTTTCATTTATTCCTCCTCCAATTCATCGGCATTCGGCAGTGAGAATACGAATTCAGTGCCGACTCCCTCTGTACTTATTACATCTATATTTTCACCATGCGACAGTATGATTCCCTTTACGATGGAAAGACCGAGACCGGTTCCCTTCTTATCCTTACCTCTGGAGGCATCGGATTTGTAGAACCTGTCAAATACTTTTTTGATATCCTTCTTCGGAATACCTGCACCGGTATCTTTAACTGATGTATATATTTTCTCACCTGTCTGTTCAGTTGACAAGTATATTGAAGAATCCCGGTTTGAAAATTTAATCGCATTGTCAACAAGATTATAGATGACCTGCTGTATCTTACCGAAGTCAGCATATACCATCTGTGACTCCTGTTCGAAGGTAAGATCAAATGTGATATTCTTTTCCAGACACTGACCCTCAAAACTCTGAGCGGTATCCTTGATCATTCTGTTGATGTCAAAGGTGGTTCTGTTCAGAAGTCCTTTGGAATCTATCGTATTAAGTGTCAGCATGCTGCTGGTAAGCTTGGTAAGTCTTTCCGTCTCGCCGATGACGCGCTTCAGGTACTGCTCCTGTCTGTCCTGAGGTATCGTTCCATCAAGTATTGCTTCGAGATAACCCTTGATGGATGTGAGAGGGCTTCGGAAATCATGGGAAATGTTTGCGATAAACGAATGCTGATACTCCTCTGCCTTATCAAGCTCAGATGCCATATAATTCATCGTATTGGACAGATATCCCATCTCATCCTTTGACTGTACATGGATCTCATGCTTCAGGTTTCCGTCTGCAAACTGCTTCGCACCCTCTGTGATGTTTTTAAGCGGTCTGTATACGACGATGTCAAATACGATCAGGATGACGAGAGAGAGCAGGAAAACGATAACCGAAGTGATATATACGATGTTCAGAATCTGATACTCATTTTCCGAAAGCTCTGACATGGGAAGATGTATTACCACATATCCCAGCACCCTGTAGTTGCCTGTGATCGGAGCACATACACTGATGACCTCTTCTCCGAAAGCACCGAAGAAATCGCCGTTCATATAATGCTTGGTTCCGCCGGCGGTAGGGTCGAAGTCGGGAACATTTTCCCCACGGCGAAGCCCATGTGAATCGGCGAGTATCGTGCCGTCCTTATCCATGACCCAGATCTGTGAATGTAAATGTGCACCGATAACCTTGATCTGCGGTTCGATGGTTTCGAGGCTGACATCTTCATCTGTCCTGACGCTTGAAAAGTTGCTTGCGATCAGATTCGCCTCGTCATACATCGTCTTGCTCTGTGTCTGTATCAGGTATCTGTGCGTAAGCAAAGTAGACAGTGTCGCGATCACCGCTAATGCTGCCACTCCGAAGATTATATAACTCAGCACAAATTTAAAATACAGCTTCATGTTTTATTTGGTTTGAAATGCCATTACCATTTGTTTTATTCCGATAGCGGGAGATATCAGTGAGATTCAAATTTATATCCTATGCCCCATACTGTTGAGAGGGACCATTTCGCATGCTCAGGGAGCTTTTCGCGAAGTCTCTTTACGTGCACATCGACGGTTCTTGTATCGCCTGCGTATTCGTAGCCCCAGATATGATCGAGCAACTGCTCGCGGGTGAATACCTGATTGGGATGTGCGGCGAGGAAGTACAGAAGTTCAAGCTCCTTCGGAGGCATCTCGATAGATGCACCCATATATCTGACTTCATAGTTCGACAGGTTGATCTCCAGATCAGGATAGCGCACGATATTCTTTTCCTGCTTCGGCTCGGAAGCCTCGGGAGCAGGTGTATTGTATCTGCGAAGTACTGCTTTGACTCTTGCAACAAGCTCCTTGGAATCAAACGGCTTGATGATGTAATCATCCGCACCGAGCTCGAGACCGAGCACCTTATCAAAAACCTCACCCTTTGCTGAAAGCATGATGATCGGAACCTGGGATTCACGGCGTATGGTCCTGCAGACCTGATAGCCGTCCATGCCAGGAAGCATGAGATCAAGCAGTATCAGATTCGGCAGGTATTCCCTGAAGGCTGCAATAGCAGACTCACCGTCAGCACAGGTGCGTGTGTCATAGCATTCCTTTGTGAGATACATCGCGATAAGCTCGGCGATGTTGTCATCATCATCAACAATCAGAATTTTCTGTTTATCCATAATCAAAACTCCACTATTGTTATTGCATCTCCGCCATCATCGAATTCAGCAAGATGATAGCTTCTGACAAATTTCTGGCGCCTCAGATAAGAGTGAATACCGCTTCGGAGTGCGCCTGTTCCACGACCATGTATGATGCGTACTCTCGGAAGATGTGCAAGCAGCGCATCATCCAGGTATTTATCAAGCTCGGAGCATGCCTCATCGACATTTTTCCCGATGACATTGATTTCAGGGGAAATGCTTGCGGAGCGTACATGTGTGGTATGCTGTTCAGGAATCTTACGGGTTTTTCCGGAAGAAGTTTTATTCTGCGGCATGCCTGCACCGTTTTTTCCGCTCCATGCATTCATGAGGCGGGATGCCATGTCCAGATTCCTGTCATCATCTTCGGAAGTCTGCTTCAGAGTCTCCTTCAGGCTTTCCCGTATCTTTGCACGTTCACGTTCCAGACGTTTGCTGATTCCTGAATCATGAGAAATCTTATTGATGGTCCTGATAGTTTCATCAGCTGTCGTCTTTGCATTTACCAGTATACGCTGCGCTTCTTCGCGTGCTTCGCGCAGGATACGTTCCTTGCGCTCGTCGAGGTTTTCATCCTGCTGTGCGCGGCGTTTTTTCAATTCCTCGATCTCACGCCTGTTTTTTTCTATTTCAATTCTGTCACGCTCGATGATCTGCCTTTCTGCATTCAGTCTGGCGATAAGATCCTCGAAGGCGGCATCATTTTTCTCGATATGCTTTCCTGCATCGTCGATGATGAATTCAGGCAGTCCAAGTCGTCTTGATATGGCAAAGGCATTGGATTTACCGGGGATGCCTGTGAGTATGCGATAGGTCGGACGGAGAGTCTCAACGTCAAATTCGCAGCTGGCATTTTCAACACCCGGCGTGGTCAGTGCATAGACCTTGAGTTCACTGTAATGAGTGGTTGCGATAGTGCGTGCACTCATATTGTGGAGGAAGGACAGTACAGAGATCGCAAGTGCGGCGCCCTCTGTAGGATCTGTTCCGGCGCCGAGCTCATCAAAGAGACACAGTGAATTTTTGTCTGCTTTATCAACGATCTCAACTATGTTCTTCATATGTCCGGAGAAGGTCGAAAGACTCTGCTCTATACTCTGTTCATCACCGATATCGGCATAGACTTCATCAAAGACAGCGATACGGCTGTTCTGAAATGCCGGGATATGCAGGCCTGACTGAGCCATGAGGGTGAGAAGACCGACGGTTTTCAGTGATACAGTTTTTCCTCCGGTGTTCGGACCAGTGATGATCAGCAGGTCATAGTCTTCACCGAGTTTTATATCTACAGGCACAACCTGATCCTGCTTAAGCAGAGGATGTCTTGCCTGCTTGAGTTCTATGATTCCGTTATCATCAATCTGAGGTGACTCGGCTTTCATCTTTGCTGAGAGATTTGCCTTTGCAAATACGAAATCGAGATGACTCATCAGCATGATATCTGTTGCGATAGTATCTCTGCACGGGATGGCAAGCTCACTCAGGTGATCGAGGATCTTTGCGATTTCTGTTTTCTCTTGTGCATCGAGTTCACGCAGGTCGTTATTAAATCTGATGGCCGCCATAGGTTCGACGAAGATGGTAGAACCTGTCGCAGACTGGTCGTGGATGACGCCCGGGACCTGACCTTTGAATTCTGATTTAACAGGAAGACAGTATGCGCCGTCTCTTATTGCGATGACAGCATCCTGAAGATACATGCGGTGAGCATTGAGTATCGCATTAAGCTCAGTATGCATTTTGTCAGTGATGGATCTGCGCCTGCGGCGTATAGCCTTAAGCTCCGGAGAAGCATCATCTGCCATAGTATCTTCATCAACGATACAGCTGCTTATCGCACGGTTTAATGTCGGTATATCATCAAGTGTGCGGAAGTATCCCTCGAGACTGTCAAGGCTCGATGCTTCATTGTCTTTTTCATGGGAGCCGTAGCTGCGGACACGTCTGACATTGGAAAGAAGTCTCGAGATATGAAGCAGCTCTGACATGCTCAATGACGCCTGCACATCCAGACGTTTTAAGGAACCGGTAAGATCCTTTGTATCACCGAAGCTGATATGACCTTTTTCACGCATGCGTGCTGCGGCATCGGTAGTTTCGGAAAGTGCTGCGCGGATTTCATTGATATCCGTGCACGGCAAAAGCTCCCGGCATAGTTTTCTGCCCGGATCCGAGGATGCCTGATCAGTAAGCATACCGACCACTTTATCATATTCAAGAGTTTTCAATGCTTTTTTGTTCATATACGAAAACTTACATTAATTATAACAGATTTTGTGGTATTATGGTAGGGACGTCAAAACATGTGCATGAGCCGTGTTATCCGGTATCCCAGTCAAAGACATTCCTCTTCAGGACACGCCAGGGCGAATCATCCTTCAGAGGAAGCCTTTGTCCGGGATACCGGATAACAGATGCGTCCCGGAAGAAGATATCAGGCTGTAGACATCACTCCGCCGGGTTTGCCGGCAAAAGAAAACAGATAATATAAAAAACAGACACCGGAAAGAAGTAAATAATCATGACCAACCACATCGAAGAATTACGAACAGCGATGAAGAGACACGGGGTGAAATACTTCACCGCAGTTACTTCAGATGCACACAACAGTGAATACATCTGCGAACATGACAATGCAGTGAAACACATCAGCGGATTTACAGGAACCAACGGCAGACTTGCAGTGACAGAAGACGAAGCATATCTTTGGACTGACGGGAGATATTTCATCCAGGCAGAAAAAGAACTCGAAGGCAGCGGAATAAAACTCATGAAGACAGGTGAGCCCGGAGTTCCGGATTATAAAGACTGGATCGCACAGAGAAGTGATATCGCGGGCGAAATCACCGCAGCAACAGACGCAGACATAACCACAGAAAAACTGATTGATGAGATATGGACCGACAGACCGGCACGCCCGGCTGAACCGATATGGATACATGATATAAAGTGGGCAGGTCAGACCGCAGAAGAAAAGATTGCAGCTGTTATCTCAAAAATGCAGGAGCTGAAGCAGGAAGAAATCGTCATCAATGCACTTGATGATATTGCGTGGCTGCTGAATCTCCGGGGCAGTGATATACCATATAATCCTGTGTTCTATTCATTCATGCAGATATGCATAAACAAAAAATGCAATCGTCCGGCCAGTGATGCCACAAATACAAAATGCAATCGTCCGGCCAGCGATGCCACAAATACAGAATGCAATCCGCCGGCCGCTGACATCACGATATACCTTCAGCCGGAATCACTGACTGACCGGGTGAGAGAATATCTTACTGACCTCGGGATAAAAATCAAAAAATATTCCGATTTCAACACGCAGACAAATGCAAAAACATACAGCAGCATCATATCGGAAATCAAAGGACATAAAACCAACGACGAGCTGGCACACATGCGCGAGAGCGGACTTCGTGACGGAGTGTATATGACAAAATTCATATACTGGCTGAAAAAGCAGATGCCTGACATAGATGAGATCGATGCATCAGATTATCTTGACGCGCTCCGCGCAGGAGATCCGAATTATATTTCACTCAGTTTCCCGACCATCTCCGCATACGGCCCCAACGCAGCCATCATTCACTACAGAGCGACCGCAACTTCACGCACGAAGCTGCAGCCGCGCGGATTTTATCTGGTTGACAGCGGAGGACAGTATCTTGACGGAACGACTGATGTGACGAGGACTATTGCGCTCGGCCCGCTCACCGACGAAGAAAAAAAGCATTACACGCTTGTGTGTATCGGAATGCTCCGCACTATGAATCAGAAATTTACTCTTCCGATAGATTCAACTATAATAGATAAATGTGCCCGTGCCCCGCTGCGTGATCACGGCCTCGATTTCAACCACGGAACAGGTCACGGCGTCGGATATCTCGGCTGCGTGCATGAGAATCCGGCACGCATCACCCGTTCGCGCACGGCAGCGTCTGCGCAGAAAAACCAGGCGGCATCTGCAAAAGAGAGTGCAGCCCCCGCCCCATATATATTTACAGGCGGTGAAACAGTAAGCGACGAACCTGGAGCATATATCGAAGGCAGCCACGGAGTGCGCATAGAAAATATGATTGCTGTGCCGACATCAGCCGGAAGCAGCAAATCAATTGGCACATCCGGTTCAGACACATATAGTTTCGAATGTCTGACCTGGGTTCCGCTTGAACGGGAAGCACTGGATACATCACTGATGACTGAAACAGACATACAAAATTTCAATGATTATCAGAATGAGGTAAAACGAAGAATAGCACCATACCTCAGCGAAGATGAAAGAAAATGGTTAGATGAAATTTGATTTTATTTTTTTTCTGAACAGCATATTGATGGGAATAGGCCTGGCAATGGATGCATTTTCCGTATCACTTGCAAACGGACTGAATGAACCTGACATGAAACCGTCAAAACTAAACAGTATTGCAGGAACATTCGGACTGTTTCAGATGCTTATGCCGCTTATCGGATGGATGTGCGTCCATACGATAGTGCGTGCCTTCTCACAGTTTCAGAAATTCATTCCGTGGATCGCACTCATTTTACTTCTGCTTATCGGAATCAAAATGATAGTCGAAGGGGTAAGAAACAAAGACGGTAAAACCGAGGCTCCCGCAGTAGGAGTCGCAGCGCTTATGCTCCAGGCAGTTGCAACATCGATTGATGCACTTTCGGTAGGATTTACTATCGCAGGCTTTACATTTGTGATGGCATTTGTCGAAGCGCTTATCATCGGAATCGTGACCTACGGGATCTGCATACTCGGACTCAAACTCGGGAAAACACTCAGAACGAAAATCGCAGGCAAAGCAAGTATACTTGGCGGAGCTATACTTATATTTATCGGAATTGAAATATTCGTGACAGGTCTGATATGACCGGTTAAAAGAAAGGATAGAACATGGCTGACAACACAGAAAGAAACAAACTGATCGAACAGTATCTGCCTGGAGTGATGGAGTCACTTTACGACTACACACAGATGGGAGTTGATGAAGATGAACTTGTCGGAGAGGCGTCACTCATACTGACTGAAATCGTCGATGAATATATGAAAAAACCGGAGGGCGATCTTCAGGATAAAATCGACATGGCGATCAACGAGCGGCTGACAGCATTCATCACCGAATATAATTCTGTAAAAGCGGCAGATATGGATCTGGCCGACAAACTCAATGATCTTTCAGACGCAGCCATCGGACTTGTCGACGAGCTCGGACGCCGCCCGACGAATGAAGAACTCGCACAGAAACTCGGATACTCGGCAGACGAAGTCGAAAGACTTCTGAAGATGAGCGAGGAAGCAAGCCGCTGATCGTAGATAATCTCGTAATTCGTACAAAGACGTTCCTCTTCAGGACACGCTGAAGAGAATCGTCCCTCAGAGGAAGTCCTTGTACAAATTACTGAATAAAGCTTAAATCCGAGGCAACAACAATTTTTAAGGAAAATGTTCCCGATATGCGATATTACCTAGCGCCTATGGAAGGCATCACAACATATGTGTACAGGAAGGCTGTGCATGATTTTTTCGGAGACGGAGTAGATAAATATTTCACTCCTTTTTTTTCGCCGCAGACAAAACGGCATGCAGGCTCATTTGCAATAAGAGGCATACTTCCGGAAAATAACGAAGGTATATATCTGGTTCCACAGATGCTCACGGACGATGCAGAGGACTTCCTGAGATTTGAAAAAGACATGCGCCGATACGGTTACGAAGAATTAAACATCAATGTCGGATGTCCGTCAGGAACAGTCGTCAGCAAAGGACGCGGTGCGGGATTTCTCGCATATCCTCAGAAGCTGGATCATTTTCTCGAGAATGTATATGCGAAGACAAACGCAAGAATTTCAGTGAAGACAAGACTTGGAATGCATGATACGCAGGAGTTCTATCAACTGATGGAAATCTATAATAAATATCCGATGGAGGAACTCATCATACACGCACGGGTGGGCGATGAGATGTACCGCGGAAAAACGCACAGAGAAATGTATGCGTGGGCAAAGGAACACAGCAGAAACCGCCTCGTCTACAACGGCGACATCTTTAAACCCGGTGATGAAAATGTTCCCGTGCCCGCAGATATTTCAGAAACAAATACGGACACATCCGCTATTCAGACCGCCGGTGAGACTATCTCATCGAAACCGATAGAAGACACTGTCATGCTCGGACGCGGAATGATAGCAGATCCATCACTCATTCGCCGGATGCGTGGAGGAAGTCGTGCAGATCGGGATGAAATGAAAGCATTTATGCATCGCCTGCGTGATGATTACCTGAAGAGAGATCCGGATGAACGACATTGCATGGAAAAACTCAAGGAAATCTGCACCTACTTTCAGCCGCCTAAAACAGTACTGAAAGCAAAACGCCTCGAAGAACTCATGGTCGAACTCGATAAATTCCTGCGCGAGCAGTGGTAGAGCGATACTCAACGCAGTATCCCGGTCAAAGACTTCCTCTGAAGGACGATTCGCCTCCGGCGTGTCCTGAGGAGGAACGTCTTTGACCCGGATACGGACCTGAGCATCCTCTGAAGGACGATTCGCCTCCGGCGTGTCCTG
>JAZLHO010000069.1:0-4125 GCA_045616865.1 Lachnospiraceae bacterium | reverse complement strand
TACGGAAGGGTCTTTCGGTGCCGCGATTGCTGTCCCGGAAATCACCTTACTGGGATCCGGTGCGGTTCCATGACCATTCGCATCGAAAGAGACCGTATAATAAATCAGATTATATCTGATCTCTATAACTGTACCAGTCGCTGCGATCGTTTTCTGTTCAATCGGGAGAAGCGGCTCGTATCCTGAATAGATATCTCTTGCAACCGCTTCAGTCATGCTGTTGACATATCCTGACAGTGTTTCCATGTCTTTCAGTTCATATTCATCACCACAGATTTCTTTCTGCAGCATATGCTTGACCTGATACTCAACTTTGGCATATCTCAAATAAGCGTACGGATATTTATCGCGGCTTTCCTTGTATGTTTCAATATCCACATCCTCTGCACTGCCTTTATCTGCTCCGGCTTTCAGTTCAGATGGAATCCTGCCAAATGAAAGATTTCCGCCGATTCCTGCTTTACCGGCTGCTCCTGTTGCGGTTATTTCGCCTCCGTTGACAGTGATAGCTGCCTTCCCTCTAAGTCCGGGTCCGATACCGTCAGCACCGGTTCCTCCTGCTGCATTTACTGTTCCACCATTAATGGTAATCGTTAAGACATTTCCCCCGCCTGTTCCGCAGCCTATACCGGGTGCATTTTGGGCGCCGGTTGCTGTTACAATTCCTCCGTTGATAGTAACAGTTCCAATGTGGCTGCCATCGTTTCCGTAACCGATGCCTGAGCCTTCAGGTTCTCCTCCTGTTGCAGTCACTGTTCCTCCGTTAATGGTAACATGACCGCCTATGCCCGCATAACCTGCCCAGCTCATTGATGTAGGCCAGTAACGCCTTCCACCAACTGCTATCACCGTTCCTCCATTGATGGTAATATCACCATCCCTACCGATTCCAGAGTATGCGATGTCTCCTACTGCTGCTGTTAGCTTTCCGGTTCCATTACTTTGCCCGTAAATAACCAGACCCTTTCCGGCTCCGCATTCAATTCCCTTATTTGCAGTCAGTGAATGCCCATCTGTCAGTACAAGGTGAGCAGGATTCTCATTGGATGCCTGCGTATCAATGCGATTTTCTATCACAGCATCGAGGGTTACCGCATACCATTCTCCATCAGTAAAAGCATAGTTTTTCTGATTTTCAGGCATAATGATGCAGGATGCTGTCGCCGTGTTTCCGTTTTCATCCACATATGAAACATCCTGCCTCTCAAACGGACCTGCCGTCCACTTTGCATAAAGGGTAAGGTTGTATGAAGGCATCGTTGTGAACTGATATTTATTCTTGCAATCTGCATCAGTATACCAGCCTTCAAAAACATAACCTTCTTCAGATGGACTCGCCGGTTCATTGACGGGTGTTCCCGGAACTGCACTTATTGCTTTAACAGGTTCTCCGTGACCCTTCATATCAAAGGAAATCGTGTAATAAATCACGTTATACCTGATGTCTATTACGGTAGAGCCATCCTCCTCGATCTTAGCCTGTGTAAAAGAAGCGCTATAATCAGGAATTTCTTTTGCAGCCGCTTTCGTATCATTATTGGCAAACCAGGTCAGAGTTTCGGTGTCAATCAGCTCATAGTCATCTTTAAAAACTTCTTTCTGCTTCCAATGGTTAACCGTATAGTTGGCTTTCTTGTATTCCACCTCAACGGGATTATAATCACTATGTTTTGCCGATAGTGTTTCTGCATCTAATAAGTATCCACTTCCTGTCACTTTGGTGGGCTTTATGTCGCCGAAGTATACTTCTCCCGGATAAGGACGATGACCCGTATTATATCCGTTTCCAATTGCACATGTAGAATTTCCCTGTGCGAATATCTTCCCTCCGTTGATAGTGACATTTCCTCCGGGACCTGCATGTCCGCCGCCGATACCTGCAGCCCATTCACATCCATACGCAGACACTGTTCCGCCGTTAACAGTAACATTTCCGCCGGTGCCCCACTTACCTCCACCGATGCCCGCTCCGCCCTGATAGCCTCCGGTTGCGTTCACCGTTCCTCCGTTGATAATGAAGTAATCGAAGGATCTTTCCGATCCTCCGCCGATGCCCGCTCCTTCATCTTGTCCTGTCACGCTTACGGTTCCTCCGTTGACAATGAGGCCGCCGCCGTCTTCCTGTTTATTTCCGCCGATGCCGGCACAGTCATCGGAAGCACCGGGTATATTAAGACATCCGGTTACTTCTGTCTGTCCGTAGATAACCAGAGCATGACCATTAACGTTATGGATTCCTCCCTTCGCATTAAGTGTATGACCGTCCGTCAGGATCAGATGCGCCGGAGTATCTTTCACTGCACTGTTTTCGATACGCTTATTAAAAGTAACAGTTCCTTTTACGACATACCATTTTCCGCTTTCAAATACATAGCCACTATCAGGCTCAACGGTTGTTACATCTATTAATATGTATTCAGTACATAAACCATCAACGAGTGTTTTCTTTGTATCATCCCAATATAAGTAACTTACAGGCTCCTGCAATGCATCTGTTACAGTAATTACATATACATGCCCATCTATCGTGACTTTCATCCACTCTTCAGTGCTAAATGCCTGAAGGGCTGTTACAGTCCAGTCATCGTCTTCTGCATCTTTTATTACTGTGAAGAGTTCTTTGTTGCTTACTACTGCCTCCGTAACTGTGCCTGTAAGTCCGAGTGCGGCAAGAATGTCTGAAAGCTTTATGCTGCTGTCACCGTTAAGAACATACTGTAAATTAGTGTATGTGAATTCTACTACATAATATGAGAATCCATATGTTTCTGTAGTTACTACGATTTCTTCTGTTATTTCTTCTGACAGGATATCTTCACTATCATCAATAAGGACTTTATCATCTTCTATATTTACTTCTTCATCAGTTTCAACCTCTGCATTAAGCATTTCTGCAGTAAGATCATCATCCTCACCTGTAACATGATATACATTTACATCAAGGCAGTCATTGAGCTTTTCTTCAAAGGTAAATGATATCTTAACGATGCCCTTGCTCGTATCAGGTTGTATTTCCTTCCCGTTAAGGAACATCTTTATATCAAACTGAAATCTGGAAGCTATGTTCTTCTCAGCTTCCTCTTCACTTTTTTCTTCTTCTATAGCTTTATCAATGGCATCCTTGGTATCAGTATCATCCACTTTTCCAGCCCAAAGCTCTGCACCTTCAGGGAATACTCCCGGGTCTGCAGTAAGAGTTATCTTGACTCCATCCACAACTGTCTCAAAGCGAAGAACATATTCCGCATTTGAAGGCTTTGCCTTTTCAGGGATTATCTCATCAGTATCATTCTCCAGTTCTTCCTCGTCTGTATATTCTGCGTTAGAAGGTGTTGCTCTTTCGTATTCAGCTTTTGGAGGCGATGCTTTCTCCCAATCGAATTCTGTATCCAATTCTGTCAGCACTTCTTCTATTTGCTGATCATCTATCTTCACGGATTCGGTGATAGGCGCAGCAAAGGCAGAAAGCATGTTCGTCATGACCATGCATATCACGAGAAGTATTGCGAGTTTTCTTTTATATATCTTCGTAATCGTATTATTCTCCATATATGAGGAAAAAACGTATATTTTCAATATTTCAGTCAATTATAACATGATACAATATTTTTTTGCGACAAATATGGCACTGAAGAATCTTGAACTACAGGTTGAATGACAGAAGGTTTATTATGTGTTATGATGCTATCGAATTGAGCAGGGACTATCCTGCAGCAAGGAAAGGTTATGAAAACTTCTTTAATCACAACTCTAAATAATATGTCATCATCGATGCAATCACGTCATTCACGTGTTGTTTATGGTGCTCATATAAGATGCTGTTTAGGAAGAAGTGATGTTCTATCTGCGTGACAGCTGTATTAACCGTATGTGTCCATTTCTTTATCTTTCCGACATTTTTATGGCAGAAAGAAAACCAGGTCTGATAATCGCCTGAAATCGATTCACAAAACCTGGTTTGTCTTCAGTCTGAATCGTTCATAATGGACGGCTTTTTGCCGTTTGATGGCAGTCTTCATTTGCCTTCTCCGCAGTTGATAATGCAATTATGGCGCTGTTGGTCGTGGACAAAAAAATAGAGCGACGGTCGAAACCGCTGCCCTTACAAAACTTTCGTTTTTCTTG
>JAZLHO010000068.1:0-39920 GCA_045616865.1 Lachnospiraceae bacterium | reverse complement strand
TTCCAGATTGCATATGCGAAGAACAGGCAGCAGATAAGTCCGAGTCCCGGAAGAACGAAACGACGGAAGAATCCGAGGTCTTTAGCTTTTGACATAAGTCCTATGATCATAGGAATGTACATAACATAGAGACAGATGATTCCGATCTCATCCGGCTCCCATGCAAGCCACTCACAATTATGAACTGCTGCGAAGAGTCCAGGTCCTCCCATCCACATCATTACTGTCCATGCGTACCAGAATCCGCCGACACACATTGCGATAACGGCTGACTTAATCGGGAAGTTTGTCTGAGGATCAAGATCTCCGAAGAACTCCGGCTTTGGACCCATTCCTCGTGCTGAAAGAGCGTAGAGCGAACGAACATGTGCCATTGAAAGTCCGTTAAGAACTCCAAGGCAGGCAACAGTGATGAATACATATACTACTGTGCCGATTACATTTCCGAATATTCCTGAGAATGCGATTCTTGGAAGAGTCTCTCCGAACGGCCAGGTTGAGATGATTGTATTTACATCACCAACCGAGCTCATTGCAAAAATGTAAAGCGCGTAAACCACTGTTGCTACGATTGCTCCGATAACAAGAGCCTTTGGCAGATTCTTTTTGCCGTCCTTGATTTCTGAGTTCATTGATGTTGCAAGAATCCAACCTTCGTATGCAAATGCGAAACCTACAATCGCCTTGAAGAAATCAGAACCCGTTACAGGTACATATTCTGCAGTGTTAACGAAATTAAGAACTGTAGCTGTTGATCCGTTTGTGAGGCCCACGATTGTTCCAACTATGCCCATGAGAAGCAGCGGGATAAGTTTGAGAACTGTCATGCTTACCTGAAGTTTTCCTGCAATCTTCGGAGAAAGAATGTTTACTCCGTATGCAATCATGAGGAAGCCTGCTCCAACACCGATAGCTGTCGGATTTACTGTTCCTGTTGCAAAATCAATTGCTGAGATTCCAAAAAGCTGAAGGAACATCATTGATGAGAAGAATGCAAGCATCGCGCAAAGTGTCGGTGTATAGATTGTAAACATGAACCAGCCAACGCCGTACGCAAACTTTTCTCCAAGCGCAACTTCTGCATAGTCAACAACGCCGCTGACCTTCTCGTATCTTGAGCCTAACTCTGCGAATACAAGAGAGCAGATGAGGCAGATAAGTCCGACAATGCCTACTACTGCAATTCCCATTAACATGTTTCCATTGGTAAGGCTGAGAACTTTTCCTCCCTTAATGAAAACGCCAGAACCGATTACTGTACCGATAACCATTGCCAGTGCGGTACCGAAGCCATAACGCTTCTCCATTTTGTTTTCCATAAAACCCTCCTTATGATTTAAAAAACAAACCGTTTTTATACTAACATTTTTTGTTTTTAATAACAACATATAAAGAAAAAGTCCCCTGCTGCATCTGCAGCAGAGGACGAATCAATTCGTGGCACAACCTCTGTTGTGAAAACACCTTAACGCACCCAAGTACCAATCGGGTGCCTGAGATAATAATAATAGCTAAACATGTCTCTCTTAGGTGATTTCATCAACGGTATTCCTTTTCTGTTCTGGTTAAATTCTGAGCGGAGAATGAGGGATTTGAACCCTCGCGCCGGTTTCCCGACCTACACCCTTAGCAGGGGCGCCTCTTCGGCCTCTTGAGTAATTCTCCAAGGATGTGTCTCGACTTATTATAGGAAAACGCGATTGCTTTGTCAATAAGCTCTGGGAGAAATCCCGTACTCCTTTAAAAAAGCCCGGTAAAAGGAGGAATAATCATTAAACCCGCTTTTCCTTGCCGCGTCAGCTGCAGTCTCTCCTTCGGATAACAGCTTGGACGCAATGGCCAGACGTTTTTGCAGAATATACTTATGAGGAGTCACGCCCGTCACCTTCTTGAATCGTACAATCAGCCTTGACTCACTGATAAAATATTTTTCACATAGATATTTTATGCTCAGTTCAGTTATTAAGCTGCTGTTTATTTCTGAAATAATCTTACTGATAATTTCATCCTCATTCTTTGCCGGTTTTCTTCCGACAAGATGCGGCGATGAAAATGATTCCTGAATTCCGAGGTATGTCACGGCTTCCGGTTTGATCCATAGAACGATCCTTTTATATGGAGTCTTTTCTTCAATGATTGGCTGGTGAATACAGAATGCCGGTATAACCAGTGTGTCGCCCGGAATTAAATGATATCGTTTTCCTTCAACAATATAGTCCAGTCTTCCTTCCTTAAACTGAATAAGTTTATGAAATTCATGATAATGAGGCGGAATGCTCTGACTTTCTATACTATTCAGTGAGAATATTCTTATGTTTTCTTTGAGATATCCCCTCTTTATTACTGCATCGGGATTTATATTTTCTTTTGAGATTTGAATTTTCTTTTTCATAAACCCATAATATGACTGTTTTTGCAATATTTCAAGCCGTTTTTACAGTATGTTTTTGCATTTTCTTCTGATATACTTTAATAGTATACTTTAATCGGGAATTAACATATCGGTTGATATTCACATCAAAGAAAAAGAGGCTTTTTGTTTTGAGAAGTCTTGATTTGTACTGTTTATCTACTCCGGCGGTGCCGGTGGATTGTTCGCAATTGATGTTGATTAAATCAATATACAGGAGGTAGTTATGGATAAAAAATCTATCGTAAAAAACTATAAGTTTCTTGTCATTATGATTGTGGCCATGATTCTCGGCTGTATCGTCGGATGGCTATGGCCAAACGCAAGCGTACTCAAGCCGCTCGGAACCGTATTCATTAACCTGATGTTCTGTATCGTTGTTCCTCTGGTATTTGCTTCTATAGCAGGCTCTATCGCAAACATGAAAAGTCGAAAGAGAGCCGGCAAGATCCTTACAACAACAGTCATTACTTTCGTCGTAACAGGTGCTATCGCAGCACTCATCATGTTCTTTCTGGTGAAACTGTTCCCGCCTGTTCTTGTTGCATGGGAGACTATCGAGGCATCCGAGATGGGAGAATATGCTTCCTTCTCTGATATGATTGTCAACTTTTTCACTGCCAGTGATTTCGTCGGTCTTCTTACAAGAAAGGCTATGCTGCCGCTTATCGTATTCTCAGTTCTTTTCGGATTTGCTGTTAATCTTAACGGGGGAGCTGAAACACCCTGCGGAAAGTTTCTTGCCGATCTTACAAATGTAATGCTCAAATTCGTTAACATCATCACATACTATGCCCCTGTCGCATTTTTCGCTATCTTTGCAGATCTTGTTGCGACATACGGAACACAGATTACCGCAGCATACGGAAGAGCCCTGCTTCTTTACTATCCGCTGTGCTTCGTATATCTTTTTACCGCATTCCCGATACAGGCATTCTTCGGAGGCGGCAAAGGTGCTCCAAAGATGATGTTCAAACACATCGCAAAGCCGGCAGTTGTTTCTCTCGGTACCTGCTCGTCAGTTGCCACCATTCCTACAAATATGGCAGTTGCTGAAGAAACAGGAATCAACAAGGATGTATCTGATATGGTTATTCCTCTTGGTGCGACGATGCACATGGACGGATCTTGCTTCTCTTGCGTACTTAAAATCGCTTTCGTATTCGGAGTTTTCGGTCAGCAGCTGACCTGGGATAAGCTCATACCGGTTCTTCTTGTGGCGGTTCTTTCATCAGTCGGAATGAGCGGCGTTCCGGGCGGCGGATATATCGGTGAATATATCATGTGTTCTATCTTCTTCCCGAATCACATGGAACTGGCTTTCCCGATCCTTGTAGCAATCGGAAACCTCGTAGACCCTCCGGCAACGATGGTCAATGCGGCCGGCGACTACGTTGTATGCTATATCGTTGAAAGATTTACCGACGGCAAAGACTGGCTTCAAAAGATTCTGAAAAAACAATCTGAAGAAGCAGTAGAAACGGCAGCACAATAAGATTTGTGATTAGCAATTTTTATTACATAAGCAAACAGCCCGGCAGGGGTTATCCCTCCGGGCTGTTTTTTTTCTGAACATGTTTTAAATGTTTTTATCTCTTTATCAGCACGACGGCCAGGTCGTTGACATTGGTTCCCGTTGGACCGGTCATTAACAATCCTCCGACTTTCTTCAGTGCGTTATATGCGTCGTTATTCTTCAGGACAACATCAACATCAATTCCTTTTTCTTTCATTTCAGCCGCCGTCTCTCCGGTTATAATACCTCCCGCGGCATCTGTCGGCCCATCTGTTCCATCGGAGCCGAAGCTGAACACACAGGTGTCCCTGCATCCATCAATGAACGGTACTGCCGCAAGCGCAATCTCCTGATTTCGTCCTCCTTTTCCGGTTCCGGTAAGATGAACTACCGTCTCCCCTCCTGCGAGAAATGCTACCGATACCGGCTTGCCATTCTCATCCCTGTCATTCTGATGTCCTGCTCCTATAGAACCCAGCATGACCCCGGCTTCTCTTGCTTCGCAGGAAAGAGATGTTGTCATCACCTTTGGGTTATAACCCAGCTCTCTGCAAACACGCTCCGCAGACCTGCAGAGTTCTTTGACGCTTCCGGTAACATAAGTAGTAACATTATCCAGCTCTTTCGGTGTTTCCTGTTTAATGAGTTCTCTCGCTCCGGAAGACAGTTTCAGTCCGTATTTTTCTATTATTGATTCAGCCTGTTCGCAGGTCGATGAATCGGGGTATGCGGGACCGGATGCTATCATATCGAGAGGATCCCCTATGATATCGGAAAGCACTACCGTATACACATGTGCCGGTCTGCAGACCAGTGCAAATCTTCCTCCCTTAACTGACGACAGTCTTTTGCGGATTGTATTCATCTCAACTATATCCGCTCCCGATGCAAGCAGTTGTTTTGTGATATCAGCCATCTCCTCTGCCGGTATCCTTGGCTGCTCAAACAAAGCTGATCCACCACCCGATAAAAGAAACAGAACATTGTCTTTGGCCTCCAGCCCCTTTACCATTTCAAGTGCACGGGCTGTAGCATCATATGAGTTCTGATCCGGAACCGGGTGTCCCGCTTCCCTGATTTCCAGATGATTGATTTCTCCCCGGGAATGTTCATACTTGGTGATGACTACTCCCCTGTCAATCCTGTTTCCGAGTTCTGCTGCGGCAGTCTTTCCCATTTCCCACGCGGCTTTTCCGGCAGCAATTACAACCAGCTTACCTGAACTAAATTCGATTTTTTTGAGAGCTGCTTTTACCGCTGCATCCGGCATGGCATCTTCAATCGCTGCTTTTATTATTTTATTGGCATCATCAAGTATATCTCTCATGTTTGCTCCGATATTAATATCGCAGCTTCCTCCAGGAAAGCTGCAATCTGTTTTATTTGATCTTTTTGAATACAGGCTTTAGCGCCGGATATATCTCACGATATTTTGCATAGGCTTCATCGTAAAGAGCTGTAAGCTCCGGTTCCGGTTCCGTTGTTGATGCTACTTCTACCAGATCGTCACACGCAGCCTGAACAGAAGGATATAAACCGGTTCCTACCATGGCAAGGATTGCTGCTCCGTATCCCGGACCCTGCTCTGTCTTTACCATATCAAGCGGAATTCCGAGAACATTGGCAAATATCTTTCTCCAAAGAGAACTCTTAGCTCCTCCTCCGCAGATATTGGATCTTTCGATCTTTATTCCGAGGCTCTTTGCAACCTCAAAAGAATCACGAATCGCAAATGCCACGCCTTCATATACTGCCTGAAGCATATCCGCACGGGTTGAATCCATGGTCATGCCGGTAAATGTTCCTCTTGCGTCTGTATCGTTAATCGGGCTTCTCTCTCCCATCAGATACGGAAGGAAGTATACATGGTTCTTTCCGAGCATCTCATCCTTGATCCTGTCCTGATCCGAATAACCCTCTGCCTCAAGTACACTTCTGCAGAACCAGTTGTTGCAGGATGCTGCTGAAAGCATGCAGGCCATCAGATGATATCCACCGTCTGCATGGTCAAAGCTGTGGAGTGCGTTGAACGGATCAACACCGAATTTGTCTGATGAAATAAAAAGAGTTCCTGATGTTCCGAGTGACAGGTTGCATCCTCCTGCGCCTACAGTACCTGTTCCCACTGCTGCTGCCGCATTATCTCCGGCACCGGCTACAACCTTTGCCTCCGGAATGCCAAGCTGTTTTGCGATTTCCGGTTTTACTGTTCCTACAACCTCAAAACTCTCAAAAAGCTTCGGCATCTGAGACTCGTTGAGTCCGCAGATATCCATCATTTCTTTAGACCATTTCTTGTTCTTGACATCAAGAAGCAGCATACCTGAAGCATCTGAATAATCACAGCAGTGAACTCCCGTGAGCATATAGTTGATATAATCCTTCGGTAGCATGATTTTTTCAATCTTTGCGTAATTATCCGGCTCGTTCTTCTTCATCCAGAGAATCTTCGGAGCAGTAAATCCTGCAAACGCTATATTTGCTGTATACTCGCTGAGTTTATCTTTTCCGATTTCATTATTAAGGTAGTCAACTTCTTCGAAAGTACGTCCGTCATTCCACAAAATAGCCGGACGTATCACATTGTCCTGTGCATCAAGCGCAACCAGACCATGCATCTGTCCACCGCATCCGATACCTGCGATCTGAGATGCGTCAACATCTTTGAGCATTTCCGGAATGCCCTCTGTACAGGCCTTCCACCAGTCGCCGGGGAGCTGCTCGCTCCAACCCGGGTGCGGAAAAATTAAATCATAATTTTTTGTAAGTTCCTTGATGATGTTTCCTTTTTCATCTACCAAAAGAAACTTTGTTGATGATGTTCCTAAATCAATACCCAGATAATACATAATCTTTCCTCCTGTTTATATGAGCAACCTTCTTATTCCCGCACATCCTCATCGGATGAAACTTCATCATCTTCCTTGTTTTCTGCTTCTTCGGTTTCTGCTTCTTCTCCGTCAGATTTGCTTATGGTCATCTTTGTGAATCCCGCAACTCTGATGTTGGAATCCTTATCGATATTCATCAGCTTGACGCCTGATGTGTTTCTTCCGATAACAGAAATATCATTTACATTGATTCTTATCAGTACCCCTTCATTTGTCATGAGAAGTATGTCTCTGTCCTCATTAATGAGCTTTGCACCTATAAGACAGCCCGTCTTCTCGGTGACCTTATAACATCTGAGACCCAGACCTCCTCTTTTCTGTCCCGCGAATTCTTCGAGTCTGGTTCTCTTGCCCATTCCAAGTTCGGATGCCACAAGAAGATATTCTCCCTGGATGCAGAGCTGCATGCCGACCACTTCATCTCCTTCACGAAGTCTCATGCCTCTTACTCCTCCGGCACTTCTTCCCATATCTCTGACTTCCGACTCATTGAACATGATAGCCTGTCCGTATTTTGATACCATAATCACATTCTGATTGCCGTCGGTAGTTTTGACATCTATCAGTTCATCTCCATCCCGAAGGCCTATTGCAATCAGTCCGGACTTACGAACATTCTGCATCTTAGCTATCTCAACCTTCTTGACGACACCAAGCTTTGTGGCCATGAACAGATACCCGTCATCTCCATATTCATTAAGCGGAACCATCGCTGTCACACGTTCTCCGGACTGTAACGGGAGAAGATTGACTATTGCGATTCCTCTTGCGGTTCTTGATGCCTCCGGAATCTGGAATGTGCGCAGTCTGTAGACCCTTCCGCAATTTGTAAAGAAATTGATATAATGATGTGCTGTCGTGGTGATGATATCGGAAATGAAATCGTCCTCTATCGTCGCCATGCCCCGGATGCCTTTTCCTCCTCTGTTCTGGGCCTTGAAATTATCCGGGCTCATTCTCTTGATATAGCCTTTGTTTGTCATCGTGATGATCACATCGTCATCTGAAATCAGATCTTCATCTTCAAGCTCTGAATCGTCAATTTCAAGATGGGTTTTTCTGTCATCTCCGTATTTATCTGCTATCTCCTGGATTTCTTTTCGTATAACACCAAGAAGGAGCTTCTTGTCTGCCAGAATAGCGCTCAGTTCCTTTATTCTGATCTGAAGGTCTCCATATTCTTCTTCAACCTTACGTCTCTCAAGTCCTGTAAGGGCTTTAAGACGCATATCGACTATTGCCTGTGCCTGTATTTCAGTGAAAGCAAATCTTTCTATAAGATTTGTCTTAGCCGACTCGGTATCATCTGATTCTCTGATAATCCTGATCACCTCATCGATATTATCGATTGCTTTCAAGAATCCCTCTAAGATATGTGCCCTGTCCTGTGCTTTCTTAAGATCGAATTTTGTGCGGCGGGTGATTACATTTTCCTGATGCTTCAGATATTCAACCAGTATCTCTTTGAGATTCAGTGTCTTCGGCTCTCCGTTTACAATACATAGATTGTTAACACCAAAAGTATTCTGAAGCTGAGTATGCTTATAAAGCTGATTGAGAACTACCTGTGGATTGGCATCTCTTTTAAGCTCGATAAGTATTTTATTATCAGAACCTTTTCCAAAGATATCCTTAACATCTGATATCCCTTCGATACGCTTATCATTAACCAGATCTGCGATGTTTTTTATTACATTTGATCTGTAAACCAGATACGGAAGTTCTTTGACGGTTATGGTATGCTTTCCGTTCGGCAGCTCATCTATTTCGCATATCGCACGCATTTTTATCTTACCGCGTCCTGTTGAATATGCATCGATTATTCCTCTGGTTCCAAGTATAATCGCGCCTGTCGGGAAATCAGGACCTTTGACGATCTGCATGATTTCCGAGAGCTCTGTATCTCTGTCTTCGTTGACACGATTATCTATCATTCGAACTGCAGCCGCTATTACTTCTCTTAGGTTGTGCGGCGGCATATTTGTTGCCATACCTACTGCTATACCTGTTGTTCCGTTTACCAGAATATTCGGAATCTGCGAAGGAAGGATAGAAGGTTCATCGTATCCCTGTTCATTTGAAAAGTTTGGAACAAAATCGACTGTGTCTTTGCCGATTCCTTCCATCATTTCCATGGCAAGTTTTGAAAGCTTGCCTTCTGTATATCTAGATGCAGCAGGTGAATCTCCGTCTTCTGATCCGAAGTTGCCCTGTTTTTCTATAAGAGGGTACCTCAAAGACCACGGCTGTCCCATATAAACCAACGCTCCGTATATGGAAGAATCACCATGTGGATGATAATGTCCCATCGTCTCTCCGACGATAGTCGCGCATTTCTTTGTTTTTTTATCGGCAGTAGCGCCCATTTTCATAGCCGCATACAGGATTCTTCTCTGAACCGGTTTTAATCCGTCCCTGACATCCGGAAGAGCTCTTGCAACGATTACGCTCATGGCATAATCGATGTAATTGCTTTCCATCGTACTTCTCAGGTCAACATCTTTTATTTTGTCATATGTATTTGGTTCCATATTATTATCCTTTATACATCCAGGTTTGTTACATATTTAGCGTTTTCTTCTATGAATATCCTTCTTGGTTCGACCTGGTCTCCCATCAGTGTGGTGAATGTGAGATCCAGTTCGCTTCTGGCATCTTCATCCATATTTACGCGAAGCAGGGTTCTTGTTTCCGGATCCATGGTAGTCTCAGATAGTTCCTGATCCTCCATCTCGCCCAGACCCTTAAATCTCTGCACATCCGCATTTTTACCTACTTCTTCAAGAAGCCTGTCTCTTTCCTCATCGCTGTATGCATAGAAGAGTTTTCCGTTCTTTCTTACATAATAAAGCGGTGGCTGTGCCAGGAATACATGCCCTTCTTTAATAAGGTCCGGCATGAATCTGTAGATAAATGTCAGCATAAGCGTGGCAATATGCGCTCCGTCTACATCGGCATCGCTCATGATGATGATCTTGTTGTATCTCAATTTTGAAATATCGAACTCATCATGTATTCCTGTTCCGAAAGCAGTGATCATTCCCTGTATTTCTTCGTTAGCATATATTTTATCTATGCGGGCCTTTTCAACATTAAGAATTTTTCCTCTGATTGGCATAACTGCCTGATACTTTACATCTCTGCAGTTTTTAGCCGGTCCCAGGGCAGAATCTCCCTCGACGATAAATATCTCACACTTGCTCGGATCTCTCTCTGTACAATCCTGAAGCTTACCCGGAAGCTTACTCGTTTCAAGAGCCGATTTACGTCTTGTAAGATCTCTTGCATGTCTGGCTGCATTTCTTGCTCTTTGTGACTGAACTGATTTTTCACATATTATTTTTGCAACCTTCGGATTCTGTTCCAGATAATATGTAAGCTGCTCTGACATTATTGCATTAACTGCCGTCTGAGCTTCTGAATTTCCGAGTTTCTGTTTTGTCTGTCCCTCAAACTGCGGTTCTTCAACCTTTACGCTGATTATTGCAGTGATACCTTCTCTTATGTCCTCTCCTGAAAGACCTTCTTCGTTATCCTTAAGGAACTTATTCTTTCTCGCATAATCATTGACAGTCTTTGTGAGCGCATTCTTAAATCCTGTTAAATGCATACCTCCCTCAGGAGTGTTGATATTATTAACAAATGAATATATTCCCTCGTTGTATCCATCATTATGCTGGAAAGCAACTTCAACCAGTACTTTGTTCTTCTCTCCCTCACAATATATTACATCTTCATATAAAGGTGTTGATGTTCTGTTTATATATTCTACAAACTCCTTGATTCCTCCTTCATAGCAGAAGGATTCCGTTCTGTCTGATTCTTCTCTCTTATCTGTAAGCTCTATAGAAAGACCCTTCGTAAGAAAAGCCGTCTCACGAAGTCTTGTTTTTAAGGTTCCGAAATCATATACGGTTTCTTCAAATATCTCTTTATCAGGAAGAAATGTTACTTCTGTTCCGTGAATTTCATTTTCACATATTCCTTCAATATGAAGTTCTTCAACGGTTTTACCTCTTTCGAACTTCATCTGATATATCTTTCCTTCTTTATATACCTTCACAGTCAGCCATTCAGAAAGTGCATTTACAACAGACGCACCTACTCCGTGAAGACCTCCGGATACCTTATATCCTCCGCCACCGAATTTACCACCGGCATGAAGAACGGTAAATACAACTTCAACAGCAGGTTTTCCTGCTTTCTTCTGAATATCTACCGGTATTCCTCTTCCGTCATCAATAACAGTAATAGAATTATCCGGATTAATAAAAACCTTTATTTTATCACAGAATCCTGCCAGAGCTTCATCTACAGAGTTATCAACTATCTCATATACCAGATGATGAAGACCTCTGATAGATGTCGTTCCTATATACATACCAGGACGTCTTCTAACTGCTTCAAGTCCTTCAAGTATCTGTATTTGTTCCGCATTATATTCGCCCATTATTCAGCCTCCACCGCTGTAACTGTTCCGTCTTTAACAAACATTGTTCTTGCTGCATTAAAATTATTATTTATAAAATACTCAACACCTGTACACGTAATTATTGTCTGAATATTATTTATTTCACTCAGAATTTTATTCTGTCTGTTTGTATCAAGTTCACTCAATACGTCATCAAGAAGAAGTATAGGATAATCATCTATCTTATTTTTCACAAGTTCTATTTCTGCAAGTTTAAGGGACAATGCTGCCGTCCTCTGCTGACCCTGTGATCCGAATTTTCTTAAATCTATATCGTTTAAATAAAAAGCTATATCATCTCTGTGTGGACCTGTAAGAGAAGTTTTTATTTTTAACTCTTCTTTCCTCTGTTTTTTAAATTCACATCTTTCATAAACAAGCTTTAATTTTTCTTTTTCACCCGAAAGATGATAATGTATTCTGTTTATAATAGGATTTAACTCATCTATAAAATTCTGGCGGAATTCAAATATCTCATTACCATATTTTTCCAGCTGTTCATCATAAACATCGAGCATCTTATCAACATCTTTATTAAAAAAAGCATCCTTTAATAAACGGTTTTTCTGGATAATTATCCCGTTATAGTTGATAAGTGAATTAACATACAGGCTGTTAAGTTGACAAAGTTCCAGATCAACAAATCTTCTTCTTTCAGCCGGTCCCTCTTTTATGATATTAAGGTCTTCAGGTGAAAAACATACAACATTTATTTTTCCAAAAAGTTCACTAGCCTTTTTTATTACAACTCCGTTTACTGCAATTCCTTTAGAATGATTTTTTTTAAGATGCATATCAATCACATATGGTAAATTATTTTTTTTGTATTTTACCCTTATATGTGATTCATCATTTTCAAAATTTATAAGTTCTTTATCCTTGGATCCCCTATGTGATTTTGTAGTTGCACATACATATAAAGATTCAAGAATATTTGTTTTTCCCTGTGCATTATCTCCGTACAGAAGATTTATTTTTTTATCAAATTTAATACTCAGGTTCTTATAATTTCTATAATTATTTAATTCTAAGGATTCAATAAACAAATTATTTACTCAATAAAATTAACCGGAAGAATCAGATAGATATATTTGTCTTCATTATCTCTGATAAAACAAGGAGCTTTTGCGTTTGTAAAATAAAGACTTACTTCTTCATCATCAATAGCTCTTAAAGCATCTATTAAAAATTTTGGATTAAATGCTATTTTTATATCCTTTCCTTCTTTATGACACAAAATATCTCCATCCATCATTCCAAAGGATGATTTTATACTTATATTTAAATTTGATTCCTTTACAGTAAGAATAATTGGTTTATGATCATTTTCTCTAATAAATATCATTGACCTGTCAATATAACTGATAAGTTCATTTTTATTAATCACAATCCTTGTCTCACTGTCTTTTGAAAGCATGTGATCTATCTTAAAATATTCACCGTCAATTATTCCACATAATACTCTTGTTTTTTCAAACTCAAATAAAAGATGATTTTTACTGAAATAAATCAATATTTCTTTTTCATTATCACCTGTTACAATTTTACTTATTTCATTTAAGCTTCTTACCGGAACAATTGCTTTTTCTTCTCCATAAGATTCCTTCATATCTATATTTCTTATGGATATTCTATGTCCGTCAAGAGTAGTAAATCTTACTTTGTCTTCTTTAACTTCTATATATTCTCCACCCATCATTCTGTTATTATCATTTACAGCTGCAGAAAATATAGTCTGTCTCACAACTTCTTTTAAAGTAAATTGAGATATACTTATATAATTATTTTTTTCTATATATGGAAGATAAGGAAATTCTTCTCCATCTCTTCCCTGAATTTTAAATACCGAATTATCTGATTTAATAGTAGTTAAATAAGAGGAATCACTTTCTATTTCAATAATACTTTCATTAGAGTCTGATTTTCTTATAATTTCATTGATCAGCTTTGCATCTAATGCTATTTTTCCTTTTTCTTTTATTTCACCTTCAACTATAGTTTCTATTCCTAAATCCATATCATTGGCTACTAATTTTATTTCACCTGATACATCAAATAAAATACATTCAAGAATAGGATTAGTTGTTCTTGTAGGAATTGCTCTTGAAACTATATTGATTCCATTTAATAAATTTTCTTTTTTAAAAACGAGTTTCATTAAGGGCTCCTTTCTTTTAAAATCCATAATAAATAAATATATATTCAGTATTATTAGTCTTAGGTGATGTTAATATGTTTAAAATACTGATTTTCCTTATATAATAAGGATTGTTTATCATTTATCACTGTTGATAAGTCAAAGAATTATCTCTATTAATGTGTAGAAAGTTTCTTTTTAAGAACAGAAATATCGTGGTTTAATTCTTCATTTGTTTTAAGTTCACCCTCAATTTTGTTGATTCCATGAAGAATTGTAGAGTGATCCTTTCCACCGAGGATATTTCCTATATATTCAAGTGAACAATTTGTTAATTTCTTAATGAGATACATAGATATCTGTCGTGGATAAACAAGTTCTTTATTTCTCTTTGAAGACACAACATCTATTTTATCAGTTGAAAAATGGTCACATACTATATCTAAAATATATTCAGGTGTCAGTATTTTTTTTGTATTTGGAGATAAAGTATCTTTCAGAACTTCCTTGGCAAAATCAACATCTATTTTTTTATTCTCAAGCTTTGCCATCATTCTTATTTTATTTAATGCACCTTCAAGTTCACGGATATTTGTATCAATAACTTCTGCAATATATTTTATTACTTCATTATCTATACTTGTTCCGTCAGCTTCTTCCTTTTTTCCTAAAATAGCCAGTCTGGTTTCGTAATCCGGTGCTTGTATATCTGCCTGAATTCCCCAGCTGAATCTTGATTTTATTCTGTCTTCAAGGTTTTCAAAATCTTTTGGTGGACGATCCGAAGAAATAACGATTTGTTTCTTATTCTGATACATATCATTAAAGGTATTGAAAAATTCTTCCTGTGTACTTTGTTTACCTATTATAAATTGAATATCATCTATAAGAAGAACATCATTATATCTGTATTTTTCTCTGAATTCGTGAGTTTTTTTCTTTTGAATAGCATCTACTATTTCATTTGTAAAATTCTCACTTGTTACATATAAAACCTTCATTGAAGGGTCTTTTTCAAGAATAAAATGAGCTATTGCCTGCATCAGATGGGTTTTTCCAAGTCCAACTCCTCCGTATAAAAACAGAGGGTTATATGATGGATCACCCGGATTTTCTGCAACAGCCAATGATGCTGCATGAGCAAAATTATTGCTGTTTCCTACGACAAATGAATCAAACGTATATTTAGGATTAAGATTGGCCATCAATAATGAGTAATTATCAACCTTCTTTTTATCACTATTTATAATAGAAGATTTTTTTTCACTGTCCGGATGAAGATCAGAATTATTGAGTACATTAATAAGACAGTCGATTCCTGTCATTTCGGCTATCGCAACCCTCAAAATCTGAGAATATCTTTTCTCTACATATTTTTTGAAATAATTTTCATCCTGAGGGATAAGCACATCAAGAACCAGATTTTTCTCTGTATCGTGGTGTGTTTTAATAGGAACCAGAGGAGAAATCCAGGTTTCATAAGAAACATCAGAGATTTCAAACTCATTTCGAATGTAATTCTGAACTGCCTGCCAGTTTTGTTTTATCTTTTCAATCATGATAATTACTCCGTCACAAACAACGTCAGAAAAATAATTTTCCCGACAACATTCCACAATTATTTTACCAAAAAAACGGTGTTTTATCAACAAAACAGGCCGATATACAATATATTGATGTGGATAAGTTAAAAACAATCCGTGGATAGGTTGTTGATAATTAGTTTAAAGATTGTTGAGAGAATGTTTACTATTTTATCCACAACTTATTAACATAATGTTGATAAGTTGATATCTATTTTTTTCTTGACTAAAAGGCCTTATTTCTATATAATGAGTAAGCTTGACTAAGAATGGCGGATTATCCCGTTCGATATAAAGAGGAGGAAAAACATCATGAAAATGACATTTCAGCCGAAGAACAGACAGAGAAGTAAAGTTCATGGCTTCAGAGCGAGAATGAGCACACCGGGCGGAAGAAAAGTTTTAGCTGCAAGACGTGCAAAAGGCAGAGCAAAATTATCAGCATAATATATAAGCCGGGGATAACAATACCCCGGTCTTTTTAGCATGAACAGATTCCCTTCTATAAAGAAAAATGAAGAATTTAAGCTTGTTTACAGGTCGGGAAGGTCATGTGCCAATGACTCGCTTGTTATGTATGTCTTAAAAAACGAGAAAACAAACGGTTCCTGCAGAATCGGTATTTCTGCATCAAAAAAAGTGGGAAATTCGATAGTGAGGCATAGAATAGCAAGGGTCTTAAGAGAATGCTTCAGACTTCATCGTGACGACTTGAAGTCCGGTTATGACATTGTGGTCATAGCAAGGCAGCCCGCTGCTGCGCTCGGATATGAGGACATGTCCCGCGCATATATGGATCTGTGCAGTCGGATGGGCATTTTAATATGAAGAAAATTTGTGTCGCATTAATCAGATTTTATCAGAGATTTATGTCTCCGTATTTTATTTTGAAGCCTCCGTGTATATATACACCTACGTGTTCTGAGTATACACTACAGGCCGTACAAAAATATGGAGCTTTGAAGGGATGCTGGATGGGCGTTAAACGCATCTGCAGATGCAATCCTTTTCATGAGGGAGGATATGATCCGGTTCCCTGATTTCTGATTATTTTATAATTGGAGGAAGAAAGATTTGTTAACTGCTATCCTTTTGACTCAGTCCACTACTCCCATCATAGGATGGGTTGCGTGGGTGCTGGGAAAAATCATGGGCGTTCTTTTTACGTTTTGTGATTCTTTGTTTGGTTCAGCAAACATTGGTGTCTGCATTATTCTTTTTACTATTATCGTTAACCTTCTTATGCTCCCGCTTACGATCAAACAGCAGAAATCTTCAAAGCTGATGACCGTCATGCAGCCGGAGATCCAGGCTATCCAGAAGAAATACAAAGGAAAAAATGATCAGCAGAGTGCCGCAAGAATGCAGGCAGAAACTCAGGCTGTTTATGAGAAATACGGAACCAGCATGACCGGCGGCTGCGTACAGCTGCTTATACAGATGCCGATTCTTTTTGCTTTGTATCAGGTTATTTATCATATTCCGGGCTATGTTCCTCAGGTTAAGGAACTTCTCACACCTCTGGCAACGGCGATTCAGGGCATTTCCAATTTTGTATCTTATGCAGGATTCACAGATATCGCAACTGCTGCAAAGATGGCCAGCAATGCGGATTATGCGGAATTAAATAATGTTATAGATCTTCTTTATAAGCTTACTCCGGATCAGTGGGAATCATTTGCAATCATGTTCCCGTCACTGAGTGATCTTATTCATTATACAGGCAGTGCACTTGCATCCCTTAACAGTTTTCTCGGAATCAACCTTGCAACAGCTCCATGGCAGGGATTCAATCCGAACTGGGCTTGGGCTATCCCTGTTCTTGCCGGTGTTACCCAGTGGGCAAGTACGAAGTTTATGACTCAGAATCCGGCAACACCTGATGATGACAGCAATCCGGCAGCTTCTTCCATGAAGACTATGAATATCATGATGCCGATCATGTCTGTATTCTTCTGCTTCACATTGCCGGCAGGTATCGGTGTATACTGGATCGCAAGTGCTGTGGTACGTACTATCATCCAGATATTCATCAATCTGAAATATAAGGATATCGACGTAGATAAGCTTGTGGCAGAGAACCTTGAAAAGACAAATAAAAAGCGTGCAAAGAAAGGACTTCCTCCAAAGACTATTGATAAGAAGGCTATTGCAGAGGCAGAAAGAGAGGAAAAGATTCGCGAATATCAGGAAGCCAAGGCGGCTGAAAAGAAAGAAAAATCTGACAAACAGGTTATCGATTCAACACAATATTATAATTTCCATGCTAAAGAGGGTTCTCTTGCAGCAAAGGCAAATATGGTGGCTATGTATGATCAGAGAGAATACGAGAAGCGCCATGGCAGGAAGAACAAGAGCAATGCGGCAACAAAGGCTACAGCAGCCGGTGAATCTAAGATTCAGCAGGAAACAGCATTAACAGAAGAGATAAATACTACGGCTCCGGTGAAAGAAGCCGCTACAGATAATAAGGAGAATTGATCATGCAGAGTATTACAGTAACGGCAAAAACTTATGATGATGCTATCACTGAAGCTATTCAGGAGCTCCAGACTTCCAGTGATCATCTTGATGTAACCGTTTTGGAAGAAGGTAAGGAAGGTCTCCTCGGAGTTATCGGAGGTAAGCCATGGGTTATCAAGGCAGTTGCGCTTACAGATGAACAGCTTCAGGAGAAAATCAGAAAACAGGAAGAGGAAAAACTTAACCCGAAGAAAGCAGAAGTTAAGGAAGAGCAGGCAGAGACTCCGACTCGTCCGAAAGCAATCGTACTTGAAGAGGTTGCTCCGGTTATTGAAGAAACAGTAGTTGAAGATATAGAGATAGAAGTAGCTGAGGTAGGGTTTAAGAAACCGCAAAGAGACTTAAAACCGGTAAGTGAAGAAGACGCTGCAGAGCTTACATCGAAGGCGGTAACATTTTTACAGGATACCTTTAAGGTTATGGATATGGCGGTTGAGATTCAGACGGGATTCAATCATGACGAGAATGAACTCAACATAACTCTTTCAGGAGATGATATGGGTGTTCTGATAGGCAAGAGAGGTCAGACGCTGGATTCTATTCAGTATCTGGTCAGCCTCGTGGTAAACAAGCATTATGATGAATATATCAGAGTTAAGCTTGATACAGAGAATTACAGAGAGCGCAGACAGATAAAGCTGGAGGAGCTTGCAAACAACATCGCGCATAAGGTTTCAAGAACAAAGAGGGCTGTAGATCTTGAACCGATGAATCCTTATGAGAGAAGAATCATTCATTCAGCACTTCAGGATAATCCGTATGTAACAACTGTCAGCGAAGGCGAAGAGCCGTACCGTCATGTCGTTGTAAAGCTTAAAAGAAACGGTCGCCGTCAGAAATAATTTAATAACACAGCTTGGTGAAAGAAGGCTGCGTATACAGAAATGTATGCAGGAGCCTTCTTTTCTTTTTTCAAAGATTATGAGAAAAAATGATACTATTGCAGCTATCGCTACTGCTCTTTCCCCGGGAGGAATCGGTATCGTCAGAATTTCCGGAGAAGAGGCAATCGGGATAGCAGACAAAATATATAGGGGAAGCATAAAACTGAGAGAGGCTGATTCTCACACGATCAATTATGGCTATGTTTATGATGGTGAGGAGCTTGTAGATCAGGTGCTCGTCATGATCATGAAGGCGCCTCACTCGTATACCGGAGAAAATGTTGTTGAAATCCAGTGCCACGGAGGTCTTTTGGTCATTAAGAAGATACTTGCGCTTGCCATCGATGCCGGGGCAAATCTCGCGGAGCCCGGCGAGTTTACCAAGAGGGCGTTTTTAAACGGAAAGATGGACCTGACTCAGGCGGAGGCAGTAGCAGATATAATTGATGCTGAAAGTCAGAACAGTCTTAAGGTTGGGGTAAGACAGCTCAAGGGGAAGCTTTCGTCCGAAATTAAGGAGCTTCGCGCTATATTGCTCCATGAAATCGCATTTATAGAGGCTGCGCTTGATGATCCGGAACATTATTCTCTTGATGGATATGGAGAGGAGCTTGACAGGAAAATTTCCGGAGTTTATTCCCGTATAGACAGGCTTATCAGAAATTCGGATGCGGGTATCATCATGAAGTCCGGCATCGACACGGTAATACTCGGAAAACCCAATGCCGGCAAATCCTCAGTCCTGAATCTTCTTGCAGGCATCGAAAGAGCGATTGTTACTGATATAGCCGGAACTACCAGAGATACATTGACCGAAAACATCTCCCTTGGCGGAATCAGGTTAAATGTTACCGATACGGCCGGTCTTAGAGAAAGCGACAATACTGTTGAGATAATGGGTGTCGAACGGGCAAAGAAGGCCGCTAAGGATGCCGACTTGATACTTTGCGTGCTTGACGGATCGCATGATTTAACCGAAGAAGATATAGAGGTTCTTGATTTTATTGAAGGAAAGAATGCAATTATTCTTATCAATAAACAGGATCTTTCGGAGTGGAAGCCTATAGTTGATGAAAGAATCATGAAATATCCATTTATCGGTTTTTCTGCAAAAAGCGGACAGGGGCTTTCTGAATTGGAAACATTGCTCAAGGATATGTTTTTCAAAGGTGAAATCAATCTAAACGATGAGATTTATATCACAGGTGTCAGACAGCTTCAGGCTCTTAAAACTGCTCTTCTTTCAATTGAACTTGTTCGAAACGGCATTTCAGAAGGTCTTAGCGAAGATCTGATTTCCGTTGATTTGACAGATGCGCTTGAAGCACTTGGAACGATAACCGGTGAAACTGTCGGTGAAGATATCATCAATGAGATTTTTTCAAAATTCTGTATGGGTAAATAAAATGAATACTAAAATAGAAGAAAATTACGATGTGGTGATTGTGGGAGCGGGCCATGCAGGGTGCGAGGCCGCATTGGCGTGTGCCCGACTTGGTCTTGAAACGATCGTTTTTACGGTCAGCGTTGATTCTATTGCGTTGATGCCATGTAATCCGAATATCGGGGGAACCAGCAAAGGACATCTGGTGCGCGAACTGGATGCTCTTGGCGGTGAGATGGGCAAAAATATTGATAAGACATTTATTCAGTCAAAAATGCTTAACAGATCCAAGGGCCCGGCAGTCCATTCTCTTCGTGCGCAGGCAGACAAACAGGCATATACCCGCGAGATGAGGAAAATCATGGAGAATCAGGAACATCTTGCCATCAAACAGGCGGAAGTGTCGGAACTGATAGTAGAGAATTCTGTATGCAAAGGGGTTAAAACTGTTTCAGGAGCTATCTATTTTTCTAAAGCAGTAATCCTTGCTACAGGTGTATATCTTAATTCACGCTGCCTTTTTGGAGAAGTCATCGAACCGACAGGTCCTAACGGACTTAAAAATGCCACGCATCTTACGAGGTCTTTAATTGATAACGGAATTACGATTTATAGATTTAAAACAGGAACACCGGCACGTGTTGACGGTGATACCATAGACAGAAGCAAGATGGAGGAACAGCTTGGAGATGTTCCGGTAGTTCCGTTTTCTTTTGAAACAGATCCTGAATCAGTTCAGAAAGAACAGGTAAGCTGCTGGCTTACTTATACAGGAGAAGAAATCCATCAAATCATACGAGATAATATTCAGAGATCTCCTTTGTATGCAGGTGTAATCGAGGGCGTAGGACCAAGATACTGTCCGTCTATTGAAGATAAAGTCATGAAATTTCCGGATAAAGACCGACATCAGATTTTTGTTGAACCGGAAGGATTATATACACACGAGGTTTATCTGAGCGGATTCAGTTCTTCTCTTCCGGAGGATGTTCAGCATGCTATGATTCATAAACTTCCGGGTTTTGAAAATTGTAAGATCGTAAGAAATGCATATGCGATAGAATATGATTGTATTGATGCAAGACAATTAAATCTTACTCTTGAATTTAAAAACATACCGGGGCTTTACGGTGCCGGACAGATCAATGGAAGTTCAGGGTATGAAGAAGCGGCTGTTCAGGGACTTATGGCTGGAATCAATGCATCTATGAAAATTTTCGGAAAAGACCCAGTAGTTCTTGATCGAAGCCAGGCGTATATCGGTGTCTTAATAGATGATCTTGTGACAAAGGAAAGCCACGAACCGTATCGAATGATGACCTCACGTGCCGAATACCGGCTCCTGTTAAGACAGGACAATGCTGATCTAAGATTATGTGATATCGGACATAGAGTCGGTCTTATATCAGATGAAAGACTTAAGAAAGTAATTGAAAAAAAGGAGCTTATCGACCGTGAAATCGATAGAATGGAATCTGTACACGTTGGTGATAACAGGAAAACCAATGATTTTCTTTCTTCTCACGGATCGAGTGTGCTGAATACAGGAGCCACACTGGCTGAGCTTATAAGGAGACCTGAACTTGACTACTTTATGTTAACCGAAATTGATATTGACAGGCCGGCTCTTCCGGACGATGTTCAGGAACAGGTTAATATCGAAATCAAATATCGCGGTTATATTGAACGACAGCTGCAGCAGGTCAAACAGTTTAAAAAACTTGAAAGCAAGAAAATACCGATAGATATCGATTATGATAAGGTCGGAAGCCTCAGATTGGAGGCTCGTCAGAAATTAAAAGAAGTCAGACCTGAAAATATCGGTCAGGCTTCAAGAATTTCAGGCGTTTCTCCTGCAGATATTTCCATGTTGTTGGTTTTTCTTAAATAATGAGACTTTAACATGGAAGATCAACAATCTTCTCTTGTAAATATGTTTCACGTGAAACATAGGAGGAAATATGAATCATATAGAAGAACATGCGGATGAATTTGAGTTATACTTTCGAAGACTTGTTGAAACAAATCAGAAGGTTAATCTTACAGCCATTACGGATAGAAAAGAAGTATATATTAAACATTTTGCGGACTCTCTTGAACTAATTCGAGCCGTTCCGGATATTATGGAAAAAGAATATACCATGATTGACGTTGGAACCGGCGCAGGCTTTCCGGGACTACCGATTGCGATTGCCTTTCCAAATATCAAAGTGACTTTGTCAGATTCTCTTAGGAAAAGACTCGATTTTTTAAACTCGCTGATAGAAGAATTAAAACTATCAAATGTCAGGATAGTCCACTCGAGAGCAGAGGATCTGGGCAATAATCTGGAGTATAGAGAAAAATATGACATAGCAACGGCAAGAGCAGTTGCTAATTTATCAACACTTGTGGAATACTGCGGACCACTTATCCACAAAAACGGACTGTTTATTCCACTAAAAGCAGGTGACATTGAGCAGGAAATAAGAAATGCAGATAGGGCAATACGTGAAATAGGCCTTAAAACAAAGGAAATTTTGAAATACACGCTTCCTGAAGACATGGGAAACAGATCGTTGATAGTTTTTGACAAGATTTCCACAACTCCACATAAATATCCCAGAAAAGCGGGCACTCCATCCAAAAACCCATTGTAATAATATTTGTTTGTTTTGTGTGAAACACAGAAAAACAAAAAAGATATCAAAAATGTTTCACGTGAAACACCAATAAAGAGGTGCATATGAGATATAAAAGAATAATATTAGCATCAAAATCACCAAGAAGAAAAGAAATACTGGAAAAATGCGGATTCAAACCGGAAATCATGGTCTCAGAGTGTGATGAAAGCCAAATCAAGGAAAAGAACCCCGAAAAGCTTGTAAAAGAGCTATCCAGGATGAAAGCATATGCAGTATCTGAAAAGTGCAATTATGGAGACGTAATAGTAGCTGCAGATACAATAGTTGTAGTTGACAAAAAAATTCTGGGCAAACCAAAAACAAAAAAAGATGCATTTGAAATGATCAAATCCTATGCCGGAAGAACACATTTTGTTTATACCGGAGTAACGGTATTATATAAGAAGAAATCCGGTATAGCTGAAAGCGTTTTTGCTGATAAAGCAGAGGTAAGCGTAGACAATATGACAAATTGCGAGATACATGCATATATAGACACGGGCGAACCGATGGATAAAGCCGGCGCATATGGAATACAGGGAGCCTTTTGCAAATACATACCCAGGATAAACGGCGATTTTTATACTGTAATGGGACTCCCGATTGCAAAGACATATAGATATATCAAGGAGATGACAAAATAATGTTGAATATCGTTCTCCATGAACCGGAGATCCCGGAAAATACAGGCAATATAGGAAGAACATGCGCTGCAACCGGAACGGCGCTCCATCTTATAGATCTCCTGGGGTTTCGTTTGAATGAGAAAAGCATAAAACGTGCAGGTATGGATTATTGGGAAAAGCTTAATGTAAGTAGATATATTAATTACGAAGAATTTTTATGTAAACTAAAAAAAGAAAACAATACTTCAAAAATCTGGATGGCAACAACCAAGGCTGAAAGAGCATATACAGACGTGAAATTCTCGGATGGCGACTATATCATGTTCGGAAAGGAAAGCGCAGGGATCCCGGAAGAGATATTAGTTGAAAATCGAGAAAATTGCATTCGCATTCCCATGGGACATGAAATAAGAAGCCTGAATCTTGCAAACTCAGTTGCTGTTATACTTTATGAAGCTCTGCGACAGAATGATTTCACCGGACTGGAAGAAAAAGGTGAATTACATAGATTGACATGGGAGTAATAATCTATGGAAAAACATGACAATAAAAAAAGAGTTTTTAAAACAATACTGAAAGCAACATCGGCAGTAGTTTTTTTAGTTATACTGGCAATAACCGTTGTAACATTGAAAACATTTTTAAATCCTTATAAGGCAAAGCATTCGATCCAGAAATATGCGTACGAATACACTGATGTGAATATAGAATTAAAAGAAGACGGAACGCTCGCGCTCTCACCGCGGGAAGAAAAAACAAAAGGTGCAATAGTTTTTTATCAGGGAGCAGCAGTAGAACATTCAGCATATATACCGGTACTGGCAAGAGTTAGCCGATGCGGCTATGTGTGCTATATTCCTGAATTGCCGTGGAACTGTGCAATGTTAAAAACAGATGCAGCCGACAGCTATATCGGAACTGACGGAATTGAAAAATGGTTTGTGGCGGGGCATTCACTTGGAGGGTCAGCAGCGTCAGTGTACGCAGAAAAGAATCCTGAAAAACCGGATGGATTGATATTACTGTCATCATATCCAATAAGAAAACCGGAAATACCCGTCCTGTCGATATATGGAGACAAAGACGGCCTTCTGAACATGAAGAGGGCGCTGGGTGAAGCCGGAACAGAGAAAGACACAGAGAATACAGAGAAATACTGTATTAAAGGTGGAAACCATGCACAAATGGGAGATTACGGACCACAGAAAGGTGATCAGGAGGCGGAGATAACTCCTGAGGAACAGTGGGATAAAGCAGCAGAAATGATAGTGGACTGGCTTGACAGAAAATGCGGAAACCAGAATAAATAGAGAAAAACACAGGGAGATATTATGTTAAAAATAATGTTCATCTGCCACGGCAATATATGCAGAAGCCCGATTGCAGAGGCGATAATGAAAGAGCTGGTTGGAAAGGAGCATCTTGAAGATTGCTTTGAGATAGTATCCCGTGCGACAAGCCGGGAAGAGCTTGGCAATAATATCTATCCGCCTGCACGAAGGGAGCTGGAGGCACATGGAGTTGCTTATGATAAATTCAGACAGGCAACGCAGATGACCAAAGGGGATTATGAAAACTATGATTACCTGATCGGTATGGATGATTGGAATATGAAAAATATATTCAGGATAATCGGAGAGGATCCCCAAAAGAAGGTATATAAACTTCTGGATTTTACAGAGAATCCGGAAGATATAGAAGATCCCTGGTATACCGGCAATTTTCACAAGGTGTGGAATCAGATAGAATATGGCTGTAAATGTCTGTTAAAATATCTGAAAAAAGAGGAATTGTAAAACCCCGGAGAAATTTGAAAAAAAGCTTTTCTTTTTCAAAAGTGTATGGTACAATTACATTCGCGCCAAAATTGCGTGATTGCCTCGGTAGCTCAGTTGGTAGAGCAACGGACTGAAAATCCGTGTGTCGCCAGTTCGATTCTGGCCTGAGGCATTTTTGTTTATTCAATAGACAAAAGGACGGGCTACTAGCTCAGGTGGTAGAGCACTTGACTTTTAATCAAGTTGTCTGGGGTTCGAGTCCCCAGTGGCTCAGAAAAGAGGACGTGTAAAAAGATTGTTTACGCGTCTTTTTTGTATAATAGGAAATTCCTCCGGATTTCCTATTATACAAAACGCTCCGCGGGATGCGCACTCGCGCGATGAGAAATAGTCGCCTGAGGCGACCGCGCTCGGCGCGAGCATATCGCAAGCGATATGCTTTGTTCATCGTGACAGCACAGAAAAAGCCTCCGTTATCCCGACTGTATAAAAAAGTATACATATAGGGCGAAAACCCTTGATTCATCAATATCTAGTGGCTTTACTGCCCCTTTGAAAACATGGTATAATCTGATTATCTATTGATTGAAGGCTGACGATGAATCGTCTCCTTTTTTCGTCATATGGAGAATAAGATAATGCAGGAAGTTGCTATCAGAGATGAATTCATAAAGTTGCAGCAGGCGCTGCAGCTTTGTGGTGCTTGCGGATCCGGTGTCGAAGCAAAATACGAAATACTTGAAGGAAATGTAACGGTCAACGGAGAAACTGAATTAAGGCGCGGAAAGAAGCTTAGATTAGGAGATAAATTCTGCTTTGGCGGAAATGAATATATGATCACCGAACTGTAAGAAAAGAATTTTCAGGAGAGATTTAATGAGTAGAATTATCGCAATAGCAAACCAGAAGGGTGGTGTCGGAAAAACAACGACATCCATTAATCTGGCAGCTGCACTTGCAGAAGCCGGACAGAGAGTACTGGCAATTGATTTTGACCCGCAGGGCAATTTAAGCAGCGGACTCGGTATAAGCAGAAATGATTTCGAGACAGGTGTTTATGAGATGCTTATGGGAGAAGCATCCTTTGACAATGTCATAATCAAGACACCGGTTGACAACCTGTTCCTGCTTCCCAGCGATATGAACCTGTCCGGTGCGGAGATAGAACTGCTGGATGTCGAACAGAGAGAAAACACACTGAAAAAGTATCTGACTGATGTAAAATCAGATTTTGATTACATCATCATCGACTGTCCGCCATCGCTTTCTCTGCTGACCATTAATGCACTTACAGCAGCGGACTCTGTTCTGGTTCCCATTCAGTGCGAATACTATGCACTTGAGGGATTAAGTCAGATCATGAATACCATCAATCTGGTTAAGAAAAAACTCAATGAGAATCTCAGACTTGAGGGCGTGGTTTTTACTATGTACGATGCGAGAATCAACCTCAGTCAGCAGGTGGTCGAAAGTGTCCGTGCCGCGCTGCATGAGAAGATATATAACACGATCATTCCGAGAAATGTACGACTTGCAGAGGCTCCTTCTCACGGAATGCCGGTAACTGAATATGACCCGTATTCAAAGGGGGCAGACAGCTACAGAAAACTGGCAGCTGAAGTTATGGCAGCAGAAGAATAACAAGAGAGGCGGAAACTGAAAATGGCAACAGTAAAGAAGGGACTCGGAAAAGGCCTGGAAGTATTATTTGGAGAAGAAAAGACAACTGAAGCACAGCAGAAGTACACATCTGCGCAGGATAGAAAATCGCTGGCTTCAGGTGAGGTAAGGATAAAGATCACATCCATCGTTCCAAACGCAAATCAGCCGAGAAAAACTTTTGATCAGGAAGCGCTTGCGGAACTTGCTGAATCTATAAAACAATATGGGGTACTGACACCTCTTATCGTGAAACGTGTTGGAGAAAATTATGAGATCATCGCCGGAGAGCGCAGATGGAGAGCATCACAGCTTGCCGGAATCAAAGAGGTTCCTGTAGTAGTGAGGGATTATGATGATCAAAGAACCGCAGAGATAGCCCTTATTGAAAATCTTCAGCGAGAAGATTTAAACGCTATCGAAGAGGCACAGGCATATCAGGATCTGATGGAGATATACAACCTCAATCAGGAGGAACTTGCAAAGAAGGTTTCAAAAAACCGTTCTACGATAACCAATGCGCTTCGTCTCCTGAAACTTGAAACATCAGTTCAGCAGATGCTTATAGACGGACTTATCTCGAGCGGACATGCAAGAGCTATACTCGGACTTGAGAGTCAGGAGAAGCAGAAAGAACTGGCAGCAGAAACCGTTCAGAACCGACTCAGCGTACGAGAGGTTGAAAAGAAGGTCAGATCGGCAAACAGAAACAAACCGGAAAAGGCAAAAAAGCCGGAGAATGACGAGCGGGACTATAGCATTTTTTATAAAGAATATGAAAAGAAAATGCAGGAAGTGCTGGGAACGAAGGTTCATATAAACCGTAAGGATAATTCCAAAGGCCGTATAGAGATTGAATATTATTCACAGGCAGAGCTTGAGAGAATCATGGAGCTTCTGCAAAGCGTTAAGGAGTGATAATTCAGATGGGTATTGAACAGTATTTGCTTATCGGGCTCAGCATTATTGTACTTGTTTTAATAGGTCTTGTAGTCGGACTTTTCGTTAAATACAAAAGGATTGACAGGGCATACGCTGAGTTCATGAAGGGCAGAAACGGAGTGAATCTTGAGGATATCATCATGGATATTGAAGAGGATGTCCGCAAGCTTGAAGGTGAAGACGAACAAAACAAGGAAGCAATACGTCTTTTGAACAAGATGCTCAGAGCTTCTTTACAGAAATTCGGAATAGTTCACTATAATGCATTCAAGGGGCTGGGCGGAAATCTCAGTTTTGCAGTTGCTCTTCTTGATTATACCAATTCAGGATTCATACTTAATTCAGTTCATTCACGGGAAGGCTGCTATGTTTATGTCAAGGCGGTCGATTGCGGAAAGACTGATATACTGCTTGGAAACGAAGAACAGCAGGCACTGGAGATGGCACTTGGCTATATGGAGAGGGAACAGTAATGAAAAAAGAAAAGAGCGCATCCGGAATACTTAATAAGTATATGCGATGGCCCGTGCTGTTTGTTTTTCTTGCAGTAGCTTCGATGTTCGGTATATGGTTTGTTACCCGAAACAGAACGGCAACATTGATCGCTGCAGGAGCGGCACTGCTTGGAATCGTGGCGGCATTGATTGTCTATCTGTATTACAGGCATTCAATAACCAAAGCTTTGGTAGATTTTGCCCTCACTACGGAAGAAGAACAGGGACGATTGATTCGTGAACTGGATGTTCCATATGCAATAATTGATGACGCAGGGATTATCTGCTGGCAGAACAAGGCATTTGACGAAGTTTTTTCCGGAGAGAAGGTTTCGAAAAAAGAGATACAGGGGCTGTTTCCGGAAATCGATGAAGGTGTGCTTGAAAAAATCCATGGGTCGGAAACATTTTCCTGCACATTCCGTGACAGAAAGTATCGCCTTGTGATCCGTGAGACGGAAATGGACGGCGAACGTGCTTACGCAGGATATTTCTATGATAATACTGAACTTCATCAGATAAGAAAAAAATATGATGACGACACGCAGATAGTGGGTCTGATATATCTTGATAATTATGATGAGGTCTCAAAGAGCATGGAAGAGGTAAAGAGATCTCTTCTGGTTGCACTTGTAGACAGGGCAGTCAGCAAATATATTTCGGAACTTGACGGAATCGTGAAGAAGCTTGAGAAGGATAAATACATGTTCCTGATCAAGAAGATGTATCTGTCCCAGCTCGAGGTTGAGCGGTTTTCGATCCTCGAAGAGGTCAAGAAGGTTAATATCGGTAATGAATTAAATGTTACCGTTTCCATAGGTATAGGATACAGCGACGAAAGCTTTTCCGACAATTTTGAAAATGCGAAAACCGCGATAGAGATGGCGCTCGCACGAGGCGGAGACCAGGCGGTAGTCAAAGAGGGAAAGGCCATAAGATATTATGGTGGAAAATCCCAGTCGATAGAAAAATCCACAAGAGTCAAAGCGCGTGTCAAAGCCGGTGCATTCAAAGAGATACTGGCTGAAAATGACAGAGTGATTGTCATGGGTCACAAGCTTATGGATATCGATTGTCTCGGTGCAGCGGTAGGCATCTGGAAGGTTGCAAATTCTCTCGGAAAGACAGCGAATATCGTGGTTGGGGAGACGTCAGGGTCTGTCAGACAGATGATAGAACGCTTCCATACAAGCGACTATCCGGAGGATATGTTTGTGACTAAGGCTCAAGCCATGGAGCTGGCGGATGAAGGGACGGTGCTTTCAGTTGTGGACGTTAACAGACCTTCGCTTACTGAAGCTCCGGAGCTGATAGATATCGCAGAAAACATAGTTGTATTTGACCATCATCGTCAGGGCATGGAAAGCATAGAACAGGCGACGCTGTCTTATATCGAACCGTATGCATCCAGTGCCTGTGAAATGATTGCGGAGATAGTGCAGTATATCGATGAAGATATCAAACTGAAAAGCGCAGAGGCAGATGCGATGTTTGCAGGAATTGCAGTCGATACATATAATTTCACAAATCAGGCCGGAGTAAGAACCTTTGAAGCAGCGGCTTATCTGAGAAAAAGCGGAGCAGATGTTACGAGAGTAAGGAAGCTTTTCCGTGACAGCCTGGAGGATTATAAGGCAAAAGCAGAAGCCATCCATATGGCAGAAGTTTTCAGGGATTCATTTGCTATTTCAGAATGCAACGGAGAAGGACTTGAAAGCCCTACAATCATAGGAGCACAAGCAGCCAATGAGCTTCTGGATATCGAGGGAGTAAGGGCAAGCTTTGTATTTACAAAATTCAGAGATCAGATATATGTCAGTGCCAGATCGATAGACGAAGTTAATGTTCAGGTCATTATGGAAAGAATGGGAGGCGGAGGACACCGAAGCATAGCCGGAACTCAGCTGAAGGATGTCAGCGTGCAGGAGGGCATAGATCAGCTCAAGATTCTTTTGACTGATATGATTAAAAAAGGAGAACTTGACTAATGAAGGTAGTATTGTTACAGGATGTTAAAGCACTTGGTAAAAAGGGTGATATAGTCGAAGTCAGCGAAGGATATGCAAGAAATTTCCTGCTTGGCAAAAAGTATGCAGTGGAAGCGACACCGGCGAATCTGAACACACTTAAGCTTCAGAAGGCAAATGCTGACAAAATTGCGGCAGAACAGCTTGCCGAAGCAAAAGAGACAGCAGAAAAGCTCGCATCAGTAACAGCAACAGTGGCAATAAAGGCCGGAGAAAACGGAAAGACCTTTGGATCAGTATCATCCAGAGAAATTGCCCAGGCACTTGCCGATCAGGGAGTAGAAGTTGATAAAAAGAAAATCGTACTTCCGGAGCCGATCAAGGAATTCGGAAAATATGATGTCAAAATCAAGCTTCACAAAGATGTTGCAGCATCAGTAAAAGTAAATGTCGTAGAGGGATGATGGAAGAGGCATTATTAAAAAGAGTACTTCCGCACAGTATAGAAGCCGAGCAGAGCGTGATTGGCTCCATGCTTATGGATAAAGATGCCATACCGGCTGCAGTTGATATACTTACAAAGGAAGATTTTTACTCAACGCAATACGGAATTATGTTTGAGTGTATGGTCGAGCTTTATAATGAAGCAAAACCCATAGACCTTATTACGGTGCAGAACCGGCTGAAAGAAAAAGACGTTCCGCCGGAGGTGGCAAGTCTCGAAGCGGTCAAGGATATCATCAATGTTGTTCCGACTTCGACGAATATCAAAACATATGCGAATATAGTACACGATAAGGCAGTGATGAGACGTCTTATCAGGACCAGTGAGGATATTGCCAATACATGTTATGCAGGCAAGGAATCTCTGGATGTGATTCTTGAAGATACGGAAAAGAATATTTTCAATGTGGTTCAGCAGAAAAATCATGGAGATATAGTTCCGATTTCAGAAGTTGCAGAGAGAGTCCTCAGCAAGATAGAGAAAGCCAGCAAGACAAAAGAAAAGATTACGGGAATTCCTTCGGGATTCAGCGATCTGGATTATATGACAAGTGGCTTCCAGCCGTCTGATCTTGTAATAGTTGCGGCACGTCCTTCCATGGGAAAGACTGCTCTGGTTCTTAATATGGTAAGACATGTAGCGATGAAGAAGAAGAGACCCTGTCTCGTGTTTTCATTGGAAATGAGCAAGGAACAGCTGGTCAATCGTCTTCTGAGCATGGAATCAGATATCAATTCACAGAAACTTCGTACAGGAGAACTGGGAGACAATGACTGGGAACAGCTGGTTCAGGCTGTTATGGAAGTCGGAAACTCACCGATAGTGATCGATGATACTACAGATATGACAGTAACCGAGCTGCGAAGCAAGTGCAGAAAGGTCAAGCTTGAGAAGGGACTCGATCTGATCGTAATCGATTATATACAGCTGATGAGCGGAAGCGGTAAAAAGAGCGAGAACCGCCAGCAGGAGATTTCTGAAATATCCAGAAACCTGAAGGGAATAGCGAGGGAGATGGAATGCCCTGTTATTGCGCTTTCACAGCTTTCACGAGCCCCTGATCAGAGACCTGATCACAGACCGCAGATTGCGGATCTGAGGGAATCAGGAAGCATCGAGCAGGATGCGGATATAGTTATGTTCATATACAGGGACGAAAGATATAATCCGGATACAGAACATCCGGGAGAAGCGGAGCTGATAGTTGCAAAGCATCGTAACGGTGCCGTGGGAACAGTAAACCTGGTATGGAAGGAAGATACGACCAAATTCGTCAGCATGGCGAAGAACCGATAAAACAAAAAGAAACCGGACACTTTTGGAGAGTCCGGTTTCTTTTTTGTTTTGTATTATTCTGCCTTGATAGCACCTGTCGGGCAAGCTCCTTCGCAAGCACCACAGTCGATGCAAGCTGAAGCATCAACAACATGCTTTCCGTCACCCTCAGAGATGGCGCCTACAGGACATGTGCCAGCACATGCACCACAGTTAAGGCAAGCATCATCTATAACATGAGCCATTGTATATTCCTCCTTGTAAAATGTTCGAACGTTTACAGCTGTATTTTACCCCAAATACGGTAAAAATTCAACATATTGGTTGTTTCTGTGTATTTGCTACTGTTTTTTAAAGATATCCCAGATATCCGGGGCCTCCATTCCGAGTCTCCAGGCTGCAAAGCCGGCAACATTGTAGCTTCTGCCCAAAGACACCTTCGCCTTCAAGGATTCTTCATCCTCCATCCAAAGGTGATTATTATCTGCCTGCCCGTAATTCTGTCCCAGAGTCTCATCCCAGATCATAGTCACATCGTTGTCAGCTATCCATGCGCGGGCGGTTTCGATACCTACAGCCTTACTGCTGACATTTGCTCCGTCTATGGTCCATATACGGGTATAAAAAGGAATTCCGCTGATAAGCTGGTTTGCAGGAACCTGAGACAGACAGTTCGAGAGTCCTTCCTCTTCGAATGGAAGGGAAGCCACACTGCCGGCGGCACCACCGGAAAAATGTTCATCATATCCCATATTTATAACATAATCAGCGCATTCAGCCTGTGCGTGGCGGCCATAAAATGCATTAAAGGCCTGCATATTGGGATTATCAACGGAAAGCACCAGACCCTCCCTGCGGCAGCTTACCGAAAGCTCACGAATAAACTCCACGAAATGATCCCCGCATTTTTCCTCCAGATTTTCAAAGTCTATATTGATTCCATCTATATCGTATTCCAAAGCATGGCTGACAAGCTGATCTATCAGCCTCTCGCGGGAGTTATGTGAAGAAAGAATCTCTGTAGAATTGACATACGGCTTGAAATTATCTGCAAGAGCCCAGACTTTAATTCCTTTTCCGTGGACATATTCAACATAATCATGACTGGCGATAGAACTGATATTTCCATCGTTATCTTCTACGGAAAACCATGTTGGAGAGATAACATTGATCCCATCAGTTTTTTCCAGAAGGAAGGAAACATTTTTGTTGGAGATCTGGTTTTCAAGCTGGTGCCATACCATGATGATCTCTTCATCCATCAGAAGGTGTGAATATACAGGAGCGCTGTAGGCGATGACAGGCTCTGTGGACGTTCTGTTTTCCAGATATTTACCTTCAACATATCCCGGCAAACCGGAATCAGTCAGAATACGGGACCATCCGTTGTCTCCGTCTTTGATAATACGGACCGGGTCTCCTTTATTTAATTCGGTAACTACGCGCTGCATTACAGACTCTCCGGTACGAAGAGAGGTTTTCTTTGAAATCTCTGCAGTTTCATATGCGTCGCGGGTATCATTTATATACAGCCTTTTAGCCTGTTCCTCAAGAAACTGAGAGCAGTATATGCAGCTGCGTGATAATACAAAATCAAGGGAAAGGTAGACCTCACCATTTTGAAGAAAATAGCGCGGGTTATCGGGAGCTTCATCCGGAAGGCGGAAATATTCTATGTCATCCGGAAGAGTATAGATGATGGACTGAATGCTTTCGTCCCAATAATATCGGTCATTGATATAATCCCTTATCCATGATAAAGGAAGATATGCCCGGTCGTTTTTGAAAAGCCCTTTGCTGCTCTGCAGAGAGAAGTCATAGATGATGGCAATGTCATCACCGCTTACATCAAAAAGATCGGTTTGAGATATGGTTTCCTGATTAGTCTTACTGTCTTTTTTTGATTCAAAAGCAAAAAATCCAAGGATGCATAAAACAATAAGAACCAGAACAAGCAGTACAGTAAGTATTTTTTTCATAATAAAGGGGCCTCCTGACAAGGTCCCTTACATTATAAAACATAAATCCGATTTGTAAAAGCAAAACACACTCCCTGTGCCTTACTCCTGTCTCTGCGCCTCCTTTCTTAATAGTTGGATTGCCGTAAGGATAATATGTGTCAGGTGCGACATATTATATACGGGCGAAAAGCCGATCATAGAGTCTTTTTGTATGCCTTACGAAAGGTGTTTGAGACTTCAGGGGTCAACCGGCTTTTAACATACACCAGGCGGATCGGATTTTTGAGGGGAATCTGACTCAAGGCAGGAGTGACCTTGTGAGAAAATCCGGATCCGTTCAGATGCTCCGGAAACAGGTTACAACTTTTTTCCGGACGCATGGATTTCGAACCTTTGTTCCGTACGGCAAACCGGACAAAATTCACCGGAGTTGATTATTTAGGAGGATAGGAGTATTATTATTAGGAGATTATCGGAAAGGAGGAGAGCACTATGAAAATTGAACAGATCAATGAGAACCAGATCAGGTGCACTCTGACAAGCGATGATCTGAGCGTGAGAAATCTCAGACTTGGTGAGCTGGCTTACGGGACAGAAAAGGTCAGAAATCTTTTTTCAGAAATGGTGGAAAAAGCTTCAGAACAGTTTGGATTCAATGCAGAAGGCACTCCGATCATCATTGAGGCAATACCGTTTGAGGATGAAAGCATAGTACTTCTGATTACAAAGGTAGACAGTCCTGATGAGCTTGATGGACGCTTTGCCCGGTTTACCCCCAATCCCGAAGAGAACCTTATGGATAAACTGGTTTCTATGATTGGAGAGGCTATACCGATGGTTCAGGATTCGTTCACTCCTGAACAGAAACTGGTTCCGGAAACTGCAAAGAACACACAGCGGGCTTTCGTATTTAAGAGTCTTGACGCGGCAATCGAAGCAGCAAAAGCGCTGGACGGCGCATTTGATGGTAAAAACTGTCTATACAAAAATCCTGCAACCAGAGAGTATTATCTGTATATAGAAAATGCCGGAAGTGATCCGACGATATATGCAAGCACCTGCAATGTGCTTTCCGAATATGCAGAAATATCTCTGCACAATAATCAGGGAACCAGCTATATGACAGAGCATTATGAAATGATAATCAAGAAGGATGCACTGAAAGCACTGGCTCAGATTTGATAAAATTTAATTTGAAAAAGACCGGTTGACCGGTCTTTTTTAATGGAAAATGATAAAACTTCCTTTTTTGCTTTGGGGCAAGATATTATTTGTCAAGCAGTTCATTGATTTTTGTTACGAGAGCATCGCAATCGATACCATGTACAGCACATGCCTGCTCAAGACTTTCCATCTGAGATGCAGGACATCCGAGACAGTGCATTCCTGCGCCCATGAGTATCGGGGCGATACCTTCATTGACCTGAAGAAGTTCGCCTATTTTCATATTCTTATCTATAGCCATGATAAAGACCTCCTTTTATCTAACATTTGAATGTTATTCTATTTTATCGTGGACAAAGCAAATAAGCAAGATTATAATTGAATCAGGACATAATTCGGCACAGAAGATCATCACAATGCACAAGTCCTGCTTGTTTTGCTGTGCTTGAAAGAAAACAGATATTATTATGGAGGATTAACATGAAAACTAAGGCTGTAAGAATTTATGGTGTAGAAGACCTCAGACTTGAAGAGTTTGAACTTCCGGTAATCAAGGATGACGAGATTCTTGCAAAGGTCGTTTCAGACAGTGTATGTATGTCTACATACAAGCTTGCTGAGCAGGGTGCAGCTCACAAGAGAGCACCTAAGGATATCGACAAGAATCCTACAATAGTAGGACATGAGTTCTGTGGTGAAATCGTAGAAGTTGGATCAAAGTGGGCAGACAAATTCAAGGCAGGCGACAGATTCGTTATCCAGCCGGCTATCAATCTTCCTGAGAATGTGTATGCAGCACCGGGATATTCATTCCAGTATATCGGTGGAGATTCTCAGTACATCGTAATTCCAAATGCTTTCATGGAGAGAGGATGTCTTCTTCCATATACAGGCGCAGCTTTCTATCTTGGATCAGTTGCAGAGCCGATCAGCTGCATCATCGGAGGCGCACATGTAAACTATCATACACAGGCAGGAAGCTATGTTCATGAGATGGGTATCAAGGAAGGCGGAAAGATGGCACTCCTTGCTGGCGTTGGAGCTATGGGTCTCGGAACTATAGATTATTCAATTCACGGACCACGCCGTCCATCCCTTCTGGTAGTAACAGATATTGACCAGGCAAGACTTGACCGCGCAGCATCTCTTTACACAGTTGAAGATGCAGCAGCTCATGGAGTAAAGCTTGTTTATGTAAATACAGGCAATGTAGAGGATGTTCCGGCACTTCTTAAGAGCTACAATGAAGGCAACGGATATGATGACGTATATGTATATGCTCCTGTTGCAGCAGTTATCGAGCAGGCAAGCGCTATCCTTGGTTATGACGGATGTCTCAACTTCTTCGCAGGTCCGACAAATCCTGAGCTTGGAGCTAAGTTCAATTTCTACAATGTTCATTACAATGCAACACATATTGCAGGTAATTCAGGCGGAAATACACAGGATCTTATCGAGGCAGTTGCACTTATTTCAGACGGAACGATCAACCCTTCAGGCATGATCACACATGTAGGAGGACTTGATGCTGCAATCGATACTACACTTAATCTTCCGAACATCAAGGGCGGAAAGAAGCTTATTTATACACATATCTCGATGCCGCTTACAGCAATCGCAGATATGAAGGATTCAGATGATCCTGTTCTAAAGCATTGTGGAGAGCTTTGTGAGAAGACAAACGGACTGTGGAATCCGGAAGCGGAGAAATATCTCCTTGCAAACGCAAAGGCAATCTGATGCTCTTATGGAAATAAAGGATTACAGAGAAATAATCGATAATATCGATAAACAAATCGGGGCGCTCCTTAACGAGCGCCTTGATGCGTGTATGGAAATAGGCAAGCTGAAAAAGCAGCAGCACATGAAGGTTCAGGACCCTGTGCGCGAAGAGCATATACTGCAGAAGATAACCGAAGCTGGTGACAGCAAAGATAAGCAGCAGGCCATACGCGAGGTTTATAAAAAGATTTTCGAGGAATCAAAGAGATTGCAGTAACGGGCCATATAATTGTATAATCAAGAAAATACTTCGGGATGGGGTGAAGAGGATGACCAGAAAGATAGCCACGACAGGAATGCTTTGTGCGCTTGCGTATGTTGCTATGGCGCTTATACATATAAAGCTGATACCGGCTGCCCCGTTTCTTACCTATGATCCGAAGGATGTAATAATAGCTATAGGGGGATTTCTGTTCGGGCCGGTATATGCCATACTGATTTCAGTTATCGTCGCTTTTCTGGAAATGATAACGGTAAGCGAAAGCGGAATCATAGGATTTGTGATGCAGGTGATAGCAACAGGTGCATTTGCAGTCCCGGCAGCTCTTTTATATAAACGAAACAGAACCCGGAAATCAGCACTTACAGGATTGGCAGCAGGAACCGGATGCATGGTTGTCATCATGGTTCTGTGGAACTATATCCTCACACCTGTATATATGGGAGCGGCGAGAAGCGATGTCGCGGCAATGCTGGTTCCGATCATCATCCCATTCAACCTGCTTAAAGGAATACTGAATTCTCTTCTGATATTCCTGATTTATAAACCCATAGTAACAGGTCTCAGAAAGACTGGTCTTGTTCAGGAAAGACAGGGCGTAAACAAGTAAATGCTGCCGACCGGCGACATGAAAGAGAGGTGCGATATGGCACGAAACTTAACACTGCTGACAGATTTATATGAGCTTACGATGATGCAGGGATACTTTTTTGAAAAGGATATGAATGAGACGGTTATTTTTGATGCCTTTTATCGTTCAAATCCAAGCGGCAACGGCTTTGCGGTCTGTGCAGGACTCGAGCAGGTAATCGATCTGATCAAAAATCTCAGGTTCGATAAAGACGATGTGGATTACCTTCGCTCAACCGGAATTTTCAAGGAAGCGTTTCTGGAATATCTTTCAGAATTTAAGTTTACCGGAGATGTGTATGCGATACCGGAAGGAACATATATGTTTCCGAGAGAACCGGTAGTAAAGGTTATCGCACCGATCATGCAGGCGCAGCTTGTAGAAACAGCACTTCTTAATATCATCAATCACCAGTCTCTTATAGCGACGAAGGCTTATCGTATAGTTCATGCAGCACAGGGTGAAGGCGTTATGGAATTGGGACTTCGCCGTGCTCAGGGACCTGATGCAGGAATATACGGTGCACGTGCAGCTGTCATTGCCGGATGCGTAGGAACCTCCAATGTACTGACAGGTAAGATGTTCGATGTTCCGGTGATGGGAACCCACGCACATTCATGGATCATGAGCTTTCCTGATGAGTATACGGCATTCTGCACATATGCAAGGCTGTTCCCGAATGCGTGCACACTCCTGGTTGATACCTATGATACTCTCAGGAGCGGTGTTCCGAATGCGATCAGGACCTTCGATCAGATGAAAAAGGAAGGAATCAAACTCGGAAGCTACGGAATCAGACTTGACTCGGGAGATCTTGCATATATTTCAAAGAAAGCAAGAAAGATGCTGGATGCAGCCGGTTACTATGATGCGAAGATATGTGCATCCAATGATCTCGATGAATACCTGATTTCATCACTTAAGGAGCAGGGAGCAGCAATCAATTCGTGGGGAGTCGGAACGAATCTGATTACTTCAAAGGATTGCCCTTCGTTCGGCGGAGTATATAAGCTTGCGGCTATCAAGGATAAGACGACAGGTGAATTCATTCCGAAGATCAAGCTTTCAGAGAACGCAGAGAAGATCACAAATCCCGGAAACAAAACCATCTATAGATTCTACAACAATGAGGACAATATGATCATCGCCGATCTGATCTGCTTTGCAGATGAGAAGATTGACAGTACCAGAGATTATGTATTGTTTGATCCAATCGAGACATGGAAGAAAACAAGACTAAAAGGCGGAACCTATCATGTAAGAGAGATGATGATACAGGTATTCAAGGACGGAGAATGTATTTATGATTCGCCATCAGTCATGGAGCTTCAGAAGGTATTCCGCGAAGAGATGGAGACGATGCCGGAGGAGACGAAGAGACTTACCAATCCGCATAAGATACATATAGACCTTTCGCAGAGGTTATGGGATACCAAACAGAGACTCCTTGATGAATATCACGCAGAGTAAGAGACAATACAGATATCAAAGCCTGATTCACCGTCACAGGCTATGGAGGTAAAATGAAGACAAACAGCACAGGTTCGAAAATCGGATGCATCATTCTGATTGTTCTGATTATTGCAGCACAGGTGGTAATATTTCTGGCTCCGGAGACAAGCGCACTCCTTAAAACAGGAACAGCGATCTCAACGATCGCACTTGTTTCGGCACTTATATATGTGATGACGGGTTTTGGGAAAAAAGGAGCGAAGTTCTTTATGATATATATGCTTCTTTATTCTCTTGCCGAGATACCGACATTTATCGGACAGATAATGAAAGCAGTCAACCGCGAGCCGGGTCAGGCAGTTATGATGCTGGTTACAGCCATATCGATAATAGCGCTTATTATACTGGCGCTTATGAAGGATCTCGGAAGGAAGGTATCATTTACACTGGTTACAGTGATTCTGGTACTCGATCTTCTGACTGCATTTGTATCGATATTCATGGAAGCATCCGGAGGAGCGATCATCGGAATACCGGTTGCGATAATCCAGTGCGGACAGAGGATACTCCTTGCAGCAGTAGCGTATCTTCTGGTACAGGCAAAATATGCCGACAAGGAAGCAAGAGGAACGAAATAGGACAGGACATCTTTCGCTAATTATTATTGACTGTCTATACATATAAATATATAATTATATCGTTCGCAAAGACTATGACGAGAAAGTAGTCTCACTACGCAATGATCAGTGAATTCAAGCTCGTCCGGTCAGACCGGACGGGTTTTTTAATGCGCCAAAAAGCTTTGCAAACAATACCAATATAAAAGGGGAAACGAAAATGGCTATCTACAAGAAAGTACCTACAGACCTGAACTTCGTGGAAAGAGAAAAGGAAATCGAGAAGTTCTGGGAAGAGAACAAAATCTTCGAGAAGAGTATCGAAGACAGAAAAGACTGCCCGACATACATGTTCTATGACGGACCGCCTACAGCAAACGGCAAG
>JAZLHO010000067.1:0-4986 GCA_045616865.1 Lachnospiraceae bacterium | reverse complement strand
GATCAGGCAACAGATGATCAGATTGCAGACATCAAGTCAGCTAAAGAGAAACTCATGAACAGCATGCAGCCGCTCGCACAGAAGATTTACGAACAGGCGCAGGCAGCTCAGCAGGGTGCAGCAGGCCCGCAGCCGGGTCCTCAGCCGAACGCAGGTTCAGGCAACCCTGATGATGGAGTAATCGATGGAGATTTTAAGGAAGTATAATCAGCAGCAGATATGAGCGAGACAAAACGAGATTATTATGAAGTCCTCGGTGTCCCGAAAGACGCCGATGCGGCTACTATCAAAAAAGCATACAGAGGTTTAGCAAAAAAATATCACCCGGACGCAAATCCGGGTGATAAAGAAGCAGAAGCAAAATTCAAGGAGGCCAGCGAAGCATATGCCATCCTGTCAGATCCGGACAAGAGAAGGCAGTACGATCAGTTCGGACACGCAGCGTTCGACGGAATGGGTGGACCGGGTGGATTCGATCCCAACAGTGCAGAGTTCCAGGATATATTCGGAGATATATTTGCAGACCTCTTCGGAGGCGGCGGATTTGGCGGATTCGGTGGATTTGGCGGATTTGGTGGCGGGAACCGCGGTGCCAGAGCTAATCAGCCGATGCGCGGCGCAAGCGTGCGCACATCAGTCAGGCTCAGCTTTGAAGAAGCAGTATTCGGATGCGAGAAGGAAGTCACGATCAACTATCGTGAAGTCTGCGAAAACTGTCATGGTTCGGGAGCAAAGCCCGGAACACAGCCGGAGACATGTGCGAAATGCAAAGGACAGGGCCGCATAGTTTATACTCAACAGTCACTCTTCGGTACAATGCAAAATGTAGCCGAGTGTCCGGATTGTCACGGCAGCGGCAAAGTAGTAAAAGAGAAATGTCCGACCTGTCACGGCAGCGGATATAATACAACCAGAAAGACATTCAAGGTTTCTATTCCGGCAGGAGTAGATAACGGACAGAGCGTCAGACTTTCAGGAGCAGGTGAGCCGGGAACCAACGGCGGACCGAGAGGAGACCTGCTTGTAGAAGTAGTTGTCAGCCAGCATCCTATCTTCAAGCGTCAGGATATGAATCTGTTCTCGACGGTTCCGATCACATTTTCAAAGGCAGCACTCGGCGGACCGATCAGAGTCAAGACTATCGACGGAGAAGTTGAATACGAAGTAAAGGCCGGAACCCAGACCGATACCAAGGTCAGACTCAAGGGCAAAGGCGTTCCTTCACTCAGAAATAAAAATGTGCGCGGCGACCATTACATCACACTGGTGGTTCAGGTTCCGACGACCATGACGGCGAAGCAGAAGGAAGCGCTTAAAGCGTATAAGGAAGTGATGGGAGAGAGCTAAAAAAGTGTGGCAGGGGTATACCTTGCCATACTTTTTTGTGATACCATATAAGTGTCTTAAATCATATATTACAAAGGGGGGGGTAATTATGGAGAAATTTTTCAAGCTAAAGGAAAACGGGACTAACGTCAGGACAGAGATACTTGCCGGGCTGACAACATTTATGACGATGGCTTACATCATCGCCCTCAACCCGAACCTGCTTACAAATTTTGATACAGGTTCGCCGCTGTGGAACGCAGTATTCTGCGCAACACTCATTTCATCAGGTGTAGGAACTATATGCATGGCGCTTCTTGCCAACAAGCCGTTTGCCATGTCATCGGGAATGGGACTTAACTCATTCTTTGCAGTAGTTGTAACGCAGATCGTTGCGATCACCGGAGTAACATATACCCAGGGCTTTCAGGCGGGACTGGTTATCATCCTTATAGAGGGTATAGTATTTCTTATTCTTTCTGTATTTAAGATCCGCGAAAAGATAGTTGAGGCGATTCCGATTTCTATCCGTATCGCTATTTCACCGGCTATCGGTATGATGCTTCTGAATATCGGATTTGGTTCCAATGTAGGAATCTATTCCGAGAACGGCGGACCTTTCTATGTAATGCGTGATTTCTTCGGAGCTCTTACAGCAGGGTCTGTAGCAGAGCAGCTCGGCAGCGTATGGGGAGTTATGGTTCTTACAGTTATCACCATTTTCATCGGTGTTATCGCTATGGTCGTTATGGATCATAAGGGAATCAAGGGGGCTGTTCTTTTCGGAATGCTTATCGCATCTGTATTTTATTGGGTATGCGATTTCATTTTCCTTCATCAGAATCCGTTTGCATCACTTGCTACGGCAAGCTTCGTTCCGCCGATTAAGGATATGTTTGATCTGACATTCTTTAAGTTTGATTTTGCAGGTCTATTGAATCTGGGATGGGTAACTGTGATCACACTTATCATCACTTTCTGTATGATCGATATGTTCGATACTATCGGAACACTTGTTGGTACTGCTTCACGTGCCAATATGATCGACAAGAACGGCAACATGCCGAATATGAAGGAGGCTCTTCTTTCAGATGCTGTCGGTACTGTAGTCGGAGGATGTACGGGTACTTCAACTATCACAACCTTCATCGAGTCTGCGGCAGGCGTTGAGGCAGGCGGACGTACAGGACTTACAGCACTTGTAACAGGAATCCTGTTCCTGCTTTGCTTATTCATCGCTCCGATTGCTGCTATCATTCCGGCAGCGGCTACATCAGCAGCACTTGTTTATGTAGGCATCATCATGATCTCAGGACTTCGAAGGATCGACTTTGATAACAAGCTGGGTCTTGTTCCTGTAGCGCTTATGCTTATTGCGATGCCGATCTCGGGATCTATAGGACATGCTATTGGTATCGGTATGATCTCATACGTTGCTATCAGAATCTGTGTAGGTAAGATAAAAGATATATCAGTACTCTCATGGATCATCTCCATACTGTTCCTGATCAAATTCTTCCTGGTTGTCTGAGTTGCGGCAATTGTCAGGATTTCGTCTTATGAGCCCGTATTTCGCCCGAAGCAGTTCCTCTTCAGGACATGCCAAGGCAAATCGTCCTTAAGAGGAAGTCTTTGTACTCAATACTACATAACGCAGCACCCGGAGGCGCGAGCCGTCACTTGAGAAGACATCTTTGTGACGACGGGTGCGGATTTATGAAAATAATCTTAATATCAGGAGAAAGCATGGCAGGATCAACATATGGAGAGATATTCCGAGTGACCACATGGGGTGAATCGCATGGAGAAGCACTGGGGGCAGTGATCGACGGGTGCCCGGCAGGACTGGAACTGTCGGAAGACGATATTCAGGAATGGCTTGACCGGAGATGCCCCGGCAAGGATGACCTCACTTCATCAAAACGCACGGAAAGCGATAAATGCAGGATACTTTCCGGTGTATTTAACGGATATACGACCGGTACTCCGATTTCGGTAATAGTAGAAAATGAAGATGCAGATGACAGCACCTACAGCCCGGATACCTACAGACCCGGACATGCAGATAAAACATACGAGGATAAGTATGGCCTGCGTGACTGGAGGGGAGGCGGAAGAGCATCAGGCCGTGAGACAGTTGGGCGTGTCATAGCAGGTGCAGTCGCCGCAAAGCTTCTTGCAAAACTTGGAATCACAGTCAGAGCAATGGTTCAGAGCATCGGGGAAGTGCCATGTGATGAAGATAATAACGGATACCTGAAGAAGTATCTTGAAGAAATTTCAAAGGCCGGAGAAAGTATCGGTGGGATAGTCACCTGTGTAGTCAAAGGGTGTCCTGCAGGACTCGGAGAACCGGTATTTGATAAGCTTGATGCGGAACTGGCTAAAGCAGTGATGAGCATCGGAGCAGTCAAAGGTGTAGAAATAGGCGCAGGATTTATGTCAGCGCATATGCTCGGATCACAGTTCAACGATGAAGAAGATATGAACGCAGGCGGAATTCTGGGCGGTATATCAAACGGGAAACCGATCATCATCAGTGCAGCCGTAAAACCAACTCCGACAAGGGGAAGTTCCCGCCATGATCTCTGCATCGCACCGCGTGCGGCAGTAGTCATCGAAGCGATGGTTGCCATAACGATACTTGATATGTACTATCGCAACATGCACGCGAGGATATGAGGCCTGGGCGACTTTTTCGCGCCACAGGACGCATTGTCCGGACCTGAAAGAAGTAAATTCGATTAAAAAATGCGTCCTACAGCTGCAACTCTGTCATCAGGACTATTTTGAAGCATAAAAAATGCGTCCCTGAGGTTATTAATACCTCACAGGACGCATTTTTCTGTTATTATCAAAACTTATTATTTGAGAGATGGTCTTCCATAATATGTGTAAGTATACAGAAGCTGACCATCTGAAGAATAGATGTTTTCAACGATTTCTCTTGAAGCTCCGTAGTATTTTAGAGCATCATTAGCCATAACCTGCATTACCTTGTAGTGAGCATCACCATAGTATTTGTCAGCGATTGCCTGTGTAGAAACTGCAGATGCCGGCTGAGGGATAGTAACATCAAAGAATATCTTCATGTCTCCGTCTGTACTGATTTTTGCAACCTCAGTTCCGTCAACACCTGTATACTTGAGTTGGGATGCATATGCATCAAGTGCGGTGGTCTGCCTCTTTTCCTTTTCAACAGCTTTTTTATCTGTACCGCCGGGGCCATTATTGCCTGCCTTTTTCTGTACCACATCACCTACGACCCACTGGCCGAGTTTATTGACAAAGTACTCGCCGATCTGTGCATCCAGAGCACAGATACCATTTGCATCAAAGTAGTAGGATTCAAAAATATTATCAGCATTGTCATCTATCCACTCCCACTGGCCGATAACATAACTTCCGTCATCCTTCTTCCACTTCCATCCTGCTGCATCGCTGCCTTCCCACGCTGCAAAAGCCGGCATAACCGAAGCAAACATCATCACACCGGCCATAATGCCTGCAATCAATATCTTTTTCATACATCCTCCTTATTTAATGTCTGCTCAATAACATTTTTACACTGAAATTTCCTTGAAATACTGATGTTTCTTCACTCCTGCGATATAATATAAGTGCAAGAAAAAACGGCGATAAGCCTCAAAAACCGTGCAC
>JAZLHO010000066.1:0-21294 GCA_045616865.1 Lachnospiraceae bacterium | reverse complement strand
TTGACATCAATACTACCGTCTCAACGTGCTTTGTAAACGGAAACATATCACAACCCGCTGCCCTCTCAACTCTGTATCCTGCTGCCTTGAAGTACTCCATATCTCTGACAAAGCTTGCCGGCTTGCATGCTACATATACGATTCTGTCTATTCCATATGCAACGATCTTCGGCAACATTTTGGGATGTAATCCATCTCTCGGCGGATCCAAAATTATCATATCAGGCTTTCTTTCAAGGCTGTCTATTACATTAAGAACATCCCCTGCTATAAATTCACAGTTATCCAAACCGTTTTCTTTTGCATTCTCTCTTGCTGCCTCGACAGCCTCCGGTACTATCTCTACTCCATACACCTTATCTGCAACCGGTGCAACCAGCTGAGCGATAGTACCGGTTCCGGAATACAGATCATATACTGTTTTTCCCTTCGTGTTTCCGACGTATTCACGGACCTTTGAATAAAGAACTTCCGCACCTTTTGAATTTGTTTGAAAAAAGCTGAAAGGAGTGACTTTGAATGATAATCCAAGACATTTTTCGATAATATAGTTCCTTCCATAAAGGGTTTCTGTTCCTTCATCGATAACAGCATCTGCAAGTGAATTATTTGTTGTATGAAGTATTCCTGCAATCTGTCCCCCGAGCTCCAGTTTAAGAAGCATTTCTTTCCAATGTCCCAGCAGTTCTGCTTCAGATATCACGCAGCATGCTTCAGGTAATGTGGCTGTTACCAGATTCACCAGTATATCTCCTGTGTCAAAGCTCCTTCGTAACAGCAGATGTCTCAGATATCCTTCGTGACTTTTCCTGTGCACATATGGAATATGAAAAATCTGAAAGAACAGAACCGTTGCTTTTATGATACGGTTATAATCTTCATCAACAATGCGGCAGTCATCACATGTTACTACTGAATAAAAGCTTTTTTTCTTATGCATTCCAAGCGTCAATGGACCATCCTTCACGTCATCTCCAAACGAATATTCCATCTTGTTTTTATATCTTTCTGTAAGAGGGCTTGGCAATGCACCTTCCCATATCGTACTCGCATCAAAAGCCGGAGTAAGAACCTCAACAAGCTTCTTTTCTTTTTCAGAAAGCTGTTCTTCGTATGTCATTCCGCCGTATGTACATCCACCGCAGATATTATTCAGGTTGCACCATTCCATGGTTTTCTCCTTAGATGTTATTGTGTCAGTCTTATACCTTCTGAAGCTTTGCAAATGCTGCAAATAAATGCCTCGTTCCGAAATCCCCGAAATCCACCGTCACTTCGAAGTCTCTTTCACCTTCTTCTATCGCGATGACAGTACCAGTACCAAACTTAGTATGAGTAACTGTATCACCCACACAGTAATCCAGGTGATCTGCCTTCGTGACAGATGCTGCTTTCTGATATGTTGCGGGGGCTTTTCTGTTGAATCCGCCGAACTGATTTCCTGCTTTAAGCTGCCGTCCCGCAGCTGACTGTGACTCTCTTCTTTCATAATCTAAATCTCCATAATCATCATATAATGTTCCCGCACCGTAATTCTTTTCCAGCAGATGCTTCTCCAGATAATCATCCGGGATTTCATTGACGAATCTTGATGCCTTGCTCCACATGGTCTCACCGTTGACCATTCTTGATCTGGCAAATGTCATAGTAAGCAGATCTCTGGCTCTTGTGATTCCGACATAACATATCCTTCTCTCTTCCTCGAGTTCCCCTTTATCATCTGAATTTATACTCATACTGCTTGGAAAAAGTCCCTCTTCCATTCCGGTCATATATACATACGGAAATTCAAGTCCCTTTGCCCCATGCAGGGTCATCAGAGTTATTCTGCTGACGGATTCATCAAAGCTGTCAACATCCGCAACCAAAGCAACATCTGACAGGAATTCCTCCAAAAGATGTGTGTTATCTACGTATTCCTGTTCATATCTTTCCTCAAAGGAAACTGCTTTGCTTTTAAGCTCCTCAATGTTTTCAATTCTTGTTTCGGCCTCTATTTCTCCCTCTTGCTCCAGCTCTTCCCTGTATCCGGTTTCATTCACGATACTGTCGATCAGTTCCGATGGTTTCATACCATTATGTGCCGCTGCCTTGTAATCCTCGATCAGTTTGACAAATGAATCGACCTTTGCATTTCCAAATATCTTACATGCCTCATAAAATGATATGTTGTCCCTTATTGCCAGAGCTTCTATCTTACCTACAGATGTTGCGCCGATTCCACGCTTCGGAACATTTATTATTCTCCTGCATGCGATATCATCAAGTCCGTTATTTATCATTTTCAGATATGCCAGTACATCCTTGATTTCTTTTCTCTGATAGAAATTCACACCACCAACTATCAGATATGGAATGCCATACATCACACATCGTTCTTCCAAAAGTCTCGACTGAGCATTGGTTCTGTAAAGCACCGCATAATCTGTATAATTTTCATTTCTGCACAGTCCTGCAATATCCTTTATGACAGCATCCGCCTCTTCAACCGCATTATCATATTGGAAAAGCCTTACCTTATGCCCGTCCTCCCTGCTAGTCCACAGACGTTTATCCTTACGTCCACGGTTGTGATGTATAACCGAATTAGCTGCTTCAAGTATATTTCCCGTGGATCTGTAGTTCTGCTCAAGCTTGATTACCTTAGCTCCTGCAAATGCTTTTTCAAAGCTGAGGATATTCTCAATATTCGCACCACGGAATTTATATATCGACTGATCATCATCACCAACAACACATATATTATGATATTTTTTTGCCAGCAGCTCCACCAGTCTGAACTGTGCATTGTTGGTATCCTGATACTCATCTATCATGATATATCTGAATCGTTCCTGGTACAGCGAGAGAACTTCCGGATACTTTTCGAAAAGTTCTACTGTTTTAACTATCAGATCATCAAAATCCACAGCATTGTTTTTCTTAAGTTGTTTCTGATACTCATCATATATTCCGGCTATCTGTTCATCTCTGTAATCAGCAGCCTGCTTTTTGAATTCTTCCGGATCTGTCAGTTCATCTTTTGCTGAACTTATCGCACGCAGTACATTCTTTTCCTTGAACATATGTGTATCGATATTCAGTGATTTGAAAATACTTTTAATCAGTGTTTTCTGATCGTCTGCATCATAAATTGAAAAATCAGATGTATAACCGAGTTTGTCTATATGCCTTCTGAGTATACGAACACAAGTCGAATGGAAAGTTGCAACCCATACATCCTGTGCATGTTCTCCAACTATCTTATCGACTCGTTCTCTCATCTCGTTGGCAGCCTTATTTGTAAATGTTATGGCAAGTATCTGCCATGGTGCTACACCACATTCTCCAATAAGATGTGCTACCCTGTTAGTAAGCACTCTCGTTTTTCCGCTGCCTGCTCCTGCAAGTATCAATAACGGACCGTCTTTATGAAGGACAGCCTCCTGTTGCATATCATTTAAAGTCTGCTGCAAATTATTTATTCTCCTGTTTTAATCTTCTTATAACCAACTCATATCCATCATTTCCGTATTTCAGACTACGGTTAACACGGCTGACTGTTGCAGTTGATGCTCCTGTTTCCTTTGCAATTTCCTGATATTTCATTCCATTGCTTAAAAGATTTGCAACCTCCATTCTCTGAGCCATACTGAGTATTTCACTTATCGTACACAGGTCCTCAAAGAAATCGTAGCATTCATCTCTGGTCTTTAATTTAAGGATTGAATCAAATAAATTATCAACTGCTTTTGTTTTTAACTTGTCGTTCATTTTATCCCCTCCGGCAAAAAAATAGATTTCTTTCTTCTAATATTTTATCACTTTAACGTTGTAAAGTATAACAATTTCACCAGATAAGCATCAAAAAAAGAGGGGATTTATCTCTCCCCTCTGTAATCACTTAAAAACCGGCAATTTCATCTATTTTTTGGGCTCTTATGACCTTATCACAGTAAATTATCGGTCCCGGACCTCCATACTCTTCATTGTCTTCTACCCTTACAGTACCGGTGATAGTCACCCAGTCCTTATTCCTGTACGATGATGCATCTTTATACTTACATATCAGCCCCAGGAAACGCATATCAGCTTCACAGCATGTCATCACCATACGCCCCGGAACAAATGCCTCCCGACCAAGTTCGGGCGGTATAAGCAGCTCTCCGGTATACTCGATCTTCTTGCCCTCATATCGTTCCGGCCGATCCATGATATCAACATAGAATATTCCGAAATCCTTCGGATCGATTTTAATAAAATCTGAATTTATATCATAAGGAAGCTCAATATTAAAATCTCCCCTGATTTCTCCATTCTTACCTTCAAATATTATCTCTGCATTCTGGGCCATTGCTTTAAGCTGCATATAATAATTACCGAGCTTTTCCTCAGGTACATCATCAGCACGGTTACAGATCACCATCTCAGTAAATCTAAGCATCTGACCAAGTAACGGTTTCATGTTTTTCATGTAAACATCAAATGTAGATGCATCAATGATAGTGATTTGCTGATTCAGGAACCATCCGTCAGGAAGACGAAAATCGTCCATCATCCATATTCCGTTCCACTCGATGATCACTCTTTCCGGATTATAAGCTACCTCCATCGCTTTAAGTCTGTCAGTAGTTAATTCCGTAAAATCTTCTATCTGCAGTTTAACGGTATCTGTTTTTTTCAGCAGCTTCTCCGGGTATTCTTCATCACCCTCTTCACATACAAGCAGCAGTGTCTTTCCATCCTGTTGGAAATATTCCTGCCCAAGTGTAAATCTGAGAAACTGCGTTTTTCCTGCTTCGAGAAAACCATTGATTAAAAATACAGGGATTTCTTCATTCTGTGGCATCAGGCAAATATCTCCTCTAATCTGTCTTCATTTACTTCCGGTCCGATTACACATACCTTTCCTGTCAGATCAGGTTCTCCGTTTCTTATTTCGACCTCGCCCGGAACTACATCAAAATACAGCCATTCTGCTGCTGAATCAGTTGATGGAACCATTCCCTTGGCACGGACAACATTTCCATATGTCCCGGTTTCTGCCAATTCGTGAAGAATTGCTTCAAGCTTTGACTTTTCCATCGGCGGTACGCTTTCCTTGCCCCAGCTTTCAAATACTTCATCTGCATGATGATGGTGATGATGTCCGTGATGACACTCGCATTCAGGATCATCGCATTCAACCTCTCCGTGATGATGGTGGTGATGATGTTCATGTTCATGCTCTTCATCCTCCTCATCGTGGTGATGATGGTGATGGTGTTCTTCCTTCAGTTCTGCAAGCATTTCTGTCTTTAGATCAACCGGGCTCTCCAGAATTTCCATAAGCTTGGATGGGGAAAGCACAGCAATCGGAGTAGTGATAATTAATGCCGTTGGATTGATTTCTCTGATAAATGATACGGCCTCATCGATTTTTTCTTTTTCTGCAACATCAGTACGGCTGAGAACAACTGTTGAGGCAAACTGTATCTGATTATTAAAAAACTCTCCGAAATTTTTGTGATACAGCTTGCACTTTCTTGCATCTACTACTGTTACAGCTGAATTGTTTTCAACATTCAGTTCACTTTCCACATCACTGATTGCCTTAAGAACATCACTGAGTTTTCCTACTCCGCTTGGTTCTATGATTATCCTGTCAGGAGAATAGTTCAGCAGTATTTCTCTGAGACTTTTTGCAAAATCCCCAACCAGTGAACAGCATATACATCCCTGGCTCATTTCTTTTATCTCAATTCCTGAGTTTTTCAAAAAGCCTCCATCAACGGCAATTTCGCCGAACTCATTTTCAATGAGTACGACCTTTTCACCCCTGATCACATCATCCAACAGTTTTTTAATAAACGTGGTTTTCCCCGCACCGAGAAAACCTGAAATCACATCAATCTTTGTTTTTATCATGGCACTATTACTCCTGCAATCTTTACTCTGACTGCAATAACCTTTAATCCTGTCATATTTTCGATGATGGACTGCACTCTCTCCTGAACCTTAATGCTTACCTCCGGAATATTCTTTTCATACATGATGTTTATGCTTACATCAACATATACTCCTTCTTCTGTGACATCGATTTTAACGCCCTTGCTCAGAGTTTTTACCCCAAACTTACTGACAAGTTCATTGGTAATATTTCCTGCCATAGATGCAACTCCATCAACCTCAGTTGCAGCTATTCCGGCAATTGCTGCAAGAGCATCATCAGAGATCTGTACTTCTCCGATTTTCTTTTCTCCCTCAAGCGCAAACGCATCCTTTACATTGTTTTCTGCCATATTACACCTCTATATCATCTTTTATTTTTTCAAACATTCCGTTCTTTATTCCCGGAACCTGCATTATATCTTCTATCTTCTGAAAACCACCATGTGATTCACGATATTCCACGATATCCTTCGCCCTTGAAGCTCCGATCCCATTAAGTGTTTTTAGCTGTTCTTCATTTGCCAGGTTAATATTGATTTTCCCGGATGAAGAGATATCTTGTGTATCAGCTGCAGAGCTGCCGGCTGCCTCACTGGTCTTTAGTACCTCTGAATAACCATCCTGAACCTCCTGCTCCGTCGGAACATATATCTTCATTCCATCACATATCGGTTCAGCCAGGTTCAGATAATTCCTGTCTGCATCCTCTGCAAACCCACCGGCTTTATGAATTGCATCTGCAACTCTTTCTTCAGCTTTCATCTCGTAGATATCCGGCTCATTCACTGCTCCGCAGACATATACCACAGCCTTCTGTTTTTCAGTCTCAGCTTCACTCTCTTTTTGCTGATTATTTTCCGGTTCCGGAAGTTTCGTATCTCCCGATTCGGCTAAAGAGGTCTCTTCCGGTTCCGTTGAAGATACATCCTCCACAACATGATCCAGATTGATCGTTTTTGTCTTTCCGCAGCTATATAATACTCCACATACCAAGAAGCATAAAACAACTGCCGCAATTTTTAAATACTTTTTCATCTCTAGACAGAGACTTGATTATATCGGATATTCTTATTTATTCTTTTTTGTCCAGGCCATACACACATGTTCAGCCAGAACAGCAGTGGTTACCACACCGACTCCCCCCGGTACCGGCGTAATTTTCACATCCACACCTGCTGATTCTATCTCCATTATGTTGATATCCCCGACCAGATTCCCCTCAGAATCTACATTGACTCCAACATCGACAAGCACCTGACCATCTCTGACAAAGGAAGCTCCTACAAGTCCGGCATGTCCCGCTGCAGCAATCACTATGTCCGCATTTCTGCACACTTCTGCAAGATTTCTTGTCTTTGTATGGCATATGGTAACCGTCGCATTCTCCTTAAGAAGCAACATGGAGAGTGGTTTACCGACAACCATGCTCCTTCCTATCAGCGTAACATTTTTACCACTTAGTTCTATCCCATATCCCTTTATGATTTCAATCACTGACTGAGCCGTACATGGGGCAAATGCTTCCGAATCGCCACGCATAATTCCAGCCAGATTTACAGGGCATATACCATCCACATCCTTTTCAGGATCAAAACTTAATGTCATCCACTGTTCAGCTTCTTTTAAATGTTTCGGAAGCGGACGCATAATAAGAATACCGTCAACCGATTCATCTTCATTTATTTTCACAAATTCCGATTTGAAATCATCAGCCGAAACATCCTGAGAAAGTACACAGCTTACGACATTAATTCCCATTCCTGAAAGCTTCTTTGTCGCGCTCTTCTCATAGGACATATCTTCGGGATTATCACCCACCCGTAATATAACCAGCTTCGGTGCAGAACCGTTACCTTCTTCCACCTGCCGGATTACAGATTCCCTGATACTGTCGGAAACCGGTTTCCCTTTTAACAGTTCTATCATATCAATCCTTCCATGACCTTTTCAAAAATCAAATCACATTTTTTGATTCCTGTTTTATACAGAGCATCCGCTTCAACTTCGATTTCAGTTTTTATTTCTGTATTTTTGATGCATTTCGTGTTGATCCTGACATTCAATATCTCTCCGGCGATGGCTGCCCTTGCATAAACCGCTGCACATGCTGCATCACTTGCCGCCAGTCTGCTTCCGTAAACTGAAAGATAATCTATTTCATCGAGAATGGAAAAAATACATCTCATTGTCTCCAGCGGAACCTCTGCTGCATTTTCATATAATGCATCCATCTCCGCATCTGTCATAGTCTTATCCTTATATGCCGCTGCAAGTGGTTCAAATGCTTCGACATCCTTATCAGAAAGCGTAAGCAGCTTATTTCTTGCTTCATTAAGTCTTCGTGCAATTCCTTTAATTTCCGGTTCGATATTCTCATATTTTTTCTTTCCGACTGTCAGAGAACAAACCATCTCACCGGCCGCTGCAGCCAGCGCACCTATAACACTACTGACGCCGCCGCCTCCCGGCACAGGCGCTGAGCCGGCAAATAAATCCAAGTATTCTTCTATTGTTTTTTTACGTACATCCATAATGCATTCACATCTCCTGTGAAATGAAATCCCTTCATTCCTGCGGCTTCTGCTCCATCGATATTGGCCTTGATGTCATCAATGAACAGGCACTCCTCAGCTTTAAGTCCATATCTTTCACAGACATACCTGAATATTTCCGGATATGGCTTCTCTAATTTAATATCTGATGATATGACTATTCCATCGAAGCACTCGATTGCAGGCACATTGCCTACATACAAATGTGCCGTATCCGGAGCATTTGAAAGCAGATATATCCCATAGCCTTCTGCTTTATTCTTCCTGACAAAATCCTCCATCCCCGGAATTGGTACCAGTGGTTCAAACCATTTCAGTGCCAGCTTCCGTGCCACATCATGCAGTCTTTCCGGAATCCTTTTTGAACAGATTTCATATGCCTGTGCTGCCTTGATTTCACCGGCATCTGCCAATATCCATTCCTCAGATTGGAATAACTCTTTTAACAGGATTTCTCTGTCCTGCTTATCTGTCACACCTACTCTATCCATGAAATGTGCCGGCACGAAGTCGATAAGCACATTTCCCATGTCAAAAATCAAATTCTTAATCATAGCGTTTATTATAACATAAAAGAGCCTGTGAATGAACACAGGCCCTTCAAAAATATCTCGCAGAGATTACAGATCAACTGCTATATCTTTCTGTTCTTTGATTCCATGCTTCTCGCAGTAACCTGTAAGTATAAGTGTGAGAGCACCGTCACCTGTTACGTTGCAGGCTGTTCCAAAGCTGTCCTGAAGAGCAAAGATTGCAAGGATAAGTGCTGTTCCTTCTGCTCCGAATCCAAGTACAGAAACTACAATTCCAAGTGAAGCCATAACTGTTCCTCCAGGAACACCAGGTGCACCAACTGCAAAGATTCCGAGAAGTACGCAGAAGAGGATCATAGTTCCAACTGACGGAAGTGATCCTGTCAACATAACATTGATAGCCATGCAGAAGAATACTTCTGTAAGAACTGATCCGCAAAGATGTATATTTGCAAACAGCGGAATTCCGAAGTCAATCATATCTCTGCGGAGAACCTTTGACTTATGTGCACAGTCAAGTGCAACAGAAAGTGTTGCGGCTGATGACATCGTTCCTACTGCTGTAAGGTATGCCGGACCATAATGCTTGAATACTTCCTTCGGGTCTTTCTTTGAATAGATACCGGCTACTCCGTACAGAATTGCCATCCAGATGAAATGTCCTACCAGAACGATGATTATGATTCCAAGGAAAGCAGGAAGCTGCTGAGTGATTGTTCCGTTATATCCAAGTCCGCAGAATACAAGCGCGATGTATACAGGAAGAATCGGGATAATTATCTTTGTTACGATTGCAAGAACTATTTTCTGGAATTCATCAAGCAGCTTTATAGTGAAATCTGCCTTTGTCCATGTTGCTGCAAGTCCGATAACAAGTGAAGCTACAAGTGCTGACATTACCGGCATGATTTGTGGTATCTCAAGTGCGAAGATATCTGCCGGAAGTCCTGCCTCTTCTGTCTGAGCAACGATTGGAAGATGCGGGATAAGCGCATATCCTGCTGTCATGCTCATAAGTGCAGCAAGAAGTGATGATACGTATGCAAGTACAAGTGCAAGAATAAGAAGCCTTGACGCATTTTTTCCAAGCTTTGTGATAGATGGTGCTATGAATCCGATAATAATAAGCGGAACACAGAACATGATAAACTGATTCAGAATGTTCTTAACTGAAACGATCACCTGCATTACACCTGCACTTGCAAGTGCTCCACCAAACCAGTATCCGCCAAGGATACATCCAAGAATTACACCTACTACGATTCCTACCAACAGTTTAAATGGTAGTGATTTAAAGAAACCGCCCTTCATAACCTAATTGATCCTCCTGTTTTTTATTTGATCATTATATCTATTATTGTATCATTGGTATCCTTCATTCCTTCGCTGGCAAGTTTTCCGACATTTCCGATCGTATCTTCAACATCTTTTCCGACTATACCATCCCCCGGATTGAAATTGTTACCATTCAGATACATATAATACCCATTGATTCCTGCTTCAACAGCAGTTGCAATTTTCGATGCACATGATGCCTTCGCACCGTCGCAGATGATACCTGATACAGTTACCACTGCATTGATTATAGTATGCTTGATTGCCTCGAGATCTCCGCCAAGCAGATATGCTATTCCGCATCCTGCTCCGATTCCGGCGCTCATTGCTCCGCAGTATGCTGACAGAGTACCTATACCTGTTTTCTGATGTATCGCGATAAGATTGCTCAAGGCAAGTGCACGATACGTTTTCTCTTCTCCAACTTCCAGTTCGCGTGCATATGTTATTACCGGAACTGATGCGGTAATGCCCTGATTACCACTGCCCGAGTTGATGATAACTGGCATCTCACAACCGTTCATTCTCGCATCTGATCCTGCTGCAGCAGCTGCTCTTGCGCGAACCTTTATATCCTTGTCTCCGTATATTGCAAGAAGTGTCTTGCCGATATTTGCGCCATAATTATTCTTAAGGCCTTCTTCACTGATTGTCATGTTGTATCTTATCTGCGGGTCAAGCACGAGTTTCATCTTCTCAACATCAGAATTCATGGCAAAGTCCCAGATTTTTTCAACAGACAATATGCTTCTGTCCGTAATCGGTTCTGAGCCTGCTGTATCAAGAGAAGTATCCAGCAGCACCTCTCCGTCTTTTTCAATATGAACTATATTGGTGTGATAATCTACAATCCTGACTTTTGCGTAATGCTCTTTTCCATTACTGTCATTCGCCTTTACCGTGACGATGATGTCAAAAACTCTTCCGTCTTTCGCATAGCTGGTCCTAATCGGAACCTGCGCAAGGAACAGCTTTATCAACTCCTGTTCCTTCGGTGTCACATCTGCCAGAACATTAAGCATCTTTTCAGCTTTTCCGCCAACTATACCTACTGCTGCTGCAGTATCGATTCCCCGCATATGATCTGTATGCGGTACGATGACGCTTTTAACATTCTTAATGATGCTTCCGCTTGCCTCAACCTCAACTTCCTGCGGCATTGTGCCCAATACATCCCTTGCCTTTGCTGCGCAAAGAGCGATTGCAATCGGTTCTGTACAACCCATCGCCGGGATCAGTTCCTCTCGCAGAATATCTCTGCATTGGCTATAGAACTTACAACAGCCGGACTCCTCCATAATCTCTCCCTCCAATTTTTATTATGTTCTTGCTTTCATATTATTCCCGCTAAAAGACGACCTTCCAGCAGCACATTGCTGCTCTTCCAGATCGCCTTTATAATCAGTCCTTATACTTATAATACAACATACAATGACAAAAGCCCTCATATTCAGGGTCTTTTATCTGCTCGCGGAATTCCTTGCACATACATCTGGTATCTTCATTTTGTTCACGCCTGCACGGGCAATATCCTCCGGACTGCTTTAGTCCTTCCTTTACTACATCCGCTATCTCTTTGTTGGTATTTTCTACAATTCTCATAGCATTTCACAAATTATATTTGTTTATATTGTACTATGGTCTTTGAGAAATTACCACATAATAATGCAAAATCATTCTTTTATTTCTGTTCTGCGGATTACCACCTCTGCTACCCGGTGGTAATCCATCGCTGTTACACTGACAGTGAGACCGTCGTGTACGATGCTGTCACCAACCTTTCTTTTCTCACCATAATTATCTCACATGTGTAATTATATCATGAGCTTCGGCAAAGAGACGGCAAGGAAAAGGAACTGCTGTTTATAGTTTTGTTTATTTCATCCTTAGTTCAATCTGTAGATTCTTACTCCGTCAAATAGCTTCAACAAGGTGAGCATCGTATTCATCGGCTCAACATCCTTATCCTGTTCTTCTTTAGAAAGCTTCTTATAATGTGCCAGAGCTTTTTCAGGAGTCAGTCCGTCTACGAGTTCTTCTTTTGAAATCATATCCTTATGAAGTCTCTTAATCTCTCTCTCATTACCTGCGATATCCGGGTCATATCCCCAACCCATGTCGATGTGCTCCTGAAGCCATCTCTCATGCTCCATCGGACCTATCTTGAGCATATCATCAATATCAAAATGAGTTATCTCTTCAAAATCAACCGGACGGTCTGTATAGAATCCGCCGATCACATTGAGATACTTGTCAAAAGCCTTGGCCTGATTGATATTGGAAAGCTTATACTCCAGAGACATCTTGTTAAATGCTTCAATAAATTCATCGGTATGCTCTGTAAGAAACTCCATTTCTTTTCCGACTGCTTTAGCTTCATCCCATTCTTTGCTCTTCATCCATCTTCCGTTAAGAGCCACTGCGAAATAATACAGATGCAGGAAATTGCTTTCTGACAGATATGCTTTTTTTCTTCCCGGTTTTCTCTGATCCCAGCGACCATCGACTGTAATCTTAAGAATATCCGTATTTACTATCGTATCAATCTCCGCCTGGAATTCTGGCTTACTGCCTGCATTCGCCTGCATTTCCTTTATGGCATCGCCCTTGTGCTGCTCGTTGATATCAAAGATAAATGTGGCCTTAACGCCATTATCTTCAAAATCAAACTCACAATCCATCGGATAGAGCTTGCTTCTTGAGTTTCTGCCATATGCCGTTCTATCCCAGCACTGTAGCTCATCGCAGAACATGAGCATATATGCCAGTGGATGAAGCTCGCACTTAAGCGGCTTGTTCAGCTTCGGATTCTTATAAAAAGCAACGCTAAATTTATACAGGCTGTTATGCAGGATGATAGCTGTTAGTGCATCGATATCTGCCATGCTCATATCCATCTCCTGATCTTCATATAGAGAGTTAAGTACTATGTTGGCGCTGAAATATGCGTGATCCATAAAGTAATTAAACTGCTCCGGATGAGACGGCTTATTCATCAGAATATCCTTCATACTCTTTTCAGAGAAAATGTAGGTGTCTGCCAGTCTGTAGCAAAGAGAATATGCGAAAAATTCGTCAGAGTTTTCAAAAATCGCATCTCTGGTTCCGTATATTCCGGCAATCTTTTTCTTTGTCACTTCGCTTAACTTCTTTGCGCTGTCAAGATCATGATATGCAACAAAAGGTTTACCCTTTCGATTGTTTTTTGATGCTTCAAAATAAGATGCCACCTGCTCATATGGCAGTTCAAAAGGATAGCCCATGTCATGGAACAGAGATGTTATACCCCAGTATTTTATGAAATGATGTGCAGCATCTTTTTTATTTTTTAAATCATAAAAATCTGAGTAAATCAAACGGTAATCTTCATTGCTTTCAAACAGTGCAAGTCCGAGCGCAAAGACATAAACGGAGTGCGAATAATGATCTCTATGCTTCATAACAACATTACTTGCATTTTCTTCGTATTCGGAAAGCATCTCGATCATCGTGCTTGTCTTATCATAATCAGTGAGGAACATTTCTATAAAACAGAAATAGACATCAAAAGCATCCTTTGCCGCACCGGAATCAAGGAATCTATCCAGGGCAACCGCAAGACATCTTCTGTCATTATCCATCTGCATGTTAAAGGGAATCTGATTTTGTCTCAGACTCTTGCCCTCATATACCCCTGTCTCTGTTTCTTTTTTTGAGATTTTTTCATTGTACCCAAGTCCTTCACATGTATCGTTGATAAAATTACTTACTGCTGTTTTAAGATTCATTTTGGCTGCCTTTCATAACTTATACTCCAAACATCTCTGAAATCACATCATTATCAGTATCGATATTATCCGGTATAGTGTACTTACCATTCGCAATTCCTAGTTCTCTTCGCTTGTTTACCGGGACATGCACTTTAAAAGGCATTGCCTTTTCCGACACACTCTGTCTTGCAAAAATACGTACTGCTTCTGCAAAAGATGATCCCATTGCCTTATATAGGCTTTCCACTTGTTCTTTTAAATCTGAATCCATCCTTACTTGTACTATCGATTCTTTAGCCATTATATTACCTCCGTTTTTATGTAATACAATTATAATACAATCGCATTACATATTCAAGCGCATTGTTGCTTAGTAACATCATTTATCATGGCATTTTGTCATACCAGAGTTTAACGATATCATGTATCAGAGATGCTGCTTCTTCTTTGGAGATATTAGCAGACAATCTTGATAAAACAGTTTCCTCTTCGGCAAGCTGTAACGATGCAACAACCGCCCATACAGCTTCATCCGCTCTCTCCGACAGCTTTATATCAGGCCCTATAAGCATGAAACCACCAACCAACGGTCCACCCAGAAAATAAGTGATTGACAGTCCGCATCCTTGCATGATTGCCTGTTCAAGCTCTGTTCCGCTTTTTTCGTAAATATAATCGAAATCAATTGAACGACCTTGTTTTTTGATTGTGGTTTTCACGGTGTCATATAAAGCTATTTCTTTATTCAGAGCTTCGATGAATTTATTAGTATCCTCATTTATTACCACCGGATAACCCTTGCGCCTTAATGTTTCAAATTGTTCTGCAGTCTTTATACGGAGATCTATTTTTTCTCTTATTTTGTCATCCTTGCTTAATTCCCCCAGCTGGTTAAGTTCTTCAGGATTCCAACTTGCTTCAAAGCACCCTTCAACCAACTTCGGAGCTTTATTCTTCAGGCATTTTTCCAGTAACTCTTTAGGTGAAAGAATATTATTCAGACACTTTGGATTTCTGATTTTTGCTTCTTTTATAATCTTTTCTTTGCATTCATAATCTGTAATCTTATGAGCAAGGAAATTAAATTCGATTTCACTTTTTGTATTAATAAGGAATTCTGCCAATGCCTCCTCTGTCTTAAGACATTCTGCGGCATGCAAGTGACTCCTGCTCTTGGATAATGCAATTTCCAGCAACACCTTTTCATCCTTAATTCTGTCAATAGCAGCCGTTGCATCCGGTGCAGGATATCTGCTCTCAAATACTGCATTGATTGCAATATCTTTCATCCGGTTATTATCAACATGATGATCATCAAGATTGGCAATTGCATTTGCCCGTATGTAATTGTTATCGGAATTATTTACCAAGTATAAAAGAAATTCCTGATTATGAATCGATTTGACCGCGTTCTCTTTTAATCCGTCCCGGCTAGATTCTTTTACAAAACGGATAAGATGCTCCTCATCCAACTTTGCAAGTGCATCCTCTCGGCAGAGGCATGTAGTAGAATCTGCTATCTCATAAAGCATATCCTGATTTGAAATCTTAGATACTGCAATTTTTTGAACATCTTTAATCTTACTGCTCGTCGCTACCTGAAACAGTTTTTTCTCATCATTCAGTCGTTTAATTGCAGTCATTGCTATGTTGCGGTTGTCGCTTAAGTAAGGTGTAAATAATCCCATAATCGTCCCTCCTTTGATATCAATACTCAATAATCTTGTTTCAATCAGATCAGTACCCCTTAGAAATCAAGTGTTAATCGATTTTCTTTCATATAGGAATACCAGTTACCATTTTCCAGAATTTCTTCTTTTGCTGTTTGTTCAATTATTTCCTCCGTCAGCGGGCTGTCCTTGGTATTATCAAGTACCTCCCTGTATAGCTTTGCCATTTCAATGTGATCGCTTCTTTTTCTTTCTAGATTAAGCTTCCCGTAGTAGCTTGAAAGGAAAAATGAAATCATACTAAGAAGTCCAACTGCAATTAGTACACCGACTTTGATAGTTATGCGGCCCAGCATACTCCTCATATCAATATCCGGTATGCATTCGATTATGCATGCAATCACCACTATCACAATAACTGCAAGCTTTACAACATCTGCAATTCTGTCGTTTGTTCGTAATTGTTTGCTTACTTTCTTTTCAGCATTCACATGGTAATCATACTGGTCTTTAAGCCATCGCTCTTTAAGCATATCCGCAGTCATCTTTTCACAGCTGTGGTCAGCATTTGCAATTAGCTCGCGTATCCATGCTATATCATCCTTCATAGTATATGAAAAATACTCTGCTGCGTTTTTCATTATTCCGGCACCATCCAGTACCGACTGAACTCTCGCCACTTCTGCAAGCAGCCTGTAATTGATATAATTCTCATGATATCTATTCTTCTTGGATTTTCTTATGAGAACAGCACCTGCAATCATAAGAGCGGCATACACAAATATCATCTGCGGCAACTCAAGTTCATCATAAAAAAGAAATGCCGCAACCATAGCCATTCCAATCAGTGCAAGGCACTTAAGGCAGGTTATATACTTTTCTTGATTTTGCAGGGAAAGACTGTCGGCAACTTCTTCTATCTGCACTATATTCTTTCCCGAAAATGCTTTTATATCCATTGTATCTTTTCCTTATAAAACTCAGTTTTGAAGCACCACTCTGAATCTGACATTCTCCGGAATATCAACAGGAAACACATCTTTTCTCAATCTGACAGTTTCCAGTTTCGGACATTCTCTGAGATTTTCAAGACAATCTATATCTCCACGGTGTATTTCAAGTTCCCGCAGATTCGGAAGATATGTAAGATACATTAATGTAGTATCTGTGACATACTCAAGGCATACAGAATCATTCTGCACTCCGGTCAGGTCCATGTAAGTCGGTTCATGCTCCAGTTGTTCAAACCCAAGGTTATGAATAATGTTTGCCTTGTCCTCCTCATTTTCAAATGTGAGTTTTTCGCTTAATTGAGTTTTCTCACTCTGCATCAGAACGGCTGTCTCGATAAGACCGTTATCAAGCTGCGCTGCCGCCTCAGGCTGTTCTCTGATAATCTGGCTTTCTTTTCTGACACTTGTTTCGGTATTCACTCCCGGAAGATAATCATCAAACCGGCCCTGGCTTAGCCCATACAGCCCGACACCAATAGCAATAACCAAAAGTCCCGCGAGAGCAAGCATTGCATTCCAAAATGCTCCGTAGCGATTCCTTACGATCTTTCTTTCATATCCGCTTCCGTCGCCGATGTACTGCGCCGGAATTGAATCAGTAAGTTCAGTTTCGCTGCAAACCGTCCTACAGCTCCCTTCAACAATTTTCTGTTTAAGGAGCTTATGTTCTTCTTTTGCCAGCTTATATTCAATAAGTAACTTGTCACTTTTTGATGCTCTGCTCACTTCATTCTCACAGTTTTCCGAATCCAGCGAATTCTGCGATACAAATATAAGTACTGCAGATGCTCCGTTCAGATGATCCGCAATATTCTTCGGCCATTCACTTCCCGGTGCTATGCCTTCATCATACCAGATTCTGTATTTCTGTTCATATAGCTTCTCAATGATCGGAAGTACTGTGGCAGAGTCTTTATGCGCATAGCTCACAAAGATATATGCTTCTTTTCCTTCATATGCGGGTACCATGCGCTTCTCCTTACTTGATTATTTCGAATTCAATATGACCTAACTCCTGAGGTATATATTTTATCAGATTCTGGCTCAATCTTACCGTGTGTAAATTACTGCAGCCGTTAAGCTGATCCAGTCTTCTGAGATTGTTGCAATCAGTTATATCCAGTACTTCAATATTTATCTTCTGAATTCCTTCAAGCGTATTGATTGTACTTCCCGAGAGATCAAGCACCTGAACTGTTTTTCCTTCAAGTGCCTGAATCGCCTCTTCACCGTACTTTGATACATTAAGATAATCACTTCCGTCAACATCACGGAACAGGTATTCTGCAGAATTATAATAGTTTACTCTGTCCTTAATAATCGCTTTAGCGCCAAGCGCAAATGCTGCCGCGGCCACAACTATAACTGCCGCAAGCAGAAACTGCTTACCCTGGTTCACATTTCTTTTAACAGGTTTTGCGCCTTTAACATCCTGAGTGATTACTTCCCTGTCGATAAGTTCTTTTTCCAGTAAGTCATATTCTGTATAGTCAACTGTCGGGATATTTGCCAGCTGCATATCCAGTCCGTGAGAAAATTCCTCCCCGTCAAGTCTTATGCAGACGATATGCTTTTTCTGTTCAATCGCATAATTTATATTGTTTCTGAATTCAAGGCTGTCGCATGCTTTTTTTGACATGATAAATACTGCCGTCTCACATTTATCAATAGCTTCTGCAATCTTCGAAGGTACCTCTGCATCACGGCTTCCCTGAATGTCAAAGAACAGTTTTATACCTGACTCTGTCATCTTTTCCGCAAGCTTAACAGACCTTGCTCTGTCTGCATTTGCGCAGCGCATAAATACAAAGTCTTCATCGCCTAAATAATTTTCATAGCTATATTTTTTATCAATCATATACATACTTTATCTCAAAGGGCGCTCCTTCAAGCTGACTTTCTGCAAGATTTCTCTGTGATTCATATAGCTCCAGTACTTTCAAACTTTTAAGCTTAAGGCATGGTGTCAAATCCATGAGGTTATCACAGCCCTTTAGTACTAGTACTTCTATCCCTTCAAAATGTTCTATTCCTTCCAGAGATATCAGTGATTCCGTATGGCATACGTCCAGCCGCTCTGTAACATTAAGCCAGTCAAGCTCCTTCAGAGAAGTCATATCCATTCCTGCTGAATTAATCTCACGTATCTTTTTCCCTTCCAGGTACGGCTTGAGTTCTTCGATCTTAGCATTATCTGTACTGAAACGATCCAATTCATGAATATCCTTAAGGAAAGAATAATCTTTGATTCTGCCTTCGCCATACTGTCTGTTTATGACTATTTGCCCAAATGATTCGTGTTCTCCCAGATACGGTATAGATGTGACGCGAGAGCCCTGCGTATACAGGTTTTCAATTCTGCGTATCACCGGCATGTCCGGAATCTCTGAAACAGGAGTAAACTGAAAGCACAAAATTCTAAGATTCGGGAGATTCTGAATCGGTGTAAGATCATCTATATCCGTGCAGTTAATCGAGAGTTCCCAAAGATTATTCAGATTTTCCAAGCCTTCCAGAGAACGGATCGGATTATTCTCGACAACTATTCTTTCAAGGTTCGGACAATCTTTTAGAGGTGACAGATCAGTGATGCTGTTTGCGCAAATACGAAGTACCTTCAGATTTTTAAGATTTTTAAGGCTTGAAAGATCTGAAATATCTCCTCTTTCTGTAGCCTCTCCCACTCTGGTTCCGTCATTGTAAAACACATCAAATCCAATTCGACCATCTTCAGAAGTCTGAGATACTCCGACATCTCTGACATTGGTATATACATTCGTACCCATTATATTGATATCAGTTATAGCATCCAGTTCTTCCTGCGTCAGGCCTTTAAGACCGAATACTTCCAATTCCTCTTGTTGCTCCTGAGCCGGAACAATTAAAAGCGGATAAACAATGGCAGCAAATATTAGTGATGCGGAAATGGCGGGAATCAACACTGCCGATAGAGCTGTGTTTCGTCTGAACCGTTTTTGCTGCACAGTCACTTTCATATCCCGGAATATTGCAGACTCCTTCAGTTTTTCATAAAACGCTTCAATTCCGGAATAATTTTTAACTGACAATGTCTGTGCACTGTCAAGCTGCATATGTCCCCAGGAATCCAACTCAACATCCTCCAGATAAACAGTGAGAATGTTTTTATTGCATCTTACGGCTTCATCAACTATTTTTCGGAAGTTCTCATCCTGCAAATAATCCTGAGAAACAAAAAGGAGAACCGCATGAGCTCCTTCAACTCGTTTCTGTTCTCTTTTTGTACTCTTTTCTCCATGCCAAAACAAAACCTTTTCACTTGATAGTTTATCAAGTAAAGGCATTACCTGCTCCTCATTCATTTCTGAAAATGAGACATAAATATAAGGTTTGTTATTTCCTGAGTAGTATTTCATAATCTACCATATACTCTTTTGTTTTTACTTGTCAGAAAAATAAGTCTTGATCTTTTCTACACCTTTAGTAATAAAAATCTCTTTGTAATTCTTAGCAAATTCATTTACAGAAAAGATTTCTAAACGACTTGCAACAAATAACCATAGATCTTTTTTCCGAGTTGACGCTTTAGCCATTCAGATGCTTTGCACATTGATTTCTCAGTGTAATCAGTTCACCTATAACATGACGTTTACTTCCGTAAATGTCAGTTTGCGACCAAAGGCTGTCAAAATGTCTCTGGAATTCGTCTATCAGCATCAGCTGATCAGAATAGACCATAACAGGCTTATCTATATTCCATGAGTGAATCATGACATGCTTATTGTTTTTTATATGCCAGCAGGAGTTTGGCATGAAAAGCTGTTCATCCTCCAGCAAGATGACCTGGAAATTAGGATTTGTTTCCAGATAGTGGATGTAACCATCAAGGATATTGATGCAGTCCTGTGCATCCAGATACCAGATTCCGGCATCAAAGAAATACATTGACGGCATTCGGCAACGACCTGTCTCTACAATCTCTCTTAATTTCGTAAGAGACAAAATCTCTCGGAAACGGGAATTTTTCAGCACCTCGTCCATTGCCTCCTTAAAGCGAGCAAACTCGTCATAGCGCCATTGATACTGATCTGCAGGATGCTTGAACTCCCGCAGAACCCTGCCATAATCTTCCACTGTCATATATAACGGATTTAATCCGCTTTTGATAACGTCAAGGCTTCCGGGTATACCATATTCCTCAAAGAAAACTTCAATAATATTTCTGGCAAAGCTGTCGTCATAGGCAGTCATCATAGGTCTTGCAAAGCGCTTGCTGTTCTCAAAGCTGTCGGTCATATCATGCACAATAGCAGGGTCATGTATTATAGTCCCGACAGCAGATGACCGATACTGAACAGCCTCTGTAATTATTACGGCAGTACGGTTAGGAATAACAATGTTCATGGTAATTGTGAATGTCTGCGGAGTTCCCTGGATAACCGATAGTTTCAACTTTCCTTGAACCAATAATGGCATGTAGGCACTTATAAGTCTGCTTGCCATACTGGAGTTGTTTGCCGATTCAACAAGCATGTTTATTGTTATCTTATTAT